>JAQVIV010000004.1:0-15812 GCA_028695445.1 Candidatus Shapirobacteria bacterium
CCAATTACCATCGTCAGTTTTTTTGACGGTTGCCCCAATTTCGAGGTGGTTGTTGACCCGGACATAATTTTTACAACCTGGCGCGGTTGAGGGGCGAATCAGATCGGGTTTGTTAAGGGTTTTTTTGACTTGCCACTTCTCTAGGCCTTGGTCAGGGATTCTTTTGACGGCATGGTTGGTATAAATTATCTTGGTCACCATTATTTCTCCTTAGCCGATTGTTCCAGGGTTTCTTGGATAATAATATAGGTCCTAGAGACATTGGCTGGAGTACCGCCCGAGTGATATGGTCCTTTATCGGTCTGAGAATCGTTGATCAACTGTTGGAGATCTTTTTCTAGTTGTTCTCTGGGGCGTCCGGTTAAGAATTTTTGCAAATCAGCCATTTGTAGGGTATCTAAATTTGGGCTTTCTGGGTTTGTCATGTGGTTTTGATACTAGGGACACCACCTTCAAGGTGGTTTTCCCTTTTCAAGTTTTTTTCACCTTTTTCTAGTTTATTGCGATGCGTTGGTGTCGGATTACTAGTTTGCATATTTTCGCAACTAACCTCCGAATGTCAAAAGTCCGAACCATAAAATAAGAAAGACAAAACATCCGATTATAAATATTTTTAAAGATTTACTGATTTTTGTTTCATAACATTTTTGTAGAAATTCGTTTGATTCGACTAAAGAAAAATAATATATAGGAATACCACCAGCCACAGATAAAATTGATAAAGGCAAGCTTCTTTCTGCCCCAAATTCTAATACAATGTGCAATAGCGTAGCGAAACCTGTAAGGGTAATGCGCGTCGGCTTTCTCTTCGTTGTCTTTAGTAAAAAAAGTGCAAATAAACAGGTAAATAATATAGTTCCGGCGATTTGAATTATATAGTTCATAACTTAATTTAGGTTAATAATTTCCTTTACTAGCGACAAATATCCAAACAATTATCCAAAGTATAAATAAACCCCATCCACTATATTTATCCCTACTTGACAATATTTTCCTCCTTTTAATGAGATATATAAGTCCGGCTATCCCGCAAATGGTACCTAACATTGCAACGATACTCCCACCAAAAAAGAAGAAACTGATGATAGCCACAATAAAAAGTCCATTAATACCTATGTAATCTACTAAATCCTTTTTATTAGTGCTTGGGTTATTAACGGCTACCTTGTTGCTCATATTTACATTTTTTAAATTATTAATATTCAATATATATGAATATTATCACTTAAATAAAATTTTGCGTTTCTACTTTTTATTGTACGCCCAAAATATCAAAATGACGGATTCTTGGCGCTGGCCACGGTGGGCGTCTCGGCTTGCGCCACAACCAAACGCCCTTGTTTGCCCGATCTGTTGGACAAATGGAACGATTTTAGGTCAGCTAACTGGTTAGACATCCTGGAATTCCCAGAACTCACATTTAAGCA
This sequence comes from Candidatus Shapirobacteria bacterium, assembly GCA_028695445.1. Taxonomy (GTDB): domain Bacteria; phylum Patescibacteriota; class Microgenomatia; order 0-14-0-10-38-17; family 0-14-0-10-38-17; genus JAQVFF01. The sequence goes on from JAQVIV010000004.1 coordinate 1,428, forward strand.
TATTCATCAACTACTAGCATTAAGCACCACCTATAGTTGTAAGGAGCGGGTGGTAGTGCTATAATTTTCACTTAGACCATTATAATACAAGGGGGTTTTTATACAACGAAAATGGGAAAAACATTAAATCTAACCAAAGCTGAGTTGGCAGCTAAAGAGCTGTTATTGAATCTTGGTCTAGATCTTAAAGATCCTAACTATGAAGGCACTCCCAAGAGGATGGTAGAGGTGCTGGCTGAATTTACCTCTTCGCTCCGAGAAGAATCAGAAAGTGAATTAGAGAAACATTTTAGAGTTTTATTTCCCAAACACAACGGCAGGAGAGTCGAATATAAAGGAATGTTAGTCCAAAGCCCAATAAGGGTTTACTCTCTGTGTTCTCATCACATGTTACCAGTTATTTATGACATTGCCTTTGCTTATATTCCCAAAAAAGGTGAACAAATCGGTTTTTCTAAAATTGTTCGCATTCTACGCCACATTGCCAAAAGACCAATGAATCAAGAAGATTTTACTCAGGAAGCGGTTGATTTGTTTTATAAAAGACTTAAACCACAAGGGCTAGCAATTGTGGTATCTGGAGTTCACCTTTGTATGAAGATGAGAGGTGTCCACTGCGAAGCGGTGAACAAAACCTCAGCTGTCAAAGGGGATTTTAAAAATTATGAGCGAACAAGAGATGAATTTTTAGCTTTGGCTACTAATTTTAATCATCCCCTATGAAAAATAAACAAAATATAGAATTAGAGTATAAGTTTTGGGTTAAAGACGGAGAAGCTCTGGTTAGAGTTTTAGATACTAGAGCCTTTTCTAAAATAGCCCGTCAATATCAAAGCAGCGTTATGTTTGATAACCCTAGTAGAATTATGCAAACAACCAACGGTAGAATCAGGGTTAGAATTCTGGGAGACACAGGAGATAAAACTCTTACCTATAAAAAACCCCTCTCTCCCATAAATGGAGCCAAAAGAGAAATAGAATATGAGATATCTTTTCGGGATCCCAAAGGAGAGATAGAAAAAATCCTTGGAGCAATGGAATTTACACCCACCACAAGTTACGAACGTTATCAGACTGGATGGGAAATAGATGGGGCGCATGTTACTTTAGATGAATATCCTTACGCTGACATAATTGAAATTGAGGGAAAAAAGGAAATTATAGAAAAGCTGGCAAAAGAGTTTGGATTTGATATTAAGGAAGGCTTAACTAAACCTGTTGACACCCTTTTTCAAGAGTGGCGAAAGAAAAAAGGTCTACCGTTTAAGCCTCACATGAGATTCAATGATTTCGATAAATAAATTACTTAACAATTACCTTGGTGGTCAAAAGATACCTAAATGGCAGTATGACGATCTCAGAATAGTCGTTGAAGAAATAGGCGAGAATAAAATGGTTCTAGATTGGTTTTCATATCTTCAATCAATCGAAACAATAGGATGGCGACCAAAATTAGTAACTCAAAAATTAGCTAGAATTTTAGCCAATTCAAATAAGGAAAACCCTCTCGAATTTTATGCTTTATTTTGCCCTTCTTACAAAAAAGGCAAAGGCGTTCACGGGTTTAGAATTGATGATGTAGGTAACACTTCACGCTGGGGCATCAAAATGTTGCAAGATATTACTAAGAAGACAGAGAAATTAGGATTTTGTTGCAAACCTTCTAGAGCCATATTCTTTGATGTAGCAGTGGAGCAACCTGAAAAAACGATTACAGAGACTGATGACCTAAAAATAAACATCAAAAACCTTAAAAAATATATTCCTAAAGATATGAAGTTTGAATTGCTGAGTGAGCTTTTTCCTTTTTTGTTTGATACCATTGGTTATAAGGGAATTAAAATCGATCCGTTGCCAATTTCGCAAAGAACTCTTGAGAGAATAATTGAAAGGGGTAAAAAGTTTTATGACTTGTTTGGGTGGACTGATGAACAAATCAAAGAACGATCAGAAGTTATAGCCTCAAGCGAGGCTTTAGTTGGTAACACAATTAGGTATTTATTACCCAACTCAATTATGATTTATACTCCTACTATGCTTGAGCGTGCCCAAGTTTATTCTGGACACAAATTTGAATCCGATCCCTTACCAATCATTTTTCCTAAAAAAGAAAAGGGCTCGTAGTTATATGCAGTTAAAACGCTCCGCAAGGAGAAAAGTTGGTGCAAAACCGACCGAGTCCACTTGTATGGAGAGGTTAAAATTTGAAGAAGCAGAAGCAAAGATAAGTCAAATTAATATTGTAATGATGGGGCTCCCTGGAGCTGGGAAATCTACTTTAGTGAACAGTATCAAACCAAAACCCAATTATATTTCTCTTGGTGAGATAACCAGAAGGGAGTTGCAAACAGATAGTGATCTGTCAAGACAAATTATGGCTCAATTTGGGCACAATAATTCCTGGTCAGCCGATTTTGTAATAAGCGTCGTTGCACCCCATATTCTTAAAGTTAAAGATGTTGGGTTTATTTTGGATGGTTTACCTAGACAAAAGAGCGAAGCAGAAGACCTGGTCGCTTGGGCACGCAGAAACGGCGTAAGACTAAATTTAGCTCTATATTTAGATGTAAGAGAGGAGGTAGCGTTACAGCGAATATCTCAACGAGATAGTAGTGGCAGACTAGAGACGCCAGAGCACTACAGGAAGAGGATGCAAGCGTATTTAGATGAAAGACCTTTATTCATGGATATAATTGACGCTAATTTTGAAAAATCACTTTCCATTGACACCTCGGATATTTCCCCAGACGAAGTGAAAAGTAAATTAATAGAATTTATAGCATCTAATTTTTGAATAAGAAACAAAAAATGGACACAAGACCAAAAACACTCTGGATAAAAAGACAATTTCTTGAAGAAATTTTGGATGGTAAGAAGACGGTTGAAGTTCGGGTTGGTTATAGGAATATCCAAGAGTTAAAGCCTGGCATGAGACTTCTCCTGAATGAGGAGCATGAGGTTGGGATTAAAGATGTAAGAAGGTATCTTACTTTCTCTGAAATGTTAGAGCATGAGGAGACCGAGAGAATTGTGCCAGGAATGCCAAAGGGTGAAATTCTTAGGGTTTTGAGAAGTTTATATCCTCCATTTAAGGAAAAGTTGGGAGTTTTTGCAATAGAATTGGAATCTTCTAAAAGTAAGCCCCAAGAATAGATTAACTTCTCTTTTTAGCCACGATAACAATTCTGTGTCGGGGGAACTTGATACCCTTGTTGGTTTTGAACTTTTCTATATATGTTTTAAGCGGTTCTTTATCCCTCTCAGAATCAAAATCTTCGAAAATTGGCACGCCTTGAAGGAATAAGTCTAAGTCTCCGTATGTTGGATAGAATTCGTTATAAAAAAAATCTTGGGCGTAAATTATCTCGAAACCAGCTTTTTCGAGTGCCTGTTTGTCCCTTTTAAGTTTAGGGTTATTCCATTCGCCAAAGCCCTGACCTCGCCCAAAAACTTCTTTTATTTCCTGACAATCTCTTTCGAACGATGGTATGTTTTCCGAAGGACTGACTGGACAACTGAGCTGGGATACCCAGATTGGACAGCAAAACAAGTAGCACACTTTTTGACCGAACATTAATAGCAATCAACGATCCGTTATCGTATGATACCACCTTCAAGGTGGTTTACTCTTTACACCTTGTTAATTCTATCACTCCCAAGTTAAGTGTTTAATCTTTTCTAATTCTCTTTGATAGTCTGCTTGATCAAAAACAAATTTCTGGTAGTCTTTTTTGTTTTTGAATAAATCGAGAATCGGTTTCTTTTTAACAAAAAAATGTTTTTTTTCTCCCAGATAATCAGGTAAGGATGACCAGGGATAAGTCTCTAGATTATTAATTAATTTTACTACATATGAAGAATAGGGGTTAAGATGAATATACCTTGAAAGGTGGATTAATTGCTCATCTGTCTCTGCTCTGACCGCTTTAAAATGGCCCTGGAATAAAGAACCGGCTTTTTTTCTTTTAAGATTGAAATATTTGGTATAGCTGTTTTGCAGTTGAGACATGAACTTGGAAATACCATTTTCTACTTCTTGTCTGACTAAAAGATGATAGTGATTGGGCATCAGACAAAAAGAAAAGATGGAAACTAATTCTTTTGTCTTCTTCTTAAGGTTATCAAAATATTCTTTTCTTCTTTTTTCTGAAAACTCTAAAAATTGGAAAAGCTTAGCTGAATGAGGAGCGAAACGGTAAAAATTAATTGTCTTTAAAAAACGACGATAATCAAAAGCATTCAAGAAAGTGGGTTGAGATGAATTACCCCGATTAAAAAGATGGTAAACCTGATCTGTAGCTAAAACTATCTTTCTTCCCGGCACAGTTTTAGTTTAGCAAGGTTGCTAATAAGGTTCAAGGTAAAAACCACCTTGAAGGTGGGAATTCTGGCCTCCCCTGCCTTTTAGTTGGGGAGCTAGGATTCGAAGACGACACGAACCGTTTTCTTGCCTTGTTGGTTGGTGTAATAATAGCTCGGTCGTTTTCCTTGTCTTACTAATCAGAATCTTTGCCAGGTTCTCATCTAGCCCCCCTAACTTTTAGTTGGGGAGCTAGGATTCGAACCTAGAGTAACCAGTTCCAAAGACTGGCGTGTTACCATTACACTACTCCCCAATAATTAAAGAAAATTTTTTGGCGCGAACTAAAGTTCGCTATTTTGTTGTTTGGAGTAGCCAAGTCTGACTTGGCGCTGATATTTCTTGAGCGGCGGACCGGACTTGAACCGGCGACCTTCTCCTTGGCAAGGAGGTATTCTACCACTGAACTACCGCCGCAAAAATAAGTGCCAGGGCCCGGAGTTGAGCCGGGATCTCATGTTTTTCAGACACGCGCCGTGACCACCTTGGCTACCCTGGCAAACAAATTATATTTTATCATGTTTTGTGGATCCGACAGGACTTGAACCTGTGACCTTTCGGATGTAAACCGAATGCTCTAGCCAACTGAGCTACGGATCCAAGAAATAAGAAAAATAAATGGTGCGGACGAGAGGATTTGAAGACGACGCGAACGTCTTTTTTCTCTCGCCTGTTGGTGTACTAACAGCACGATTGTCAGTAAAAATCTCCAAGATCAGAATCTTTTTGGAGGTTCTTCACCTCTCTTTCCTGGTGCGGACGAGAGGATTTGAACCTCCACGGGCTAATGCCCACAAGCTCCTCAAGCTTGCTTGTCTGCCAGTTCCAACACGTCCGCTTAATAGTTTATTATAATGTAGTGTGCCGAAGGTGGGAATTGAACCCACATGGACTTAGAGTCCATACGGCCCTGAACCGTACGCGTCTGCCAGTTCCGCCACTTCGGCCCAAAATCGGGTAATATCAAAGAGCACAAGTTGGAGAGCCTACTTATTATATAACGGCACTTGAGCGTTTTCAAAACCCTGACGATAAATATAATGATAGGTGGGATAGGAAACAAAAACTGCCGGTGATTCTTCCAGCAAAAATCTTTGAAAATCAAGATATTTTTCCCGCCTTTCTTTAATATTCATGACTTGTCTTCCCTCCTCTAATAATTGATCAATTCGTAAGTTGGCCAGGTGAGTTAGGTTGGTTTTTGTTTGAGAAGAGTGCCAGAACCAGTATTGATCTGGATCTTGGGGGATGACTTGAGTAATTAATAGAGCCTGAAAATTATCGGGGATAAAATTAACCACCTGAAGATTGGTTTTAATCCCAACCTGCTCCCAAGATTTTTTAGTTTTTTCGGCCGTTTCCAATAGGTGGGGTAAGGTGGCTAGGGTGATTTCTATTTTTTCGGGCAACTCTTCCCTATTATCTTCTAAAAGTTTTCTAGCATGAGAAAGATCGGGATCGTAGGTTTTGACAAAATCATTGTAGGCCCAGGAATCTGGGCTAATTGGCCCTTTGGCTCGTGATTTCCCCTGAGGCTTAGGGGTGGCATAAGATAGGGCCTGACGCAAAGGCTTAAAACCCAACAAGTCATCATCTAAGTTAAAAAAAATGGCGTTATATTGCTGGCTGGTAAGTTCGGTTTGGATTTTGATGTTGGGATAAAGCACTAATTGGCCCGGGTCGGCAACACCCCAAATAATGTCAACCTCGCCCAGCTTAAAGGCACTTCTTAACGATTTTTCATCGGGGTAAAATCTAATTTTTAACCAAGGCAGATTATCAGTTTTGGACTCAAGGGTGAGAGTGTTAATAAAATTACCCTGATAAATAACTTTTTTAACTCGATAATCTTCCCCCAAACCAATTAGGTTTTTTTTAAAGATCGGTTGAGAGAGTAGGGTTAGGAGGGGGGAAAAACTTTCCTGGAGGTTGATTATGAGAGTTTGTTTATCTTGGGCGGTTACCGATAGGTCCTGATAAGAATAGTTGATATCACTGGCCGCCAGCGATCGGCCATCGTCCCAAGATAGGTTATCTTGAAGTTGAAAAACGTATTCTTTGCCCTTATTGTTAATTTGCCAGCCCTGGGCCGCCGCCGGACCATAGGAACCATCGGGGTTGCTTGTCACCAGCCCTTGGCTGATTAGTCTGGTTATTTGTTGAGGCAGATTTTGGGTTTCGTATTGACCAACTAAGCCAATGCGGAAAACTTTTTTTTGCAGTAAGCTAAATTTAAGATCGAGAAAAACAACCGCCCCGATTAAAACAACTAGTCCCAGAATAATCGCCAGATGGCGTTTTAGAAATTCCCAAAATAGGTGCCAATAGAAGCGAAAGCGCTTTTTTTCTATGGCCATTTTTTTACCAAAATAAAAGTCAAAAGAAATAGAGCCGAGTAACTGAGAGGACGGCAAAAATAATTGCCAAGACAATGAGGCTATAGAAAATGGTTTTTTCAGTGCCGGTTTTAGATGGAGGAGCATTAAGGGAGCCCTGGGAAAAACCGCCGCCGCGAACAGTTAAGAGAACGATAATAACCAACAGCAGAGAAACAATAATTTGGATAATGTTTAAAATGGTAATCATGATTTTGGCTTGATCAAAAAGCGATCGGTCGTTCCTATTATAGCCGAAAATGGCAACAAAGACCAGAAGCCGGCAAGATAAATCCCCGGCAGAACATTAAAATTATTTAGCCAATTTGGTAAATGCTGATTAGTAAAGACGGTAAAATTAACCTGGTTAAATAAAAAGGACAAGAAGCAAACCGCCAAAATGTAGATCAATAAGCCGGCCAGGTTAAGACTGGCTCTGTTAATCGAAACCAGCAGGCTGGCTTCTAAGAGGTCGAATAACCATCGTCCGGTCATTATTATCAGAGCCAAGATGGCCATAGTTGTAAAGCCGTTGGTAAAAGTAATATTGCCCACCACCAGAGAGGCAAGATAAATTAGGCCAACCAATAAGAGCCACCTTTTAACCAGTTTAATCATTGATGAATTTGCCTTTTTCTTAAATAATGATGGTATTTTTGAGCAAAACGATGAGCCTCGTCTCTTATTGCCTGCAGTAACAGGCGGGCCGGACTATCTTCTTTTAAAGAAAGCGACTGGTAGCCATTCTCTCTTTTAATAATAATTGTTTCTTCTCTTTTCGCCAAACCCAAAACGGAAATGTCGGCTTTTTTCTTTTGTAAAACTTTTTGGGTCGCTGACAACTGAGGTTTGCCGCCATCGACAACAATAAGGTCTGGCAGGGGCCATTCCGGATGGTTTAACCGCCGGCGAATAGTCTCGGCGATCATTTTGGGGTCGTTTGGTTGAGGCGCTTGCCGGATTTTGAACTGACGATATTCTCGGGTATCCGGCTGGCCGTGAGAAAAAACCACCATCGAGCCGGTGGCCTCTTGGCCAGAAAGATTGGCAATATCATAGGCCTCAATTCTTTTTAGGCTAATAGGGCCAAAATATTTAGCCAAAAGTTTTTCTAGGTTCTTAAGACGGTTTTGATAGTTTTCTTCAAGGTCGAGACCGGCCAAGAATAATCCCGGATCAACCCGCTGTTTACTTAAAAAAATCAAGCCGTCAATTATTTTTTTCATTCTTTGGGCAGTTTCATAATCTTCTTTTCGAGCTGCCTGTCTCATTTTTATTTGATGCTGGTTAATAATGGTCTTGGCTTCTCCCGACAAGATTTTTTTTATTTTTCTAATTTGTTTTTGGTATTCCTTTTGGTTTTTAGAATCATTGTTAATGCAGGGGGCCGGACAAAGGCGAAGATGATGGTAGAGACAAGCCTTTGGGGGCAGGTTTTGGCAGGAGCGGTAAGGAAAGATTGTCCGGACTTGTTTTAAAATAAAACGAACAGTTTTGGCCGAAGGAAAAGGTCCAAAAAGAGTTGCTTTGGAGGTGGTTTTTCTGGCTGTGCCTACTTGAGGCCAATCTTCGCTGGTAATCTTAATGTAAAGATAACGCTTGTCATCTTTGAGGCAGGTGTTGTATTTGGGTTGATATTGATTGATTAACTGGGCCTCTAAAAGGAGAGCGGCAAATTCCGAATCGGTAATGATCAGGCGAATTTTCTTAGCCTGTTTTAAAATTCTGTTGGTTTTTTTGGTGGTGTTTTTCTGAAAATAACTTGATAATCGGGAGCGCAAATTGGCCGCCTTGCCAATATAAACCGGTTGTTTATTTAGATTAAGAAACAAATAAACCCCGCTATCTTTGGGGACTTTTTTAGGGTCAAATTCAGCAGTTTTGATTTCTTTTTTTTTCATACTAAGAATTGAGAAAAAGAATGATAAAATTGGGCCAGCACACTATATTTTACAGGATATGGTTTTTTTTGATGTTGTTATTATTGGGGCTGGGCCGGCGGGGTTAAAATGTGCCCAAACATTAAGCAACACCAAGTATCGAGTTTTAGTTTTGGAAAAAAATTCCCAAGTAGGACCAAAAGTTTGCGCGGGAGGGCTAACCGGAAAAGACCTTGACTATTTAAAACTGCCTCCAGAACTAATCGATTTTTCTTACCGCAAAGTAAAACTTCATGTTAATGGACTCCCCTTCAGGGTTAGAGACGACAAAGATTTTATTTATACTATTGATCGGAAAAATCTCGGCCAATGGCAGGTTAATAAATTATCGGGAGTCAAAAACATCAAAATTAAAATCGGGGCCAAGGTGTCTAAAATTGATAAGGGCTTTGTTGTTGTTAATAAAAGGAAAATTGGTTATGGGTTTTTGGTTGGTGCGGATGGTTCGGCCTCGATTGTCAGACAGTGTTTGGGTATCAAGCCAAAATCAACCAACGTGGCGATTCAATATATCCTTCCCACCAAGGGGTATCAAGATCTTGAGCTTTTTTTTGATTCGAATCTTTTTTCTGCTTGGTATGCCTGGATTTTTCCTCATCGCCATTATGTTTCCATTGGTTGTGGAGCCAATCCGGCAATATTGCCCGCCGATAAATTAAACAGCAACTTTAAGAATTGGCTCGATAAGCGCGGCATTGATGTTTCCGGAGGGAAATATGAGGCCTTTGCTATTAATTGTGATTACCAGGGCTATCGATTTGGGAATGTTTTCTTGGCCGGTGATGCTGGTGGTTTTGCTTCCGAGTTAACAGGTGAAGGAATATATCAGGCGCTGGTAACAGGAGAGGAGGTGGCAAAAACAATCCTGAACAGCAATTATCAGCCAAGGAAAATTAATGATTTGCTAACAACTAAAAGGAGACACAACAAGGTTCTTAAATTTTTAATCGAATGCGGCAAGTTTAGGACAATGGTGTTTTATTTAGGAGCAATGCTTTTCGGCGTTCCCTTTTTTAAGAAAAAGGCGATTGGTTTATTGGGATAAAAAAAAGACCCGGCTAATTATTCTTCCTCCTTTTTTTTCTAGCGATAAAGATGCCGGTTCCCAGCAAGATAATAACCAGAATAACAATTGGCCAGTAAGAGACGAGAGTTTGCCAGCTGATGGGCGACAGACTGTGGATGGGAATAAGCTTTTCATTAATAAAATTACCACTAGTGGCGTTGACAATTAAACGGCTATTGGGCTGGCCCCAAAAAGATTGGTTGTAAACAGTAATGGGGATGGTGGTTTTGCCAAAGGGCGGCAAAGCGGCGATGGTAGTTCTCTTGGGACTTATCCCTAAACCCTGACCCACCATTTCAACTTCAAGTTGATAAAGAGCCCGGTTATTGGGATTAGTGATAGTAATTTCTCCAGTTAAATTTTGCCCAACGGTAATTTCTTTGGGCAAGTTATCTTCGATAATAAGGTTTTTAAGGCTAAGATCGGGGAGATTCTGAGTGAAAGCAATATTAACACTTTTTTGATGGTCTTTTTCTCTTTGGTAAGCTCCGGCCGGCAGAGGGAATTGACTGCTTTTGCCGTGAATGGCCAGGGCCAGATGAGCCATATCCATTTTATTAAAGTAGTCAATATTGCTGGTCGATTCCCAGGTTGGGTCGACTTGGCGCCAGGAATTGGTATTGCTGTCCCAGTACTCTGGCCAAGAATGCAAAACGTCGGCGTAAAGACTGGAGGGGAGCATTTGCGGATTAGCCGAATAAGCATAACCGTTAATTTCCCGGGCCGGGATTCCTGCCGCTCGGGCCAAAGCAATAAAAAGGTCGGTAAATTCAGTACAAATGGCTTGGTCGGGATTTTCCAGAGCCAGTAAGGCGCCCTGGCGGCTGATTTGGCGGTTTTTAACTCGATCAAGACTGTATTGCAGGTTGGTAACCACATAATGATAAATCTGATCGATGGTTTTTAGGTTTTGGGCCAAAGTTTTAATTTTGATCTCTCCTGTTTCCCAGTAGCGATCTTCTTTAAGATAAACAGAAAAATTTTCTGGTTCTATTGGGCTGTTTTTTGCTTCGGCGGTAATTTGAGCTACCCCACGAGCCATAATGTCTATTTTCTCTTGAGGAGCCAGGGTGTAAAGGGCTAGCCAGTTGCCGTCCTCGTCAATTAGGACCTGTTTTGGTTGAGGATCCAGTTCGGTTAGGAATATCTTTTGGTAGCTGGTATCGGGAGGGAGAGCAATAATTTCTTCGCTTGGCTGATTGTCGGGATTTTCCAGAAAATATTTTAAGTCAAATTGCATTAATTGAACATCGCCAAAGATGGCCATAACCTCTTTTTCGAACAAGTCGGTTTGGGCAAAGGTGATGACGGTTTGGTTATTATCAGCTTTTTCTTGAAAGTTTTTGGGCGAGACGAATGAGGGAGGTCCAAAGTTTTTTGGAGCGCTAATTATCAGCTGGGTTTCATCTAGCTGGGCAATGTCGTTAATTTTGGGGATAGTTACCCGTTTCGTTTGGCCAACGTTTTCCACAAAATCGTCAATTTGATAGTCAATTTTAAATTGATTGGTTTTATCTTTACCGGTAACGGGCGGGTTGAAAAAAACGGTAATTTTAGTTAAGGCTCGATTAGAGCGATCAACTTCGGTATTAAGTTCCCGCCCTTCGGACGAGGCGGTAATATTTTTAATTAATTGGCTGCTGCCGGTAATGGTTAGGGAATATTGTGTCGCATAGATGCTGGAAAAATTGTTAGTCATGCTCACCTCATGGCTAATCTGAGCTTGTCCCTTTTCATTTATTTGATAGCGGATAGTTTGGCTGATGGCAAATTCGTTTTGGGCCAAAGCGGCATTGACAGTAAGAAAAAGAAAAATAATGGCCAAGAAGATCAATCTAGCCGGCCGGGAAGGTTTTTGCATATTCCCTATTTAATCATGGATTAATTGCCCAGTTCAATTTGTCCGACAAAACTTTTTTTAAAAATTGGCCAGTGTATGATTGAGGGTTTTGGGTTAGGCTATTGACATTGCCTTGGGCAACAATTTTTCCCCCTTCTTCGCCGCCTTCCGGACCCAGGTCAATAATCCAATCGGCGTTTTTAATTAAATCGAGGTTGTGTTCAATAACAATAACAGTGTTATTGTTATTGACTAGTTGTCTTAAGATGTTAATTAGTTTTTCTAAATCAGCAAAATGAAGACCGGTAGTTGGTTCATCCAGAATATAAAGGGTGTGTTCCGGGCTTTGTTTTACCAGCTCGTGAGCAATTTTAATTCTTTGGGCTTCACCGCCGGAAAGAGTTGGCGCCGGTTGGCCCAGCTTTAAATAGCCGAGGCCAACTTGAACCAAGACGGCCAATTTTTTACTGATGCTGGGGATATTTTGGAAAAACTCTTGGGCTTCGTCAATGGTCATGTCTAAAACATGGGCAATATTTTTATCTTTGTAAAGAATTTCCAAAGTATCGGTGTTGTAGCGTTTACCTTGGCAAACTTCGCATTTAACATAAACATCGGGCAAAAATTGCATTTCGATTTTAAGCTGGCCATGGCCGGAACAAGCCTCACAGCGGCCGCCCCTGGTATTAAAAGAAAATTGACCAAGATTGTAACCACGAATTTTGGCCTCTGGGGTTTGGGCAAACAGCTCTCTAATATCAGTAAAAATGCCGGTATAGGTGGCTGGGTTGGAACGAGGAGTTCGGCCAATTGGTGATTGATCAACTAAATAGGCCCGGGCGACCTGGTCAGCGCCTTTTAGATTTTCATATTGACCGGGAGCCTCTTTGCTGATTTTGCCTAGAGCTTTGATTAGAGCCGGGTAAAGAGTTTCGTTAATCAAAGTGGATTTACCGGAACCGGAAACGCCGGTAACACAAACCAGTCTATTTAACGGGAAAGAAACGTTGATGTTTTTTAAATTGTGTTCGCGACAGCCTTCAATTATTAGGGCCTTGCCGTTTTGAGGATTGTTTTTAGCCTGAAGAGCAATTTTTTTTTGACCCGATAAATATTGGCCGGTTAAAGACTTGGGGTTGGCTTTTAATTTTTCCGGACTGCCCTGGGCAACAATTTGGCCTCCCCTACTGCCGGCTCCAGGGCCAAAATCAACCACCAGATCCGATTCTTCCATGATTTGTCGGTCATGTTCAACGACGACAACGGTGTTGCCTAAATCACGCAAATTCTTTAGGGTGGTAATTAGCCGGCTATTGTCTCGAGAGTGAAGTCCAATGGTTGGCTCATCCAAAACGTATAACACTCCAGTTAGACCGGTACCAATTTGGGAAGCTAGACGGATTCGCTGGGCTTCACCGCCGGCTAAGGTTCCGGTGGTTCGATCCAGAGTTAAATAGTTTAGGCCAACCGAGGATAAAAATTTTAGCCGGGCGTTAATTTCTTTTAAAATTGGCTCAATAATGGCCTTTTCCCGTTCAGACAAATCAGCGTTTTTAGAAATTTGATTAAGAAAGATTTGGAGCTGGCCGATGTTTAGAGCGGTTAATTGACTAATATTTTTGTTGTCAATAGTAATTTTTAAGGCCAGCTCTTTTAGCCTATTACCCTGGCACTGGGGGCACTTCTGATAAATCATGAATTGCCCGAGCGACTGGCGGATAAAGTCGGAATCGGTTTCCTGGTAACGTCTTTCCAGTTCGGCAATAATACCGGAAAACTTTTCCTTGATAGTTGTTTCTTGGCCGTGGCGGTTGGCGCCGGGGACAAGATAATACTTCTCCCCTGTTCCCCATAAAAGTTTATCGATTTGGTCTTTTGATAGTTGCTTTAGCGGTTTTCTCAAAGGGATTTTTTCTTCTTTGGCGGCCTGTTTTAGAATGCGGGTAAACCAGGTGTCTTGGTAGTAGAGCTTTACCATGGGGTTTATGCCGCCTTCGGAAACAGAGAGGTTGGTGTTAAGAACCAGCTGAGGTTCGAAGCGCAATAGAGCGCCAATGCCATTACATTTGGGGCAGGCTCCAAATGGTGAGTTGAAGGAAAAGGTCCGGGGTTCAATCTCGGGAAAGGAAATGTTGCAAATCGGGCAGGCAAATAGCTCGGAAAAAAGATGATCAGTGGTTTTTTTAGGGTTTTGGGGCATTTCAAAAGAAGCATCATCAATGTCTAAAACAATGGCTTGGCCGTTAGATAGGGTTAGGGCCGAGCGGATGGCTTCAGAAAGACGTCCTTGCTGGTTCCCTTTTTCCTGCAAATCTTTTTTGGTAAAGCCTAGCCGGTCAACAATGACATCAATATTGTGCTGATTATTTTTTAAGAGAGCAAAGTCGTCGGCTAAATCAAAAAACTGATTATCAACCCGGACTTTAACAAACCCCTTTTTCATTAAGTTTTCAAATAGACCGGTAAATTCACCCTTCTTGCCTCGGACTAAGGGTGAGAGGAGAAAAATTCGGGCAAAAGATTTGGTTTTTAGTTTTTGGATGATTAAGTTTTTAACCTGATCAATGATTTGCTCTGGCGATTGGCGGGCAATTTCTCGGCCGCATTTGGGACAGTGAGGGTGGCCAATTCGGGCATAAAGAATTCGCAAGTAATCATAAATTTCGGTTACCGTGCCAACAGTAGAGCGGGGGTTGTTGGAGGTGGTTTTTTGGTCAATAGCAATGGCCGGTGATAGGCCTTCGATAATATCAACGTCTGGTTTGTCCATTACCCCCAAAAACTGGCGGGCATAAGTGTTTAGA
>JAQVIV010000004.1:15912-29668 GCA_028695445.1 Candidatus Shapirobacteria bacterium
CATGAAGCATCAAGTGCTTCTTGGCGTAACCGGCAGTGGCAAGACTTTTTCGGTGGCCAAGGTAATTGAAGAATTGCAAAAACCGACCCTGGTAATTTCCCATAATAAAACTTTGGCCGGCCAGCTTTATCAGGAGTTTCGCGATTTTTTTCCCGGCAATGGTATTTCTTATTTTGTTTCTTATTATGATTACTACCAACCGGAGGCCTATCTTCCCACCACCGACACTTATATCGCCAAAGAAACCGATATTAATGACTTAATTGAAAAATTACGCCTTGAAGCCACAGCCAATATTTTATCAAGGAAAGACGTTTTAACTGTTGCTTCTGTTTCTTGTCTTTACGGTTTGGGTTCACCCAAAGAATTTAAAAAACATATTATTCGGCTTGAAAAATCCCAAAAAATTAACTTGAAAGATATTTTGAGAAATTTAGTGGGGGTGGGCTATCAAAGAAATGAATTTGATTTGCAAAGAAATACTTTTCGAGTTCGGGGCGGACAATTGGATATTTTTCCTTCCCACCAAGACTCGGCAGTTAGAATTGTTCAATCTAATGAAGTAATTGAAAGCATTAGCCGTTTTGATCCTCTAACCGGTCGAGTCTTAGAAAAAGAAAAAGATTTAAAAAGAATAATTGTTTATCCGGCCCGGCACTATTTGGTTGGCAAGACTCAGGAAGAGGTTTTTGCCCAAATTAGGCAAGATTTAAGGAAACAGGTAAAAGAATTTAAAAAGGCAAACAAATTAATTGAGGCGCAAAGGATTGAGGAGCGGGTTAATTACGATTTGGAAATGATTAAAGAACTTGGTTATGTTAATGGGATTGAGAATTACTCTCGCTATTTTGATGGCCGCTCTCCCGGTGAGCCACCTTACACTCTAATAGATTATTATAACGAAGCCTATGGTGACGATTGGCTTTTATTTATTGATGAGTCTCATATGAGTATCCCTCAAATTCGGGGTATGTATCGAGGTGATCGGGCTCGAAAAAAAACCCTAATTGGCTTTGGTTTTCGTTTACCGGCCGCTTTTGATAACCGACCCTTAAGATTTGAAGAATTTTCGCGAAGAACCCATCGGACTATTTATGTTAGCGCCACCCCTGATAGCTGGGAGCTGTCTTTGGCGGCAACCTCTGGTCAAGTGGTGGAGCAATTAATCCGGCCAACCGGTTTGCCAGATCCAAAGATTTCCATCAGGCCCACCAAGGATCAAATTAAGAACCTAATTGGCGAAGTTAAAGCACGAGCCAAAAAGAAACAGCGAACCCTAATTTTAACCTTAACTAAACGCTTGGCTGAGGATTTAGCCGAATTTTTAGCCAAAGAGGGTTTACGAGTGCAGTATTTGCATTCGGAAATTGATACCCTAAAAAGAAGTGATGTTTTAGCTAGCTTGCGGCGAGGCGAGTTTGATTGTTTAGTGGGAATCAACTTGTTACGGGAGGGTTTGGATTTGCCCGAGGTATCACTGGTTGCAATCTTGGATGCCGACAAAGAGGGTTTTTTGCGAAGTAAGACTTCTCTAGTTCAAATTATGGGCCGAGCGGCCCGACATATTGACGGAGAAGTTGTTTTGTATGCTGATCATAAAACCGGCTCTATTAAGGGGGCGGTTGAGGAAATTAACCGCCGGCGTCGGGTTCAGCTGAAATATAATCAAAAACACAATATTACTCCAAGGTCGATTACTAAGCCAATTCGAAATCGGTTAATCGAATATCAGGAAGAAGAAAAACACCTTTCTTCTTGGCGGGAAAAAGCCCGAAAGGCTTCGTCGTTAGTGCCGGCGGAAAGAAAAGTCCTGGCACAAGATTTAAGAAAAGAGATGAAGGCGGCCGCTGATGAGTTGGATTTTGAACGGGCGATTGAAATCCGCGAAGCGATTAAGAAAATTGTTTAAAAAACAAGAAGTGTTACAATGCCGGTATGAAGATAATCATCAAAAATGAGGAGCAAATTAAGGGGATTAAGCGCTCTTCTCAATTGGCTTCCCAAACTTTGGATTATCTTACTCCCCTTATTAAGGAGGGGGTTAGTACTCAAGAAATAAACGACCTGGCTTATCAGTTTATTATTAACCATGGTGCCAGGCCGGCCGCTCTTGGATACATGGGTTTTCCCAAAAGCATTTGCACTTCGTTAAATGACGTAGTTTGTCATGGTATTCCCTCTTCTGCTGTTTTTTTTAAAAAGGGTGATATTTTAAATGTCGACGTGACTACTATATTGGATGGTTTTTATGGTGATACTTCACGGATGTTTTTGATTGAACCGGTAACTGATGAGGCTCGAAAGCTGGTGGTGGAAACTAAAAAAGCGATGCTGAAGGCGATTGACTCTTTGGCACCGGGCAAATATTTAAATCACTGTGTTGGTCGAGTAATTGAAGATTATGTTAAGCAGTTTGGCTATGCCTCAGTGCGCTCCCTCACCGGACATGGTGTGGGAGTCGAGTTTCACGAAGACCCGTCCGTGTTTCACTTTAACCTAGGCTTTGATGATGTTTTATTAGAGCCGGGAATGATTTTGACGGTTGAACCAATGATTAACGCCTCTGATAACTATCAGGTTCGAACCGACCCCGATGATGGCTGGACGGTTCGGACAGTCGACGGGGCCCTATCGGCTCAATGGGAGCACACGGTTTTGATTACTCGAAAGGGTGCCGAAATTTTAACCTTAAGCTAAAATTTTACACCCCCGGGGTGGACGTGCCTAACACCCCGGGGGTGTAAAAGATGGGCGTTGACTTTTTGGGTTTTCTTTGGTAAATTTTTAGTAAGCCATGCCAGTTACCCTTTATAAACGCCAAAGACAGATTTTAGATTTTATTGCCCAATATATCCAAAAATTTGGTGTCTCCCCCACCCTCCAGCAAATCGCCGACGCCATTGACGTTTCCTCCCTGGCTACAGTCCATGAACACTTGAACAACCTAGAAAAGAAGGGTGTTTTAAGACGCTACAAGGGCAAAATTCGAGGGATTGAAATTTTAGATGAAAATTTGGCTGATAACAATACTCCCCAAGTTGAGGTGCCGATTTTGGGTTTTATTGCCGCCGGGGCCCCGATTGAAACCTATACCGACCCTGAGGCTTCTTTAATGGTGCCAACCAATTTAGTTTCCGGCAAGAAAAGAAATTTTGTTTTGCAAGTTAAAGGGGAATCAATGATTGATGAGGGGATTTTGGATGGTGATTTTGTGGTGGTTGAAGAACAAGAACAAGCCCAAGATGGCGATATTGTGGTGGCTCTCTTGGAGGATGGTTTGGCCACTCTAAAGCGCTATTTCAAAGAAAAAACCAGAATTCGTTTAGAGCCGGCCAATAGCAGCATGAAGCCAATTTTTGCCAAAAATGTGGCCATTAAGGGTCGAGTGACTGGGGTGATCAGAAAATTTGGCGGGTAAGGAATTATTTTTTTTGCTCCTCTAAATATTTACTCCTTTTTTTGTATCCCCAGACCAGGAATCCGAAAATAATCACGGCAATTAGAATAGTGAAAATGTCTGAAACCTGATCTAGGCCCTGGGCCATTGATTCGTAGGCTTCACCCACTTGCCAGCCGATGAAACCCAAGATAAAACTTCTAATCAGAACACCCAGAGCAGAGGCGATATAGAAATCAGCAATTGGCATACGGACAGCTCCAGCTACGCCAGAAACAATTGAAATAGGAATAACAGGAATTGCCCGCAGAACAAAAATAAGTAGATCGTCGTGCCAATTACCTTTGAATTTTTTTTGAAGATGTTTAACATCTTGCCAAGAAAAGCCAATTAGGCGGTGGAATTTTTCAATTAACGGCTTGCCGCCAAAATAGGCAATAAAGTAAACAATTCCCAAGCCCAAGACGGCGGCAACGGAGTACGGCAAGGTGATTTTAAGGAAAATTTCTCCCAGGGCTAAGGGCAGGGGCTGTTCTTTGGCGACCAGCAGAAACCCGCCGGCCATGGTAATTAAAGGTGAGGGGATGGGGATAATAATTTGCTCAATAATTCCTCCCCAAAAGATCGCCCAAACACCGTTTTTACCGATAGCGGTAATTATCCAGTTGGTAATTTGGTCAACGATTTCAAACATAAGTTTTTTTTGCGTTAATGGCTGTCATTATAACCATTTTTTCTATCGTTTGGCAAATAAACTAACACCTCCCAGTTTACACCTTAAAGGTGTAATGGTATAAGGCGCCTTGATTGGTTGTTGTTATAATAGGGTTATGGGGAAATTGTTTTTAGTAGCCACACCGATTGGCAATTTATCAGATATTACTTTTCGGGCAATAGAAACCCTATCGGGGGTAGATTTAATTTTAGCCGAAGACACCAGAAAAACCGGGCGATTACTAAAAGAGGTTTTACCGCCTGAGAAAATGCCTCCTCCCCTGCTTTCTTTTTTTGAAGACAATGAAGAAAAAAGACAACCGGAAATTTTAGCCAGATTATTAGGCGGTGATGATATTGCGCTGGTTACTAATGCTGGCACACCGGCGATTGCCGATCCGGGTTTTAGGCTGGTTCGGGCTTGTCTTGAGGCGGGGGTTGAAGTGGTTGGCATTCCCGGTCCTAATGCGGCCGTTACTGCCCTATCGGTTTCCGGCTTGCCGACGGACAAATTTTTATTTTTAGGTTTTTTGCCTAAAAAAACAGGTAAGGTAGAAAAGATGTTTCAAGCTTTTACTGATTTGGTTGATTCCCCTCTTTCTCCGACTCTGGTTTTTTATGAATCACCATATCGATTAATCAAGACCCTAAAATTGGCCAAAGAGATTTTTGATAGTCAGGCTAAAGTGGTTGTGTGTCGAGAGTTAACCAAAGTCCATGAAGAAAAAATCATCGGCAACCCAAAAGAGGTTTTGACCAAGCTGGGAGATAAGAAAATTAAGGGTGAGGTTACCGTGGTTTTATCTTTGAAAAGAAAATAGTTGTTTTAAAGAAGGCTGTGGCCGGTCATGTTCAGGGGTTGAGAAATACCCATGAGCGATAAGACTGAGGGAGCGACATCCGCTAAAACTCCCCGGGACAACATTCGGGACTGACCTAAAAAGTGCTTGCCTACCACGATAAAGGGAACCGGGTTGGCAGAGTGTTCGGTATCAATTTCTCCGGTTGATAGATTAATCATTTCTTCCGCGTTGCCGTGATCGGCAGTAATCACTGTTGTCCCCCCAGTGATAAAGATTTGGTTAACAATTTTCCCCAGAACCTGATCAATCACCTCACAGGCTTCAATACCAGCCTCCAAAATACCAGTATGCCCCACCATATCAGGATTGGCAAAATTAATTAACATAAAGTCAAGATCGTTTTTTCTTAATTTTTCTAAGACCTTTTCCGTTACTTGGGGCGCGCTCATTTCCGGCTTCTGGTCGTAGGTTTTGACTGGGGGCGAGGCAACTTCAAACCACTCTTCACCGGCAAAGGGCTGTTCCCGAAAACCGTTAAAATAATAGGTAACAAAACGCTCTTTTTCCGTTTCGGCAATATGAAACTGTCTTTTTCCTTCCTGGGAAATTACCTGAGCCAGGGGTAGAGGGATCTCTCGGGACGGGAAAGCAATGTGAGCCGGCAAGCCCTTTTCGTATTCGGTCATAGTGACAAAAAAAATATCTTTTAGTTTTTTTTCTCTTTGGAAAGTTTGGATTTTCTCTAAAGGGGCATAAATTTTTTGACCGTATTTTTCAGCATAAGGGTCAAAAGCGGCTTGTTTGGGCTGGTAGTTTTCTAGGTCTTCTAAGACAAAGGCCTTGGTTAATTGTCGGGGCCGATCAATTCTAAAATTGAAAAAAATAATCGCATCGCCATCTTTAACGATTTGATTCGGGCCGTTAATGATGGTTGGTTGGATAAATTCATCGGTTTCTTGACGCTGGTAGGCTTGTTCTATGGCCTCTTTGGCAGTTTTGGCTGATAAACCTTGGCCTTCAACAATAGCCTGATAGGCTTTTTGAGTTCGTTCCCAGCGATTATCTCGATCCATGGCCCAAAATCGTCCGGTAATAGTGGCAATTTGACCAACTTTTAGGTTGGCTATTTGAGTTTCAACTTGTTCTAAAAAGGTCAGAGCCGATTTAGGTGGCGAGTCCCGGCCGTCGGTAAAAAGATGAAGATAAACCTTATTAACTTGATGTTTTTGGGCCAATCTTAGCAGGGCAAATAGGTGTTGGTTATTGGCATGGACTCCGGCGGAACCAATCATGCCTAAAAGATGGAGAGCGCTGTTATTCTTTTTGGCAAAATTAATTGCTTCTAGAAAAGCTTGGTTTTGGAAAAAAGTGCCATCGGCGATGCTCATGTTAATGCGAACCAAATCCTGAAGAACAATCCGGCCGGCGCCCAGGTTAAGGTGGCCGGTTTCAGAATTGCCTTTCTCTCCTTTGGGCAGGCCAACCGGTTCACCCGAAGCGATCAATTGGGCATGAGGGAAAGAGGCCCAATATTTATCAAAATTGGGAGTTTTAGCCTGGAGGATGGCGTTGCCGGTTTGGGTATTGGCCAGGCCCCAGCCGTCAAGAATAACTAGAACTATTGGACCGGTGTTCTCCATATTAATAGTCGCTGTGATTAGTCCCGATAATTTCTTCGATTTTAGCCAGCCGATTATATTTGACGGTTCTTTCCCCTCGGGCAGGGGCGCCAAATTTAACAAAGTCTCCTCCGACGCCGACAGCAAAGTCGGCGATAAAATCATCGACGGTTTCACCACTACGGTGGGAGATAACTGTTTTCCAACCCGCCTCTTGAGCCAGTTTGATGACCCTTAAGGTTTCGGAAATGGTTCCCACTTGGTTTGGCTTAACCAAGATACCGTTGCAGGCCTTTTCTTGAATAGCCTTTTGGGTTCTTTCTAGATTGGTGCACAGCAGATCATCGCCGACCAGGGTTATTCGGTCAAGGTCTAGACTTTCAGCCAATCGACTCCAGCTTTTCCAGTCATCTTCAAACAAGGGGTCTTCTAAGATAAGCAAGGGGTATTGTTCTCTTAGCTGGCGGTAAAAAGCAATAAAGTCTTGAGTAGTCATCGGCGAGGTTCGGTCACGAATAGCATATTGACCTTTTTGATAGAAAAAATCTGCCGCCACATCAAGCCCCAGGTAAACATCTTTATGGAGAATATAGCCGGCTCGGTTAACGCCTCTAATAACTACCTCTAGGGCGTCAAGGTTGGTAAAAAGATTGGGAGCAAAACCGCCTTCATCTCCAATAGAATGAATGGCCTTGTTTTCGGCTAAAATTTGGCCTACATGTTTATAAATTTCGGCGGCGGCTCTGATTTGGCTGGTAAATGTTTTAATCCCCAGGGGGATTATGTGAAATTCTTGGAATTCTAAGTTACCGGCGCCGTGCTTGCCGCCGTTAATTAAATTTAGTAGTGGGGCGGGAATTTTAAGGGGGGTTGGTATTTTAAGGCCAAAACGCTTGGCCAGATCGGCAATATATTCGAATAAGTGACGCTGATAGTGGAAGGCGGCAGCTCTAGTGGCGGCAAGAGAGCAAGATAAAATAGTATTAGCCCCGAGTCGGCTTTTATTTTTGGTTCCATCAAGATCAATCATGGTTTGGTCAATTTTTTCTTGGTCGCCAATGTCAAGACCAATAATTTTTGGGCCGATTACTTTTTCGACATTGTAAACGGCTTTTAAAACACCTTTACCCAAGTAGCGCTGTTTATCTTCATCCCGCAACTCCAGAGCCTCATGAGAGCCAACCGACGCTCCAGAGGGCACTGAGGCGGTGGCATAAATCTCGTTGTCCAAAAAGATGGTTGTTTCAATTGTTGGTGTGGCACGAGAATCTAGGATTTCCCGGGCGTCGATAGCAATAATTTTAGCCATGGTTAATAGTTTCTTTTTCAGCTTTAATAATAGCCGCTTTAGCGGTTTCGGTAGCGTCGGGATTAACTGAAATACTACTGATCCCCCAGCCGACTAGTTTTTGGATAATTTCTGGCTGGTCAGAAACCACTTGTCCGCAAATTGAACTAGAAATTTGATATTTTTGACAAGTTTTGATTGCCTTTCTAATTGCCCAAAGAACAGCTGGATCAGCTTCATCGAACAACTTATTTAGTTTAGCATTGTCGCGGTCAATTCCCAATATTAACATGGTTAAGTCATTGGTGCCCAGAGAAATGCCGTCGATTCCAGCCTCGATAAATCTCTTCAGATTAATAATATTGGCCGGTGTTTCCACCATTAGCCAAAGTTTGAAACTGGGGCCGCGAGATAAACCATAAGCGGCAATAATTTTTTTGACTTCAATTAGTTCTTCAACAGTCCGAGTAAAAGGAAGCATTAACCAAAGATTTCTCAAGCCCTTCTTGTTGCGAACATTTTTTATTGCCTCAAGCTCCAGGGCAAAAACTTGGCTATCGGCGATATAGCGACTGGCGCCGCGAAAACCAAGCAGGGGGTTTTCTTCTTCAGTTTCGTATTTTTCTCCACCGGTCAAGTTGCGATATTCGTTGGTTTTAAAATCGCTTGTTCGATAAACAACTGGGCGGGGAGAAAAAGACCGGCAAATTTTTCCTAGACCGTCAGTTAGTTCTTGGATAATAATCTTTTCTTGTTTTTTTTCCAATAAGGCGCGAGGATGGGTGCCGATTTTGGCGAACATAAATTCGGCTCGCAGTAAACCCACGCCGTCAATTGGTTTTTGAGCAATAGTTTTGGCTACGGCCGGTTCACTTAAATTAACATAAACTTTGGTGGCGGTTTTGATTTTGGCTAGTTTTTCCTGATTGAGTTTTGGTTTGGTTCTTGGTTTGGGGTGAGGTTCTTGTCCTAAGAAAATCTCTCCTTTGTTGCCGTCGACGGTAACAAGCTGGTTGTTGTTTAAGTTTTTGGTGGCTGTTTTGGTGCCGACAACACAAGGGATACTCAATTCACGGGAGATAATGGCCGCATGAGAGGTTTGGCCGCCTTGGTCAGTGATGATGCCGCCCACCAGGCGCATCGCTGGAATGAAGTCAGGAGTGGTTAAGGGAGCAACCAAAATATCACCCCGATTAATTTTTTTGATTTCTTTGGCTGATTTTATTTTTTTAACTGGGCCGGAAATTATTCCTGGGCTGGCGCCAATGCCTTCCAGAATTGGCCTTTGAAGGGGGGTTTTTGGTTTTCTCTCCGGTTGGCCTTGGTTGGTTTTTTGACGGAAGGTGGTGGTTAGGGGTCGAGACTGAAGAATAAAAAACTGATTTTTGTCTTTGGCCCATTCAATTTCTTGGGGGAAGAAGTAAAACTGGTGAATTTTTTTGGCCAAATCTGTTAATCGTTTGATTTCTTCATCATTTAGCTTGGCTAGATTAATCTTCTTTTTGGGTACTAAACCCTTAGTGTTTTTGCCTCCTCTTTTTAGAAGATAAACTTTTTGGGAATTGCTTTTTTTGTCGATAATCTTCCCGGTTTGAAAATTAATCAGGTATTGGTCAGGAGTTACCCGACCCTGAACTAAATATTCGCCTAGGCCCCAAACGGCCTCGATAATGAGGCTGTTTTTTTTCTTTCCGGTTGGGTCGGCGGTGAATAAAACTCCGGCCGTTTCGGCTTGAATCATTTTTTGAATAACAACGGCAATATCTTGGCCTAAAAGATTTTTTTTAGCCTCTTGGCGGTAAAAAATGCCTCGTGCTTCAAAGAAAGAGGCCCAACACTCCTGAACTTTTTTCACTACATTAGCCTCCCCAGAAATGTTTAGGAATGAAGACTGAAGATCTTCACTAACGGCTGAAGAGCGAACCGCCACAAGAGGATTGGTTAATCGGCCAAGTCGAGTATAGGCCTTGATTATTTGCCAAGCTAAATCTTCGGGCATGGAGGCGCGCAGAATCAGCTTTCTGATTTGGCCGGAAATTTCCTGAAATTCTTCCGGCCTTTTTAGACTAAAATTTTCCAGGAGGGTGGTAATTTTAGTTTTAAGGCCATTCTCTTTTAAGAAATAACGATAAGCTTTGGTGGTGATGATTATCCCTGGGGGAACCGGTAAACCCAGTTTGCTAATTTCTCCCAGCGAGACACCCTTGTCGCCGACCAAAGACCAATTGTCCTTATCGGCCTGGTTAATATTGACGATAAAAGATAAATTTTTGGCAGGCATAATAAAAATAATTTTTAATTTCTAATTTCTAATTTTTAATTTATTTTGAGTTTTGAGGGTTTGGAGATTTTTTAATTCCTCGTTTTCTCGATTATAGTCGTCTTCAATTCGGTAGGTTTTGCCGATCTGGGGGGTTGAAGCCTCAGTAATTAGGCAATCGCTAATAGCTTCAAAGCGATGTTTTTGATTTTGGTTGATAGTATAGCCGGTTTTAGGCTTCATCGTTAAGGCGGTTAATTGGCCGGTTTGATTTTCCAAGTGTAAAAGACCTTTTCCTTCCAGGAGAGTCAGGGTTTCTTGTTTTTGGTCGTGGTATTGTAGGCTTAAACGCTTTCCGGCCTCGACAAAAATAATTTTGCTGGCATAAGGAAGGTTGGGTGGAGTAAGAAGGATTTCCCATCCCCAGGGCTTAGTGGTTTTTTGCCGATAAGTTTGGTTTTTTTGAGTCATTATATCTTTTGGGAAAAATGATGTTTTTCTAGCTGGTCATTGATGATTTTTTTTACTTTTTCCAGATCTTTTTTGGTTTTGCCTTCGGCTCGACCGGAAAGCAATGGTTCGGTATTGGAGGGGCGAAGCAGACCCCAGGCATTTTCAAAGGAAAAGCGCACCCCGTCAATATCAAGAATTTGGGCTTTGGGGTAATCGGATTTGATTTGCGCGGCAATTTTTTGCCCGATTTGATACTTGTTAACACCGCTGGGCAATTCTAAACGAAATTCAGGAATTTGATGGTATTGAGGTAATTCATTTGCTAATTGATTAATGTTTGGTCCCTGGGTAATAATTTCCAGCAATCTTAGGGCGGCATAGAAGGCGTCATCATAGCCGAAATAGCGATCAGAAAAGAAAAAATGACCGGAGATTTCCCCGCCAAAAATGGCTTTTTCTTGGCGCATTTTTTCGGTAATTAAGGGAAAACCAGTTTTCCACAAGATGGGTTGGCCGCCATTAGCCTGAATAGTTTCTAAAACGGCCATAGTGGTGGATATGTTTAAGACGACTTTAGCCTTGGGGTGGTTTTGACAAATACTCTTGGCTAAAATGGCGGCGGTAATATCATTTTCAATAAAATTTCCTTCGGGGCTATAAACGCCAATGCGGTCACCATCACCATCGAAGGCTAAGCCCAAATCAAAGTTGCCCATCTTAAGATTTTCTTTGAGTTGGGAATAAAATTCTTCTTTTTGGGGGTAAGCAGGGTGGTTGGGGAAAGAACCGTCGGATTTTTCAAAAAGGATTTTAGTTTGGCAAGCAACTTTTTCAAAAACCCTACGAGCAAATAGCCCGGCGGCGCCATTGCCGGTGTCAATTAGAATCTTGGGCGGTTTTTTTAATTTAATGTCTTTGGTGATATGAGCAATGTAGTCGTCGGCAATTGACCGGTTTATAACCTGACCACCGCTTTGATTAATAAAATCTTTGTTTTGAACGATTTTTAAAACACTTTGGAGCTGGTCGCCATAGATGATGTTTTTATTAAGGGCCGATTTGATACCATTATATTCGGCTGGATTGTGGCTGGCAGTAATCATCATAGTGGCGGGAGCCTGATAGTGGTACCAGGAAAAATAAGTCATGGGCGTAGTTATCGTACCCAAAAAAGTAACCCTTTGGCCGGTTTTAACCAACCCTTGAATAATTTGCTTGGTTATTTCGGAACCGCTTAGTCGGTTGTCTTGACCAAGGCAGACAGAAGAAACACCCTTTTTGCTAAAAAAGGTGCCAAAGCCCTGGCCTATTAAATAAGCGTCTTCTTTATTCCACTGCCCAGGATAAACGCCTCGAATATCATAGGCGGAAAAAATTTTCGGATCCATTACTAGTTTAAGATTTTAAAGACTTGCGATCAAAAGTTCAAGGCCGAACTCGAGAGAGTAAGGCAGTCGGCCAGTTTTTTGTCGATAATCTAGAAGAATTAACTGTTCTAAAAAAGTTTTTAGTTGAGACAGAGAAAAATTTTTTGCTTGGGTAATGAGACGACTTTTTTGCCAAGGAGCTTTGGTTAGTTGGTCTTGATGACCTGTAGCAACAATAATTAAATCTTCTATTCTTCCGGTTAAAAGATGAAAAACTAAACCAGGATTTTCTTTTTTTAAGGTTTGGTTAAGGAGAGCCAGTGATCTTTGTTTATTGTTGGGAGAAAGAGAGTCAAGAAAAAAAAACACGGTGTTTTCGGGTTTAAAAAGCCGATCTTGCTTTTTGGGAAAAAGATTAAGGGTTTTGGCGGGCAGTTTTTTGCTGGCCCAAACAACCTGCTGATGCTGGGAAGGGTTTTTTTTGATTTGCAAGGCGATGTTTTTTTGTTGTTGGAGAGAAAATTTCTGAAATTCATCAATAACAATTAGCTTGTTCTGATCAAAAAGGCCAGAGCCCAAAACAGCAATCAAATCTTCAATTTGGAAACCATCGGGAGTGATTCGGATCACCCTCTGCTGTTTTTTTTTGGCTTGACTAATTAGGGAATTGAGAACGTTTCGGCTAGCGGCAATGTTGTCGCCGTGAAGAATGGTAAGCATGGGTGGTTAAAAGTTTAAAATTAAAAGCTGGTTAATTGGATTTTTGGTAATAAGTTTGGGGTGTTGTTGGAAAAATGATAATGATGGATAAAAATTAAATTTATTGTTAAATTGCTGATCGGCTTAGGGTTTAAAAACAAGCCCAAAAAGCAATATAGTCATATAACCATTTAGCCTCTCTTGCTTTTCCTGTATTCTCGATATAGCTTGTTAACCGCTCTTTGGTCAAGGGTGAAAGTTCCGGTTCGGTGGGGTCTCAGGGCGCCGGAAAAAGTTTTAGGGATATGAAGAAGCTCGTGAATTAAAACTTTGGTTTTTTCTTCTTCCGATAGCCTGTCGAATTTTTCTGATAAAATTTCAATGGCATAATGGGCCGGAACGTCAAGGGCCTTTTGCCAAATTCGCGGCAAGGACCAAATTCGAGCCAGCGCTCGAGAAGAAGAACCCCAACTGCGAAAACAAATAACGCTTTGAGGTTTAATGTGGGCCAATTTTAAACCAGCAATAATCTTATTTATTCGGTTTTGAATATCGCGGGCTTTTTCGAAATCCATAAAAACTCTCTCCCCTCTTTTATTTGCCAAGGAGCACTGATGTTAAAAACATTAGCCAAGAGCGGGCAGGGTTTTAAAAACTCTAAACTACTGTTTAGATTCGGTAAACCAGATCACCCTCATTGACGGGTTGATCAACTTTAAGGCCAACGGCATCACCCTTGCCAGCTTCGTCGACATTTTTATGATCCACCTGGATTGAGGTTATGGTTTGGGTAAATTTTTCTTCACCGGCCTTGTCGGCAACTTTAATGGTGTCACCAACGGCGATGGGGTTATCGCTCACCTCGAGAACAGCCACACCGATGTTGTCGTAGTAGTGATCGATTCTACCAACCTTGCTGTCTGCCATGATTATTATCACCCCCCTTTTTGGGATAATGTAATTAAATTATAAAACTCTTTAGAGAAAAAATCCAGAAGGAGTAGAATAGCCCCAGCGAGAATCGAAGATGACACTAGCCTCTTTCTTGCCGTGTTGGTTGGTGTAGTAACAGCCCGATTGTCTTTACTGTCTTGACGGTTTGGAACCTTTAGCGAGTTCTCACTCGCATGAGCCAGTAGCCCCAGCGAGAATCGAA
>JAQVIV010000004.1:29768-51856 GCA_028695445.1 Candidatus Shapirobacteria bacterium
TGACGAGAAAACCCGAATCTTTACGGGACTTCTCGCTCACCGGTCGCTTGGTGCGCCCGGGGAGACTCGAACTCCCGACCCTCTGCTTAAAAGGCAGGTGCTCTGCCACCTGAGCTACGGGCGCATATATCAATAATTTTAAAAATTAGGAAACTTTTTTTGGCTTCAAAATGGCAAGCCAGCCGCCCGCCCAAAATGGCAAATGGGCCGACCCCGGCCCAAGCGGCAGTCGTAAAAATAACATTTACCCCTTTAATAACGCTTGAATTATACCCAAAAAGAAGCCCAGTCGCAACAATCTTTCTTTTTTTGTTTTTTTTAAAGATTGGTTATTTAAAATAAATATTAAATTAACTTTTTCAGAACTGTTTTTATTATATATTATAAGCATCTTAAAGCCTTCTTTATAAATACGGTAAAGTATTTATATTTGGAAATATCAGAACAAACATTATTTTTTATTTTTTTTGAAAAATACTTTACCGTATTTTTCAATTGTCCTGTATTTTTGTGTTTAGGGATATTTATAGATGATAGCAAAGTTATAGCAGGTTTTTATTAGATGATAAAAGGAGCCTTATTGGGACGCTACTGGATAGATTGGGCCAAAACAGGAGGGCTGATTAGAGACCATTCCAGGCCGTAGGGTGAAACTTAGGCAAGTGTTTCCAAATTTCCCGGGGTCAAGTTCGGTCAGAACAATAAAGTTAGGACCGATCTTATAGAGATTATCCTTTTCTTCTGGCCCCTTGTTTTCTAGCATTTTAACCAATCCTTCAGCGCTTCGCCTGTTGGTTCAGTCATGGTTAAATTTGAAATTGACCGTTTTGGTAAATTATTTTTTGGCCCCCGCTTTTTAATTTAGCCGTAACAATTCGTTTAGTGGTACTAACAATATCGGTGTGGATAACAGAATCGTTAAAGCCCAAATCTATCCAGTCTTTATTTTTTAAAAGATTTTTTCTGCCCCGGAAACAGTCTTTGTAGGCTGAGCCAAGAGCCAAATGACAGTTGCCTTCTTTCCCGCCCCGATTTTCATCGTACAGGGTTTCGCCCATAAAGCAAGTAATCCGCGATAATCGGCCATCTGTTAGGGAAAATTCACCAACTTGATTGGCTCCGGGAACCTTAATCATTTCAGTCAATAAACTTTCGCCTTTTTTAGCCCTGGCCCTAATGACCCGACCCTGATTAAATTCCAAATAAACCCCCTCGACTAAATGGCCAAAAATATAAAGAGGTTGATTGAAAGCAATTTTTCCTTGGGTAAATCTAAAATCCGGGCTAGTAAAAATTTCAAAGCTAGGAATGTTGCTGCCGTTGCCGCCCAGCCACTGTCTTTTTGGTCCCAAGAAAACAACCAGATCGGTGTTTTGGGCCTGAATGCGAACGGAAACAATATCCAATTCGTTAAGCCTATTTTTAATATGATTTATTTTTTCGACTGTCTTTTGCCATTTTTTAATTGGCCTATCGTAGTCTAGAAAACAGGCTCTGACAATTTGCTGCCAGTATTCTTGTGGAGTTTGACCGACTTCCTTAGCCATCGCTGGTGTGCCGTAAAGACCCAGTGTCCAAGTTAACCGACCATGGGCCTCCTTTTCTTCCCGCCATTTTTTGTAAGGAGCAAAAGCCCTAGATCGAGCCATGATTTTGGCAGGCGCGATTCCCTCTAGTTCATGTTTATCAGTATCGGCGATGAGGCCAACAAAATGATCGGCCTGGGAAACAATTCCCTTAAGATATTTTTCCGGGAAAAACTCTAACTGTTTTTGACTGGCCAATTGATAAAATTCTCGACCCATATGATCAGGCAAGTATTGAATGATGGCATGACCGCCCGATTTAAGAATGACTTTTCTTAGGGCGATCAACATTGGTTTGGCGCACTCCGGTACTTGCAGAAATACCGCCTCATCCTTGCCAATTCCCTGGCCCTGGTTAAGGGCAAAGTTAATTAGGACATCGGCATAGCGATCAAGAATTTTTTTAGAGGGCTGATAAGAAGACATATAATTAATTTTCAATTTCTAAGCAATCCCAATTTTCAAACAGATCCCAAGAATTATCCCTTAATTTCCCCTATCCTCCCGTCATCTCCCGCAATCTCCAGCATGATCTTTCCCCATTGTCAATTTCCAAAGGTCTTTTTTAGCTAAAATCACCAATATTCTTGTAGTGTTTTATTTTATTACCAAGAATGGCAACAAGATCAATTCTTGAGGGTTGAGGAAGCCAGGGGTGCCGGCAAGTCCAGATTTGGCCAGCCTGTTGGATTTTAACTAGTTTTTTCCTATCAATGGCCTCTTCGGGAAGGCCAAATTTTGGTCCGGTCCTAGTTTTTACTTCAACTAGAACAACCTCATTTTGGTCAAGGACGACAATATCTAATTCGCCCAAACGAGTTTTGAAGTTGCGGTCTAAAATTTGATAACCGGTTTGAAGAAGGCGTTTGACAGCAAGGTTTTCTCCTGCTTGTCCGATAACTTGGGCGGTAGTTTTTTTAGCGACCAATTTTGTTGCGCAGATAATACAATTTGGCTCGGCGAAATTTTCCCCCTTTTTCTGTTAGGTCGATTCTGGAAATTTTGGGCGAATTTTTAGGGAAAATTCTTTCAATTGCCACTCGATCGGCGCCAATTCTTCTGACGGTAAAAGTTTGGCTTTTGCCGCTTCCCTTTTGAGCAATAACTTGACCTTCAAAAAAGGCTTGGCGAGTTTGTTTGCCCTCTTTGATTTCAAAGTAAACCCGAACCCGATCGCCAATACCAAATTCAGCAATTTTTTTTGTCTTTGCTTTTGAAGTTTGGTCAGTTTTTTTCTGGTCGGTTTTTTCTTTAGTTTCTGCCATAACTGAAAATGATTATAACACGAGTTAAGCTCAAAGCTCAAAATTCAAAGCAACAACCCAAAAACTAAAAATTGGCCAATTTTGCTGGCTGGGTTAATTTAGTTTATTCGGTCAAAATCTTTTTAATTTCTTTTTCTAGTTTCTTGGTAAAGTTAACGCCAAAACTTAAGCGCAGAGTTTTTCCATCACCGTTATATTTAAAGAAAAGGGCGCCTTTTTGTTTGCCAGGCGAATCGTGGAGAAGCTGATTGATGGCCATCAGCTTTTGTGGGCTGGTATTTTTAGGAACAGAGACAACAAAATCGGCTTTCTCGTCTTGTTCGGTGGGTTTTGACTCACTGTCGGACCGATAAGCCTGGTTTAATTCATGGTTATAGATTTTTTTAGCTTCGGAAACGGTATAGATTTCGTCGGCCAAAACCGATTTTTCTTCTTCCCTTTTATCAATTTTGCCAACAACAACAACGGCGTTGCCGTTGACCATTTTTTCTTTGTTATCTCTATAAATTTTGGGGAAAACAACGATATTGCTAGTCCCGGTTTCATCCTCCAGGTTTAAAAATGCCATTTCTTCGTTATTTCTCTTGGTAAAGACTACGCGAACATTATTAATGATGCCCAGAAGTTTGACTCGGCTATTGGCGGGCAGGTCTTCGACGCTATTATTTTTATGATCAAAATTGTTAGCCAGCTCCTGATCCCAGAGGGGTTGACTGTTAAGAGAAAAGCCTAGCAGTTCGTTTTCAAAGTCTTGAAGCTTTTGTTTAGGAAATTCTTCCATAATCGGCAAACGGTCTTGGGTGGCTGGTTTTTTTTCTTGTTGACCGAAAAGACTAGTTTGGCCTAAAAGACGGTTTTTTTGTTCCTTTTCGCAGGCAATGCGAATATTTTCCAGGCCTGCCAACAGACTTGATCGCTTGCCAAAGCTATCCATCGCCCCCACCCTTATTAGGCTTTCGATGACTTTTTTGTTGGCTTTTTGGCTATCGACCCGGAGACAGAAATCAGATAAAGAGGCAAAGGGACCGTTTTTTCTTTCGGCAACAATAGTGGTGATGGCGGCCTCACCGACATTTTTTACTACCGACAGCCCCAGGCGAATAGCCTTATTTTCCAGTGAGCCTTTTTCTTCCTCGATAGTGAAATTTTCTTTCGAGACATTAATGTTGGGCGGCAAGACGTCGACACCCATTCGGCGGCACTCGTCGATGGCTAAGATTAGTCGGCCTCTTTCTGAGCGGCCGCTTTCGGCTGATAAAACTGCGGCGGTGAACTCGACTGGATAGTGGGTTTTCATCCAGGCGGTTTGATAGGCAATCATGGCGTAAGAGGCTGAATGGGCTTTGTTAAAACCATAGCTGGCAAATTTTTCGATCATTGTAAAAACCGCTTCAGCTACTTGTTTTGGATAGCCATTGTTAAGACAGCCGGCGATAAAATCTTTTTTTTCGCTTTTCATAATAGAAAGTTTTTTCTTGCCAATGGCTCGGCGTAAAAGGTCGGCTCGGCCCAAAGAAAAACCGGCCATTGTGTGGGCAATTTGCATAATCTGCTCTTGATAGACAATAATGCCGTAGGTTTCCTCCAAGATGGATCGCAGTTTGGGATGAGGGTAATCAACTAGGCGCGGGTTTTTTTTCCGGTTAACAAAATCGTCAATAAATTGCATTGGCCCAGGTCGAAAAAGAGCGACCATAGCAGAAAGATCGGAAAAACGGTTAGGCAGGAGTTTTTTGGCCAATCGTCTCATTCCTTCGCTTTCCAATTGGAAGACACCGGTGGTCTCACCTCGAGAAATCATTTGATAAACATTTTTATCATCGAGAGGAATTTCGGAAACATCAACTCGTTTTTTTTCTGTTTGAACCACGAAATCAATCGCCCGTTCTAAAATGGTTAGATTTCGCAACCCCAAGAAATCCATTTTTAGTAGGCCGATAGCGTCATCGTCAATATTAAGATCCAAAGAATACATGTCGTACTGGGTGGTCACCCGATCACCTTTAGACTCTAGCTGAAGTGGGGTGTAATTAACTAACGGTTTGTCGGCCAAAACAACTCCGGCGGCATGAGTTGAAGCGTGGCGGGCAACGCCAACAATTCTTTTAGACAAATCGAGAACCCTTTTCGTTTCAGTCTCGGTTTCGTAGGCAATTTTTAACTCAGGATTAATTCTTAACGCTTCATCAATAGAAATCTTTTTACCTACCTCAGCCGGAATCATTTTGGCAATTCGATCGCCGGTAGAATAAGGAAAATTTAAAACTCGGGCGATGTCTCGAACCGCCATTCTTGATTCGATTGTGCCAAAGGTAATAATGTTGGCTACATGTTCTTGACCGTATTTGTCTCTAACGTAGTTGATAACCTCATCGCGGCGATCATCGGAAAAGTCGATATCGAAGTCGGGTGTTGATTTTCGCTCCGGATTTAAAAAGCGCTCAAAGGGCAGGACATGAAAAAGAGGATCAACTGAGGTAATCCTTAAAATATAGGCGACAATTGAGCCGGCGCCACTGCCTCTGCCTGGCCCAACCCTAATTCCTTGTTTTTTAGCCCAATTAACATAGTCCTGGACAATTAAAAAGTAATCGGCATAACCCATATTGGTAATGATTTTTAATTCATAATCAATTCTTTCTTTGATTTCTTTGGTTACTTTGGAATAGCGAATTTCTGCCTGCTGGTAGGTAAAGTTTTTTAAATAGATGGCCGAACTGGTTTCGCCCTTGGGTAAAGGAAAAGATGGGTAGACGGCCTTACCCAGGGGGATTTCTAGTTGGCACATGTCAGCAATTTTTATAGTGTTGTCAAGGGCATCAGGAAAATCAGCAAAATCACGCCACATTTCTTCTGGGCTTTTAAGATAAAAGTCTGGCGAGTCGAGCATGCTTAGACGGTTGGGGTCGTCAATGGTTTTTTGCATTCCAATGGCCATAAGAGCGTCTTGGGCCTGGGCATCGTCACGGTCTAAATAGTGGACGTCGTTGGTGGCCACCAAAGGAATACCCAAGGATCGAGATAGGGCAACTAATTTTTTATTGGCCCGGTCTTGGTCGGCAATTTTGGGGTGATTTTGAATTTCAAGATAAAAATCGCCGGCAAAAATCTCATATAGTTCCTTGGCTCTTTGAGCCGCTTCATTATCTCTTTCTTCTAACAATAGCGCCGGAACTAAACCGTGAAGGCAAGCGCTTAGGGCAATTAAACCTTTTGAATGTTTTTTAAGCAGGTCGATGTCAACTCGGGGCTTGTAATAAAACCCTTCAAGGTGGGCTTTTGTTACTAGGGCCATTAAGTTTTGGTAGCCGGTGAAATCTTTGGCCAGCAAAACCAAGTGGTAGGGCATTAAGTTTGGGCCGCCGGCTTTTTCTGTCATTTCTCCAGGGGCAAGGTACATTTCACAGCCAATAATGGGTTTGATGCCGGCATAGCGACAGCTATTGTAGAATTTAATTGCCCCATACATGACCCCATGATCAGTTAGGGCGATTGATTTCATGCCCAATTCTTTAGTTTTAGGAGCGATTTCTTTTGTTTTGGCCAAACCATCCAGCAAAGAATAATCACTGTGAACATGAAGGTGAACAAAATCTTTTTTAGCCACGATTTAAAATTTTAATAAATATTTGTTTGGCGTTGGCAACATCAGTCTTTCCCTTAGTTTTTTGTTGGGTCTGGCCAATTAAAAATCCTAGAGCGGCTTCTTTTCCGGCCCGATAATCGTTAACCGCTTTTGGGTTTTTGGCGATGACTTGATTAATAATAGTTTCTAAATCGTTTCCGGATATTAACAGCGTCGACTCTTGAGTTGACTTTATTTTATTAACAAATTCTCGAGGAGTAAGATTTTTTAGGGGGTAGTCCTGATTAATAATGGCATTGGCGGCGTCGCTGGTTTTAATTTTTTCCAGTTGAGCGATTTTTAAGACCGCCTCTCCCCT
Organism: Candidatus Shapirobacteria bacterium; assembly: GCA_028695445.1. Taxonomy (GTDB): domain Bacteria; phylum Patescibacteriota; class Microgenomatia; order 0-14-0-10-38-17; family 0-14-0-10-38-17; genus JAQVFF01. The sequence goes on from JAQVIV010000004.1 coordinate 36,564, forward strand.
TTTGGGATATTTTCTGAATAAAATGTCCGCCTGGTAACGACTAAGGTGGTATTGGCTGATTAATCGCTTGATGGTGATTTCTGGCAGTTCGGGTAGAGACGCCCTTATTTTGTCTAGTTGAAAAAGCCGGGTAAGGTTTAGAGGAGGGATATCGGGTTCAGGAAAATAGCGGTATTCGTAGGCCTCTTCTTTGCTTCTTTGGGAGAAGGTGGTTTTTTGCCGCGGGTTGTAGCCTCGAGTTTCTTGGGTGATTTTTTTTCCGGCCGACAACAGTTGGCTTTGGCGGTTAATCTCATAGGTAATGGCATCGTGAAGATAGCGAAAAGAATTAATGTTTTTTATTTCCACCTTGTAATTTGGCAGGGGGTCTTGGGGACTTTTCTTTAATGAAATATTGGCTTCTAATCTCATCTGGCCTTTTTCCATGTCGGCTGATGATATTTTTAACGTTCGAACCAGCTGGTGGATTTTTTGGGCGTAATCTTTGGCTTCTTGGGGGCTGGTTAAGTCAGGGCAAGAAACCACCTCGATTAAAGGAACACCAGACTTATTAAAATCAAGCAACCGTTGATCATTTTTGATTAATGATTTGGCCGTATCCTCTTCCAGGTGAACCTCTTTAATGTTTATTTTCTGGCCTGTTTCAAGATTTACCTGGCCGCCAATACCCATTGGTCGAAAAAACTGGCTAATTTGATATCCCTTTGGTAGATCAGGGTAAAAATAGTTTTTCCGGTCAAACCAAGTTTTTGAATTAATCTGGCAGTCAAGAGAAATGGCTAAAAGCAGAGTTCTTTTGATAGCTTCTTTGTTGGGTACCGGCAAGGCTCCCGGCAAACCCAAACAAACAGGGCAAGTTTGAGTGTTGGGTTCTTTGTTGAAATGATCGGCCGGACAATCACAAAACATTTTTCTTTTAGTGGTTAATTCAATGTGAATTTCCAAGCCAATAATAGGAAAGAATTTTTGTTTCATCATGACTGTTCAATTTTTTGGAAAATTAATCCCTGTTTTTTGTTAAAGAAGACGCCAAGGCCGATTAATATTAGGCCGGTGATTAAGATAACCGCCTTGACCCCAATTAAGTCAACCAAAGAGGCGACTAGCAATAATGGCAGCATGCCCGCCAGGGCGATTAACATATTTAAAATACCATAAACTCGGCCGCGAATTTCAAAGGGAGAGTGCTCTTGGATTAGGGTTTTGGCGGGGATGACAGTGAGAATAAAAGATGCCCCTAAGCCGATTAGCAATATCCAAACAAGGTAGGGAGCCAGGGAAGATAAACTGGCCAGAAAAATTAAGACAAGAGCAATTCCGGAACAAAACAAACCGTTAATAATTAGAGACTTTTTTCTTAGTTGACCCTTTTTGATGATTTGACTGGTCCAAGCACCACCAATAATGGCCCCAATTATACCCGGAGTAACAATTGACAAAGAGGCGCTGGTAATAGGTACACCAAGAGCTTGAGCCAGGACTGGGGCAATGCTAATGGCGGCGCCGATAAAGGTTTGTATCAAGGCCAAGAATAAAATTGGAAATAAAACCAGCTTGTTGTTTTTTAAGAAAAATAAGCTGTCTCTGATGTCGGTTAAAAATTCTTCTGGGTTAAAATCTTCCCAGGCCTTTTTAAGGGTTTTCTTGTGGTTAAGAAAATTTTCCGGGACCAAAATAATGGCAACAACTCCACCGATAAGCATAAGAGAAACTAAGGGAAAAACCAGCTGATAGTTTGGCGTTAAGCTGAGAATAAGTCCTGAAATCAGCGACCCTAAGATGATGGAGCCTTGGGCGGCAAAAAACCAGAAGGTGTTGGCCAGACCCAGGTTTTCTTTTTTGACCACATTGGGTAAAACTGCTCCCATAGCCGGATTAAAGAGCTCGTCGAAGAGAGAATAAAAAAGTACCAAGGGGAAAGCTAAAAAAATTTGATTTCTAATCGCCAGGAAGAATAAGGCGATTATCGCCTGAGACAAATTGCTGATAAGGAAAACCCTTCTTTTGTTAACCTTGTCAACGACGGTGCCGGCCAAGATTCCTAAAAAAGTCCCCGGCAGGTAGTAAAGAATGGTAATTAGGGCAATAACCGATGATGAACCAACCTCCAAAAAAACAATATTGATAACCGAAAAAAGAATAATCGTTGCCGCCACGTTGGAACATAGCTGAGAAATCAAAAGCAGGCAAAAGTTTTTATTATGAAAAATGTCCGGGAGGTTAATTTTTTTCATTGGTTATAGCTTCAATTTGGTAAGCCAGTTTGACAACCCGACTTTCTTGTTTTTGAGGGCCAATTATCTGTAAGCCAATTGGCAGACCATTCCGATCACTGCCGGCGAGGAGGTTAATAGCGGGTAGTCCTGCCAGGGCGCTTGGTTCAACTAGGACATCTTGCATTTCTCCGAACATGGCGCTCTTTTTCCAGGCCCCGACCTTGAGGGCAGTGGTGGGAGTAGTGGGGGCTAAGATTAGGTCAACTTTTTTAAAGGTATCGGCAAAGTTATTAATAATTTTAGTTCGGGCCTTTTGGGCTTGAAGATAGTATTGATCAAAATAACCGGCGGAAAGAACAAAAGTTCCCAGCATGATTCGTCGCAGGGATTCTAAGCCAAAAAAGGCACGATTTTGACCATAGCGAATGCCGTCATAGCGGGCTAAGTTAGAAGAAACCTCGGCTCTTTGCAAAATAGTATAAACAGCAATGCTTATTTTTGGGTCCAAGAGAGAAATTTCTCTTATTTGATGACCTGATTTTTTTAACTGTTTACTGAGGGCGATTATTTTTTGACTAATTTCCTTTTTGGCCAGAGAAAAATACTCTTTGGGTAAGCCAATGGTTAGTTTTTTTTCCGGTAGGGTTTTTTTAATTGGTATTTTCGGAGCGGGAGATTTAATGGTAGTGGCATCATGATCATCGGGTCCGGCTAAAAGGTTGTAGATAAAGGCAGCATCGGCGACTGTTTTGGTAATTGGTCCGGGGCAATCTAAAGATGAAGCCATCGCAATTACTCCCCAGCGGCTAACTCGGCCGTAGGTGGGCTTTAGACCAATTACACCGCACCAGGCGGCCGGTTGTCTAATGGAACCGGCTGTTTCGGAACCGATTGCGGCTGGGGCCATGTCAGCGGCAACGGCGGCGGCCGAACCTCCCGAGGAGCCTCCGGGAGTCCGGTTAGTATCGTGGGGGTTTTTGGTGGGGCCAAAGTCGGAAGTTTCAGTGGAGGAACCATGGGCCCAGGCGTCCATATTGGTTTTGCCCAAGATTATTGCCCCGGCCTTTTTAAGTTTTTGAGTAACAGTTGATTCGTAGGGGGGGTGGTAGTTGTTTAAAACAAGAGAGCTGGCGGTAGTTGGAAAATCAAGGGTGCAAAAATTGTCTTTGATGGCAATGGGCAAGCCTAAAAGGGGCTGATTTTTAAAAGCTTCTGGGTTGTTGTTTATGGCCTGGTCGGCTCTTTTAGCCTCTTCTAAAAGCTGTTGATTGATAACTAAATAAACATTAAGCGGGTTGTTTTTTTGTTCTATTTGTTTAAGGTAAGTGGAACAAACTTCTAGCGAAGAAACTTGTTTTTTAATTAATTGCTGGCGCCAGGAAAGCAGACTGTGACCTTTTTCGTCAAATTTAATCATTGTCAGTAGTAAAAAATTTTTTTTGGGCCGGTAAGATTTTCTCTCTCGATAGGCAGGGTCGGGTCTTGTCTTCGGCAACGATATTGGTGTTGGCGGTAACCTGAAAAGTGGGTTTTTCTTTTGCCAGACCGCTCATGCGGTCCAGGACGGCAAAATGTCTAATGGTTTCTTCCAGTTGAGAACTAATGGCGCTCTTCTCTGCTGTCTTGATTTTAAGATTGGCCAATTTTTCTAAGTGATCAACAGAAATGCTTTTTCTTTTTTGACTCATGTTATTAATTTTAACATTTCTCTAAAACAAAGTTATTGGCAAGCCATATTTGAAGATGATTTTGTTTTGATGGATCCAGGATCCATCAAGGCTGGGGAAGCTTAATTGGGGTTAATTTGGAAGGTGTTCTTTTTGGTTACATTAACCTTTACGGTTTGCCCCTCTTTAATTTTTCCCTCAACAATTAAAAGGGCAATTTTATCAAGAATATTATTTTGAATTACCCTTTTTAGGGGGCGAGCGCCATATTGGGGGTCATAGCCAAGGTCAGCGATTAGTTTTTTGGCCTGATCATCAATAACTAGGGTTAGTTTTCGGCTTTTGGCCAAGCTATTCTTAACTTGATCAAGCTGGAGATTAACAATCTGGTTGATTTGGTCCTTAGTTAATTTTTCAAAAAGAACAATTTGGTCGAGCCGGTTGATAAATTCAGGTTTAAAGGTAGCCTGGACCAATTCAGTAATTTTATCAGCCAAGACCTGCTTATCATTCTCTCTTTGAATAATGTCACTGCCCAAGTTAGAGGTCATAATAATTAGGGTGTTTTGGAAATTTACCGTTCTTCCCCGGGAGTCGGTTAATCGGCCATCGTCAAAAATTTGCAAAAAAAGATTAAAAACATCAGGGTGAGCTTTTTCGATCTCGTCAAAGAGGATAACACTATAGGGTTTTCGGCGAACCGCCTCGGTTAATTGTCCACCCTCTTCGTGGCCGATGTAGCCAGGCGGAGAACCGATTAGCCGAGCAACGGTGTGTCTTTCTTGATACTCGGACATATCGATGCGGACCATGGCCGATTCGTTATTGAATAAAATATAGGCTAGGGTTTTAGCCAGCTCAGTCTTGCCCACCCCGGTAGGACCCAAGAACAAAAAGGTGCCTATTGGTCGGTTTTGATCTCCAATACCGGCCCGATTTCTTCTAATGGCGTTGGCCACCTCGATAACGGCCTCGTCTTGGTTAATAAATCTTTTATGAATTTCTTTTTCTAGTTTAGCTAATTTTTGAGCTTCGGACTCTACCAGACGAGTTACGGGAATACCGGTCCAGCGAGAAACGACTTGGGCAATTTGCTCTTCGTCAACTTGTTGTTTGATTAATTTTTCTCTTTCGGGAATTTTGTCCCAAGCGGCCAGGGCTTGATTTAGCTCTTTTTGAGCCTGAGGGATTTGACCATATTTGATTTGGGCGGCCTTTTCTAAGTCAACTGTCTGTTCGGCTCTTTCTTCCTCAATTATTAACTGTTCTATTTTTTGCCGGTTGGCCTTAATTTTTTCTAAAATTTCTTTTTGTTGACGCCATTTGGCTTCTAGGTTTCTTAGCTCCTCTTGGGTGTTGGCGATGGTTTTTTTCAGTTCTTGAGCCCGGTTTTTGTTTTTATCTTTTTTTACTGCCGCCAGTTCAATTTGGGCCTGTCTTAGGGCTCGTCTTAAATCGTCAATTTTTTGGGGTACGCTTTGGATTTCAATTGAAAGAGCGGCGGCGGCTTCATCAACCAAATCAATGGCCTTATCAGGCAAAAATCGATCAGCAATATAGCGATTAGATAAATTAATAGCGGCGATTAAGGCTTCGTCAGAAATTCTGACCCCGTGGTGAAGTTGATATTTTTCTTTTAAGCCCCTAAGGATTGCTAAAGTATCTTCATCGGAGGGTTCATCAATGGTAATGGGTTGAAAGCGTCGTTCTAGGGCGGCATCTTTTTCAATGTACTGACGGTATTCGTTGATAGTGGTGGCGCCAATGGCATGAAGTGTTCCTCGGGCCAGAGCCGGCTTTAGCATGTTTGAAGCATCTACTGCCCCTTCAGCACTGCCGGCTCCAACTAGGGTGTGGAGTTCATCAATAAAAAGGATATAACGGCCGCCGGCTTTTTCGATTGAAGAAACAACAGTTTTGAGCCGTTCTTCAAATTCGCCTCGGAACTTGGCTCCGGCTAGCATAGCGGCCAAGTCAAGAGCAATAATTTCTTTATTTTTTAGTGTTTCAGGGACATCGTTGGCAACAATTCTTTGGGCCAAACCCTCAACAATGGCGGTTTTACCCACTCCTGGGTCTCCCAAAAGAACCGGATTATTTTTCCGTCGGCGAGATAAAATTTCCATAATTCGTCTAATTTCTTGGTCGCGGCCAATCACCGGATCAAGGTTGCCTTCTTTGGCTAACATGGTAAGGTTAATAGTAAATTTTTCTAGAGCCTGGTATTTGCCTTCAGCGCTTGGAGAGTCGGCTTTTTGTCCTTGGCGTTGATCAGTAAAAGATTTGACTATCTGGCTTTTTTTCACTTCGGCCTCAATAAGTAAATCTTTGGCTTGGCTCTCCATAGTTAGCAAGGCTAAAAAAAGGTGTTCGGAAGAAATGTAGTCGTCACCGAAGGAGGTCATTTCTTTTTCTGCCTGGTCAAGGACCCTGGTTGTTTGAGGTGAGGCGTAAACCTGTTCGTTTTCTGTTCCAACTTGGGGTAGAGAACGAATAGCCTCTTGAATCAGGCTATTTAATTTTTCCGTGTCAATTTGATTTTGGTTAAGGGTAGTAACAACAACACCTTCTCCATCGGCTAAAAGAGCGGCCAAAATGTGAACCGGCTCAAGACTGGGCTGATGATTTTTTAAGGCTATTTTTTGAGCTTCTGATAAGGCTTGCTGGGCCTTGATGGTGAGTTTTTCTGGGTTAAAAGCCATAATTATTCTCTATCTCATTTTTTCTAACTCGGCGATTCTGTCTTCAATGGGCGGGTGAGTGTTGAAAAGCTTTGCCAAGCCCGATAGTCTTCCTCGAGAGAAGAAAGGATTGACGATATAAAAATGAGCAGTAGCATTATTGGCGCTTTGAAGAGGCTGATGATTTTGAGCTAGTTTTTTTAGAGCGCCAATTAAGCCGGAAGGCTGTCTGGTTAAAAAAGCCGAACTGGCATCGGCCAAAAACTCTCGCCTTCGGGAAATAGATAGTTGAATTAACTGGCCAATTAGAGGAGACAGAATAATCGCCGCCATGCCAAAAATAAACAATATTCCTCCGCCCTGATCTCGATCTCGATTGGGGCGGGAATAAAAGGCAAAGCGAGACAGTAAAGCAATCATGCCAATTAGGATGGCCACAATAGCAAAGAGCCGGGTGTCTAAATTTTTAATGTGGGCGATTTCGTGGCCAATAACTCCTTCTAATTCGGTTTGATTAAGATTATTTAGCAGGCCTTGGGTAACACAAAGGCTGCTTTTTTCGGGATTTCTCCCAGTAGCAAAAGCGTTCATAGCCGGATCGGGGCTAACGTAAACCTTGGGAGTGGGGACTTGGGCGGCCCGAGCCAGATTTTCTACCGCACTATAAAATTCCGGTTCTGTTCTTCGATTAGCCGGTTTGGCCCTGGCTAGAGAAAGAGCAATTTTATCACCCTGGTAGTAGCTAATCAGGGTTGATCCGGAAGCAAAAACAAAGGCTAAAAACAAACCCGCCGCCCCCCATTCTAAAATTTGGGAAATTAACCAACCAGCCAGAACAACAAAAATAAAAAAACCAACTATAACCAAAAAAGATTTGGTTCGATTTTGGTCAACCTGCTGATAAACATTAACCATTGTCCACCATTATAACTAACCCAAAACCTTTTAGCAAGATATGCTTTTGATTGCTAATTAACCTTTTTTAATTTTCGGATTGGCCATATCTTCTTGGCTGACCGAAACGGCGTCTTTGGTGTCGACCAGTTCCAAGCCTTTTTGGGTCTGAAAGCCGAACATTTTTGCTACTAGATTGCTGGGGAAACCAAGCACTCGAGCGTTGAGGCTTTGAACAAGGTCAATTAAGGTTCTTTTGGCATACATAACCTTGTCTTGGGTGTCGCGCAAATTGTTCTGAGCCTCAATAACCACTTCAGCGGTTTTAAGCTCTGGATTGCTTTCGACCAAAACCTGAATTGAGCCAATAGCCTGCTCTACTTCGGAGGCGGCCCTAATCAACTCTTCGGGATTATGATTCTTATCGGCTCGATTAACATTTCTTCGAGCTTCGGTAATCATTTGATAGATTTCTTTTTCTTGATCAGTATTAATAGCGATAATGTCGGCCACTTGAGGTAGAAATTCGGCTCGTCTTTTTAACTGATTGCCCAGTTCTTCCATTTGAGCCTGGATGCGGGTTTTGGTAACGACAAAAAAGTTATAAGTTACAGCGATGTAGGCGGCCGCGGAAACAAGAACGCCCAATAAAACTATTACTAAAATCATTTATTTATCACCCCCATTTTAAGTTTTTCTTAATATAGAGGATAGCAAAACCTTTTTGATTTTGTCTAGAGGTAAAGTGTTGGCGATATCGTCTTTTTGAGCCCAGCCTCGGCGAGCGGTAAACACCCCATAGGGCATGAGGGCTAATCGGTCAAGATCGTGGCTGTCGGTATTAATAACAAGTTTTATTTTTTTCTTAATTGCTTGTCGAATTAAGAAATCGGGCAAGTCGAGCCGCCGCGGAGCAGCATTAATCTCGATTAACTTATTGTTTTTTTGGCAAAAATAAAAAATCTTGTTCCAATCAACTTGTATTGGCGGCCTTTTATTAATTAAGCGGCAAGTCGGATGGGCCAATATTTTTGCCTTAGGATGAGATAGACCCTTAATTATTCTTTTGGTCATAGTTTCTTTGTCAAGGTTAAATTGGCTGTGAACTCCGACAATGGCAAAGTCAAGAAAAGCAAAAGCTTCTTTTGGGACAGCCAAGCTTCCATCGGGCCTGATATCAATCTCAAGCCCATTAAAGATAAAGGGTAATTTATTTGTTCTTTTTTTTAAAGACTTTTTCCAAGAGTAATTTATTTGTTCAACCCACTTTTTCTTCTTTTTTAAGAGATTAATCACCTCTTTTTTGCTATGGCCGCTTTGACTAGGGTTATGTTCAGTAAAAGCCAAATATTGATAGTGGTTTTTTTGAGCCCAGGAAAGAATTTCTTTGGCAGAAGCGGTGCCTAGGTCATGAGACGATTTCATAAAAAAGTTGGAATGGATATGAAGATCGCCCTTAATATCTTTGATTTCTACTAAATTCGGCAAGCTTTTTAGCTTACTTTGGAATTGCCGCTGGGCGGCCTCAACTTCTCCCCTGTTTTCTCTTATTTCCGGCGGCATCCATGACAAGCCCAAGAAGAGATAAAGGGGTTTTTCTTTAGAAAAAGAGGCCAATCGTTTGGTGGTAAGATTCTTAATGCCGTATTCAGATAAGCTAAAACCCTTTTTTAGGGCCAACTCCCTTAGAGCAATATTGTGATCTTTGGAACCGGTAAAATGTTGTATCATTGAGCCCATTTGTTTTGGGGCTACTATTCTCAAATCAACCTGTTTTTTGTTGGTTAGTAAAATACTGGCAGAGGTTCTTTCTCCCCGGCTAAGCACTTTCTTGCAGTCGGGAAAATTAACAAAATGGTTAATTACCTGCTTGGGGTTGTGGCTGGCAACGGCAATGTCAATATCGCCAACGGTTTCGGTTTTGCGACGCAGGCTCCCCAAGGGGCAAGCGACCAAAACAGCCTCAGACTGTTCTAAATAGGCAATTATTTTTTCAGCGACTTGATCGGCTTCGTAAAGAAGTATTCGGGAGCTGTCTTTTTGCCGGCCTTGCCAGCGCTTGATGTTATTGAGAATTTGTTGTTCTTTTTGGATACCGAATCCGGAAATGTTTTTAATCTGGCCGCTTTGGGCGGCCTTTTTAAGCCTGGTAATGGCGTTATTTTTTGATTTGATTTTTAAGGCTCTGGTTAGTTGGTGGGCGGTTTTAGGGCCAATGCCGGGAACAACTATTAAAGCAAAAACAGCTTTAGGAATAGCGGCAGTAATGTTTTTAAAGTCTTGAGATTGGCCGGTGGTAAATATTTGTTCTAGGTTTTGAGCAATGCTTTGGCCTATGCCGGGAATATCGGTTAACTTCTTTTCTTGCCAAAGCCTAACCAAGGGGACGGGGTGTTTTTCTATATTATCGGCGGCTCTTTGAAAAGCGTTGATGCGAAAGCGGTTTTCATTTTTTATTTTCAAACTAACGGCAACTTGACGGAGAATTTGAGCAATTTCTTGATTGGTTGGCTGGAACATAGAAGTTAATTTAAGTATAACACTACCTGAAATCAGGCCTTTGATTTTCGTTGACGGCAAGAGAAGAAGCGGTTACAATATAGGTTAATTGGTCGATGGGGCCGTAGCTCAGTTGGTTAGAGTGTCTGCCTGTCACGCAGAAGGTCGCGAGTTCGAGTCTCGTCGGCCCCGCCAAAAAAATCCTGCCCGGAAACCTAAATTATAAATTAAGGAGGTGAAAACAAGGCAGGAATGACTTTAAAAAATTTCCTCAAAAAAGTTAAACTCTCAGAGAGAACCATTAGCGCTGTTTTGGGTGTTTTAGTTGTTGTCGTTGCCGGAACTCTTCTTTTTAATTTCTTTCAGTCTCGTAATGAGGCCGGCCTGTTAAATGGTGGTCAAATTGCCGAAGAGGGACAGCAAGAAAAGCAAATTGCCCCAACTCTACCAACAACCCACAGGGTTGATCGAGGTGAAAATCTTTGGCGTATTGCCGAAAGTTATTATGGTTCTGGTTATAACTGGGTTGATATTGCCCAAACAAACAGCCTGAAAAATGCTAACCTTTTATTAGTTGGTCAGGAATTACTTATTCCAGACGTGGCCGTTCGTTGGCCGGAGACAGATTTGGTTGACAATGGGGGTCGAGTTAACACCTATACTGTCCAATCCGGAGATAGCCTTTGGAAGATTGCGATGGCTGTTTATGGCGACGGTTATCAGTGGACTAATATTTATCAAGCTAACGAAGCCGCTGTTGGATCTAACCCTGGTTTAATTTACGCTGGGCAAGTTTTAGTGATGCCCTAAACCAATTTTAAGAAAAGGCCTTTTTTGGTTGATAATAGGCGATTTTGGAAGAAGGATTTTTAGTGGCGGGCGGTTTTTTTCGATTGATGAACTTACCCTGCCTTAATCCCACTATGGCCTCCCTTGGCTGGTGTAGCAGACGGCACTCACGTTGTTTGCCCTATTCTATCCTGCTATAATACCCGTGTAGATTGTGATGGATTTTTGCGGCGGTAGTTCAGTGGTAGAATGTCTCCTTCCCAAGGAGAAGGTCGCCGGTTCAAGTCCGGTCCGCCGCTCTGGAATTGGCCAGGGTAGCTCAACGGTAGAGCAATGCTTTCGTAAAGCAGAGGCTGAGGGTTCAAATCCCTCCTCTGGCTCATAGGAGTAAAATAATGGCTAAATTTAAAAAACCCAAAAATTTTCGCTTATCAAACCCCTCCAAAGAAAAAGCCAACACCGGAAAAAGGTGGTGGTTTTTGTTGTTATTCCTTTTGCTGGTTGGCGGCGTTTGGGGTTTTTTTGAATATGGTATTGACTATCTTGGCCGTTTTACCGGAATTTTTAATGATTCCAATGGCGAGGAAATAGTTGGTGTGGCCCGAGACACTCTGCCTCCGGCTCCGCCTCTTATTGACCCCTTGCCAGAGGCAACCAATAGCACCATTTTAGAGGTGGTTGGTGAAGCGGAAGTCTCATCGGAGCTTAGTTTATTTTTGAATGGAGAAATAATTAAAAAGATAGTGGTTGGTGAAAGCGGTGCTTTTCGGGTTAGCGATATTAATCTTAGCGAGGGGGATAATAATATTTATGCTGTTGCCGAGGATATGGCCGGCAATAAAAGTCAGGAGTCGGTTCGTCAAACAATAGTTTTGGACAAAGAACCTCCCAAGCTTGATGTTGACTTTCCTGAAAATAACCAATCTTTTTCCGGTGATAAAAGGGAGATTGTTATTAAGGGCAAAACAGAAGATAGTGCCGTTATTACTATTAACGAGAGAAAGGTGGTTGTTGATTTAGATGGTGGTTTTGAGGCTTCTTATTCTTTGGCCGATGGAGCCAATTCAATTATCATTATCGCCAAAGACAAGGCTGGCAACCAAAGCAAAAAAGAACTGGTTGTTAATTATCGGCCCTAATAGTCTTCTTTTGCTGCCCTAATAGCCAAAGCTTGCTGTTTACTAAGAAAGTTTTGAAGGCTTCTAGGGTTGCCAGAATAAACCCCGCTGAACCATCAAGAAATCCAAGTTTTAAGAAAAAGCTTTTTTTGAAGGTTGTCCAAGGCGAAAAGACAACCCAAAAAATGGGGCATTTTTTTTGGTGTTGATGGGCTCTTTGAGCTTTGATTGTGGTTTGTTGGTTGGTGGTGGTTAGCAATTGGGCCAGATTTTGGTAAGGCCGATGAATTAGAAAATTAGCAAGAATAGTTTTTTGGCCGGGAAAATTCCAAACCAGAGAACCATTTTTCTTAGACCATTCCCCCACCCTTCTTCCCAGGCGAATTTCCTTTTTGGCAAACCAGGCGCCATAATTAAAAGCTTGCTCTAAGAAAACCCTTTTGCTTATTATTTGGGCGCCGGTGTACCCCTTTTGGTCGGCCAGGTTAATAAAATTAGTTACTTCCTTGGCTAGTTCCCGAGAAACAAATTCATTTTCCTTTAAGAATAAAACCCAACGATTCTTGGCTTGTTTCAGAGCTTGGTTTCTGTTTTCCGCGCAGTCTTTAATGGCATCAAGAATAATGACCTGATCGCACCAGGCAAGGTCTTTTCGGGGTGTTTTGTTTTTGCTGATTAGTATCGTGCTAATCTGATTTTTTTTGTCTAAAGACATTAATTAATTATTATACCTTTTTTTGTTTTTCTCAAAAACACCTCTCAGGACGCCGGTCATAATGGCCAAATCAGATAATATTTGGATCGAAGGGGCAAAAAATAACACCTTTTTAAATAGCAATTTTTTTCTAAATTTAATTATCGGCCAGAAAAAAAGATAGGTTAACAGTAAAAATACCGGAATTAGCCACAGCCCTGGTTGCTTTATTACTAAAAACAAAACGAGGGCGCCAATTAAATAGCGTAAGAAAATGAAACTGATTTTGACAGAGTGGCTTTGGTATGGAGAGAAAAAAACTTGGCCATCGCCCAGGGCGTAATTGTAGAATTGTTTAAAAGCTTCTTTTGCTGTTTTTCTTTGAGGCCAATAAACGGTTGCTTGGGGAGAGAAAAAGAAACAAAAACCAGATTGTTTAATTTTTTGATCAAAAACTAAGTCTTCGCAATAATCAAGCTCTTCAGGGTAGCCGCCAGTCTTTTCCCAAACAACTTTCTTTAAAGCTAGGGAGCGTGACGAGGGTAAAAATTGACTCTTGTTTTTCCGATAAATATCGGCGCAGGTGTAAAGAGATAAGCATTTTTGGAAAGAGGTTTCGGCAACTGGCTGGTAGTTGCCGGCGACGACAAAAATGTTTTTTTTCTTTAAAGGTGCAGTAATTTCTTTTAACCAGTTGGGGTCAAGGAGGCATCCGGCATCAGAAATGGCAACTATTTTGTTTTTAGCCCTTTTGAGAGCGATATTTCTGCCTTGGGAGCGATTAGCGCCGGGCCTGATGATTACTTTTATGGGTAATTTTTTTTGCCACCTTTTAATTTTTTTGACAGTTCTATCTTTGGAGCCAGCATCAACGAGGACAATTTCCTCTGGACTTACGGCTTGTTTTTCTATTGATGCTAGAAAAGAGTCAATAGAGGTTTCTTCATTAAAAATGGTGGCAATAAAAGAGGCTTTCATTGTTTATATCCCCATAATTCTAAATATTTTTTATAAATGTTTTCCCACGTTTGTCTAGAGGCCCAAATATAAGATTTTTCCGTTTTCTTTTTATAATTATTTGGTTTTTCGAGAAAATTTTTAATATTTTTAGCAAGATGGAAATGATTATTAGAAACAAAAATATTTTTTGATATGGGTAAACTTAATAAATAATCTTTTTTTATTTCACTTGAATAAACAGAAAAAACCGTTTTTTTTAGTTGTAGAGCCTCTATGATTGATAAATATTGAGAAGAAAAAGCAATCTTGCTTTTAGAAATATATTGATGGGGATTTTTTTCCCATCCACACAAGCGCACAGGCAGTCTATTTTTCTTTATGTATTTTTTTATTTTTTTAAGAAGGCTCCCATTACCGCAAACAACTAAGCTGATCTTTAGTTTATATTTTTTCTTCAGAAGATTTATTGCCTTTAAGTATTCTAATATTCCGGTATCTTTTTCTAACCTCCCCACGAAACATGCATCAAATTTAAGATTGCCCCCAATAGAGTTTTTAGTTGAAGATGCTCCATAGATGATTTTCTGTGGTTTAATTCCATACCATTTTTTTAAATATGAACCAACCGCAATTGTTGCGTTAGTTATTTTTTCTGTAAGTTTTTTTTCAACTCGATTTTTAATTTTTTTATAACTGTTTGGTTCGTACCCATGAAATGTTATGTAAAAATTTTTTTTAGGAAAAAAAGTTTTTAACGGTAAAAGCCAAAAACCAACATCATGAGCGTGTATGATATTTGCCTCTCTAAAAATTACCCTTTTTTTCGTTAGCCAAAACCAAATTTGAAATTTTTTTAACCTGCTTTTTTGATTTTTAATTGGAATTCGATAAACATAGACCCCATCAATAGAATCAAATTTTTTCAGTTTTTCAGAATATCTTTCCGTAACTATTAAAACTTTATGACCATTTTCTGTTGCCTTCCTAGATATTTCTAAAACATGTTTTTGTACACCCCCAATGCTCGGATTAAAAAGTCTTGTGAGGAAAACTATTTTCATGTGTTGACAAAGATAATGGTATTATTTCATACTTTTCTTTAATGAAAAAAATTTTTCTTATTTTTTCGCTTTTTTTTATAGTTGCCCCATTACCTGTTTTTGCCTCTACATATTTTTATGATGGATTTGACGATTTAAATTTTAAAGATAGGTGGGAAATTGTTCATATTTCTCCGGATGATACGGGCTCAGCCTGGGAAGGCCATGACTGGGAAATCGTCAATGGACAATTTGGTGTCTATTTAGGGGGTAGACAAATGAGGACGCATGCCGTTTTAAGATTAGACAATCTTTCTAATTATGTTTATTCTTTCAAGTTGACTAGTAAAAAAGGCGAGGATAAGAATATACTTTTTAAATACAAAGACAAAAATAATTGGTATGGTTTTCATGTAAGTGGGATGGGGACATTTTTTGGTGCAAGGAAAGACGGGGAATATTCGGATGTTAGGCTTAGTAGTTTTTCTTTTGCTAATAATGTTACTTATGACATAAGGATTATTCTAGTTGGGGATAGGGTTTCTTTTATAGTTAATGATGCTACTATTGTCAGTGATTACAGAATCAATGATAACTTTATAACCTATGGAACCGTTGGTCTTAAAGTTTCCACCGGTGCAACTTATCCTTCCGAGGTCTATTTTGACGATATTAGAATAACCAAAATAAACACCCCAGTTGTGTTGGTTCCTGGCCATGGTGCCTCTTTTAATT
>JAQVIV010000016.1 GCA_028695445.1 Candidatus Shapirobacteria bacterium
AGTATTAGGCTTTTATGAATAAGAAAATTTTTTTGGGACTAGTTGCCTTATTGGTTTTTTTGGCCGGTTTTTGGTGGCGCCTGCCCGCCCGGGCGGTGTCAGCCGATGATTTGGCCAAGATTCAGCAGGAAATTAAGGAGCTGGAAGAAAAAGTGGCCCAAACTCGGGAGCAAAAACAAACCCTGTCTTGGCAAATTGCCCAGATGAATCAGCAGATTCAGCTGGCCACCCTGCGAATCGCCCAAACTGAGGCCAGTATTGCCGTTTTGGAAGAAGAAATTACTTCGTTATCAGACAAAATCGGCAAACTTGATTTGTCTTTGGATAAAATTTCTCAAGTTCTGCTGCGCCGAATTGTGGCTACTTATAAGGGGGGGCAGATTGATCCGGCCCTTTATTGGCTGACCACTGATAGCGCTGAAGACTTTATCAGAAATCAACAGTATCTAAAAGTGGTTCAAAAACATGACAAGATGTTAATGCTGGCCATTGAAGAAGCCAAGCAAGACTTTGATCGCCAAAAGAGCCTAAAGGAGGAAAAACAAGCCGCCCTGGAGGGTTTAAGGGTTCAATTAAAGGAACAAAACGTTGCTCTTGATTTACAAAAAAGAGAAAAGGAGCACCTTTTGGAGGTTACTAAAAATGATGAGGTTCGTTACCAACAGTTGCTTGCTCAGGCCCAAAAGGAACTGGCCAGCCTTCTTTCTTTTACCAGGACTAGGGTTGGAAGCGCCGGATCGTATTGTGCTGGTGAGTTTTCATCTGGGGATACGGGGTGGTTTTTTAGTCAACGGGACTCTCGCTGGTGTAACAGCTTGATTGGTCATTCTGACATGACCATTGGCCAAGTTGGCTGTTTAATTAGCAGCGTGGCGATGGTTAATAAAAGTAGAGGAGCCAATATTACCCCTCTTGGAATAGCTAATAACCCGCTCTTTTTCAGTGTTGGCACTGCCTATATGCGGTCACTTCCTTCTTTTGTTGATCAAAAATTTGAGGGAATATCAAAGGCTTCTATTGATGAGGAATTAGCCAAGAAAAATCCGGTTATTGTTCACCTTGGTTTGGGTGGTGATGGTCATTGGATTGTTTTGGTTAAAAAAGACGGCGATGATTATATTATTAACGATCCCTGGTATGGCCCGGACAAAAAACTAACTGATTATTATAACTGGGGATTAGTGGGAAGGCCATATGTTTTAAGATAATTAAAACAGCTTCTCAAAAAAAGTTATCACACCTTGATTTTAATCACCGTTAACGATTAGAAATTGTTGACAAAAACCAATGAGAAGGTTTTTCTTTTTTGCCGCTTTCGGGGTGATGTTCTTCTTTTGGGTTGGAGATTATTGGTCGGCCCGGGCGCAGGGTGTGGTTATTAATGAATTTTCGGCGTTGTCTTCCCCTGATTGGGTTGAGCTTTATAACTTGGGAGAAAATATTGTTAGCCTTGAGGGTTGGGAGATTCGTGATGAGACCCAAAGCAATAAAATAGATTTGGTTGGATTAATTTGCCCCAATTCTTTTAGAAAATTTGATTTTTCCAATCGGCTCAATAACGATGGCGATGAAATTAGGTTAATTGATGATAACGGTAAAGAAGTTGATCGGATAATTTATTTTTCTGATCTTTTTCCTAAACACTTAATCAATCAATCTACCAGCAGAGAGCCAGATGGAGCTGATTTTTGGCAAGTGTCTTTTTTGCCCAGTCCCCAGAATGAGCCTTGTTTTTTACCCACCCCAACCTCGACACCGATCCCAACCCCCTTGCCCACAAAACCACCTACTCCCACCCCATTACCCACTCCAACCCCAACCCTGACGCCGACAGCAACACCGACATTAACCCCCACTCCCATCGGATCCCCCCAAGACCATGATCAGATTTTTCTTAATGAGGTTATGGCCAATCCCAGCCAAGGACCAGAATGGGTGGAGCTTTATAATGCCAACGATTTTGGTGTTGATTTAGAGAATTGGCTTCTTGACGACTTGGCCAATGGCGGTAGTGCTTGGCAAAAGTTTTCTCTAACGATAGAGCCTTATGGTTATGGAGTTATTAATTTGGGTAAAAATATTTTTAATAATACCGGCGATGAGGTTTATTTACTTAACCCCTTTGGCCAAGAAAAAGACCATTTTTCTTTTTCTAAAACAGTGGTTGGTCAAAGCTGGGGCAAAGATGAGAATAGAGATTGGTGCTTGCAGGAGCCGAGTCCAGAAAGAGCTAATTTGGATTGCCTGGCCCAGAAACAGCCAACGGCTATTCCCACACCCGAAACCAAAAGCCTATCGGGCGAAAATAAAGATTTTGAAAGAGCTGACATTTTGGGCCAGAACGATCAGCAGTATCGGATTAATCAAACAGATCGGCCGGTTCTTAAAACTTATTCTATAATCGAGGCTGGTTCTAGGCCAAAACTAAGAAAACAATATTCTTCTTCACCCCAGAAAAACTGGCTGCCAGACTGGTTATTATTATCTGGCGGATTGTTAAATTTTGGAACCGGCCTGATTAGAATTTTTAAAAAAATAACCCCCTAGATGTTTTTATCTTCAAGGGCGGAGCAAAGCAGTTTTCCAATTTTTTTTAATCGCCAGAGAATATGCGGAGTCGGGGTTGATGCGCTATAATGACTGTTATGAAAAAAAGCTTGATATTAATTGGTTTTTGGTTGCCCCCCCTGGCCTTAATGGGGTTAATTTTTTATCTTTCCTCCCGACCGGCTTTTGCTGTTAGTCCAAACGACTGGCTTAATTTTATTGTTTTCAAAAGTTTGCACTTTTTAGAATATGCCTTTCTTTTCATTCTTTTGTATCGTGCTTTTAAAAACACAATAAATGGGCCGTCTCCATTTCTATGGTCGGTTCTAGCGGCTTTTTTTTGGGCGGTGACCGATGAGATTCATCAACTTTATGTTCCCACCAGGCAGGGCCACCCAAGGGATATTGCCATTGATTTTTTGGGAATTTTGTTTGGCTTGGTTTGCTTATGGATTATTTTACCGAAAGCGCCCAAGAGACTACAGCTTTGGGCCAAAAAATTGGCTTTAATTTAAAACCCGGAACCACAGTTGCTTTATTTGGCGATTTGGGTGGGGGTAAAACCACCTTCCTTCAAGGGTTGGCTTTGGGTTTGGGTGTCAAGGAGAGAATTTTAAGCCCCACCTTTGTTATAAGCCGTGATTACCCCCTATCAAGCGGTGGTCGTTTTTACCATTTTGATTGGTATCGACTTGAGAATGAAAAGCAAGCCCAGGCTTTGGGGATTGAGGAGCTGTTTGGGGGGGGAAATATTGTTGCTATCGAATGGGCCGATCGAGCCAAAAAAATCTTGCCCCAAAAAAGAATTGAGGTATACTTTAAGCAAGGAGAAAAGGATTTGGAAAGGAAAATAACCGTATTAGAAAAAAACTAAAAACACTTTTTTAAAAAAATGAAAACCAAAAATTTAGGAAAAGGCAGCTGCTGCCCGTCTTTATTTATTGACACTAGTGATAATAAAAAGATTGTTTTGAGTTTTGACAAAGAAAGAAAAATAATCACCCTAAATCAAAAAGAAAAATCTTTATTAAAAAATATCGAAAGGCTTTTAGAAAAAGAAGGCTGTTCATTAGATAGTATCGGCCAAATAGAGATTAATCCTGGGCCTGGTTCGTTTACGGGTTTGCGAGTTGGTTTTTCGGTGGCCAATCTTTTGGGTTGGTATTTTTCTATTCCTGTTAACAGCCTGATGATTTCTCGAAAACAAGTTGCCCTACCAAGATATGAATAAGAAAAAAGTTTTGGTTACCGGTGGGGCTGGCTATATCGGCTCTCACGCTGTTAAGGCCTTGCTGGAAGCGGGTCGCCCGGTGTTGGTTTTTGACAACCTTTGTCGAGGTTATCGAGAAGTAATAGAGGTTTTGAGGAAAAAATACCCCCGTCTTGAGTTAGTGGTTGGTGATTTAAAAAATCGGGCTGACATTGAGGCGGTTTTTACTCAAAATGATATTGACGGAGTTTTACATTTTGCCGCCCTTTGTTTAGTTAACGAATCAATGGAGGAGCCGGCTAAATATTTTGAGAATAATGTTTTGGGTACTCTTAATTTATTGCGGGCAATGAAGAACCACGAAGTTGGCAAGTTGGTGTTTTCTTCGACTTGCGCTGTTTATGGGGAAGCCAAATATTTGCCGATTGACGAAAAACACCCCACCGTTCCTGTTAATCCTTATGGCGAATCAAAGTTAATGGCCGAGAGGGAAATCTTTTGGTTTTCTCGACTGTTTTCTTTAAAAGCGGTTGCTTTTCGCTATTTTAACGTTGCCGGTGCTTCGTCGGATGGTTTAATTGGTGATAGTAAGAAACCTTCTCAGTTGTTAGTTCAAAATGCGGTTCGCGGGGCATTGGGTATTGAGCCATTTAAATTGACCTGTCCTAAAGTAGATACCCCCGATGGTACCCCAATTAGAGATTATGTTAATGTGGAAGATTTAGCCAGGGCTCATGTTCTGGCTCTTGACTATCTTGGCAAAAAAGAAAGCCGGTCCCATCAAGTGTTTAATTTGGGTACCGGTCAAGGCAACTCAGTTTTGGAAATCATTAATAGGGTGTGGGAAATTACCGGAGCTAAGTTTCCTTTGGGAAAAGGACCAGCAAGAAAGGGCGAATACGCCAAAGTGTATGCCAATATCAATAAGGTTAAAAAAGAACTGGGTTGGCGTCCAGAAAAGAGTTTGCCAGAGACAGTTTGCTCATTAGTGGCTTGGTATAATAAACATCCTCATGGTTGGTCTTTTTAAAAAACATCACTATTTTCCTTTAATTGCTACCGTTTTTCAGCTTTTAGCTTTATTTATTATATTGAATTATTTGATATCAGAACCAAGAAATATAATTCTTAGAGGCCTAATTTAGTTTATTAAAATGAACTGTGGGAGAAGGCTTCTTTTGCTAATTCTCTTTTTCTTTTTCAGCTTCGGAACAGTCGCCGCCCAAAAAGAACCCCTGTTTATTGAAAAAATTGCCGATAATACTTTTTACGATTCCCTTTGTTTGGAGACTGGTTGGTCTTGGCTTTGCCAAGGAGAAGCCTTTTCCTTACCGGCCTTGAAAAAAGAAGACAATTGGTTTTATTTTTCTCAGGGCTTTTTTGATAGTGAAAGCTTGGAGAAAGAAATGGTTTTTACCTTTTCTCCTTCTCCGGCTTCTTTACCGGACCAGTTGCGATTGGTATTGGTCTTAAAAAGCGTTACTCCGGCAATTGGGGTGGTTAATTTATATTTTGATTGGGGACAGGGTTGGCAGATTTTCCCCAGTCAAGAGAGTAGTTGGTTAATTTTTTCTGGCCAAAATCAAAGAAAAGAGATTTTTTTGAAGGAGGCTTTTCCTCAATTGACTTCTCTTTCAGGACAACCTTGGCGGTTAAAAATTGATGCGGTTCCGCTTATTTCTGGCCAATCGGTAATGCTGGCCGTGGACCAGGCGGCAATTATTGCTCCCCATGATTCTTCGGTTGTTCCCACCCCAACTCCAGACCAAACTGAGCCAACTCCTTCTCCTGTTCCCTCTCCAAGCATAATAGAAACCCCTCCCAAAGGAGAGTTCTTAGAACCAAAAAGTTCAGGAAGAGTTCATTTTAATGAAGCGGTTACTTTGATTGTTGCTGTTTGGGATGAGGTGAATGTTGAAAAAATCGTCTTACAGTATTCACCCGATGGACAGTCCTGGTGGGACCTTGTCGATTGGCCCATTAATCAAAAAAACTATCATTGGTCTTACCGTTGGTATCCGGAAGAAGAGGGAACTTTTAATTTACGAGCCAAGATTTATAATCAGGCTGGTCAGTTAGTTTTGGTTGATCATCCAGCCAGGTTTGTTTTTGATCAAACTCCGCCTGAAATTAGTTGGCAAAAACCTCTTTCCCAAAGTGATTTTTCCCACCCTCTTCTGATTGAGGTTGAGATTGAAGACGGTCTGTCGGGAATAGAAGAAGAGCCTCGGTTTTATTATCGTTATCAGGATTGGGCAGACTCTTGGCGGCAAATACCAACCAACCCCTGGTATTTTAATGATGATTTAGCGCTGGGCGATTATTGGCTAAAGGCTCAGGTTGCTGATCGAGCCGGCAACATGGGGGAAGAAGAAATTATTCTTAAAAAAAGTTTAGAAATTTTTAATATTTTTTTGGTTAATAATGTTTTATCTTGGCAAACCAGTCATCCTACTCTTTGTCGTTTAGTTTACGATCAGTTTTCTCGCGCCGCTGGCGGTTTACAGGAAGAATATCCTAATTTTGGCTATGCTTGGGCCAGCGATCAGGTAGCAGAACAAAAAACAACCAAGCATCAATATTTATTGCCAAAGTTGCCTCCAGGGGAATATTTTGGTCGAATTATTGCTCTGGAAAGACCAATCGTTTATAGTCAAGAGTTTAATTTTAAAACTGATAATTTTTTTATTTCTGAAAACGGCGAAAACTCACCTTTTGTTTTGGGGCAGGTTGATGAAGAAATAAGAGAAAGTTCTTGGCCTAGCCCCACTCAGTCAGCTCCGGAAGAAAACCCCCCTTCTTTTAATTGGTCAAGGTTTTTGATAATTTTATTTTTAGCTCTTTGGCTTGGGGGAACAATTGTTTATTTGCTTAGGAGGCCAAAGCCTTTGATTAAGGATGGTCAGTGAAAATAGTCCCCGCTTATCCTCATTCTATTTTTTTGCCGCCTTGTTTGATTGGTGCTGGTATTTGACAAGGGATATTTGGTTAGTTTAAATGATATTTAACGATGAAAAAATTCAGGCGGCTGTTTATTCCCTCTTCGGCCAACAACTATCGGGCCAAACTGCTTCATTTGCCTTCCTTGGCGATCGTGGTTTTTTTATTTTTACTGGTTCAATCAGGTTTATCGCTTTTGTCTCTTAATCAACCGGCCGTTTTGGGTTATTCTTCTCAAATTACTCCGGAAAAAATTATTGAGCTTACTAATCAGGAGCGAACCGGTTTGGGTTTGGAAAAATTACGCACCAACAGCCTGCTTAATGAAGCGGCCCAAAGAAAAGCGGCCGACATGTTTACCTTTGACTATTGGTCTCATAACTCGCCGACTGGTAAGGATCCCTGGTCTTTTTTTAAAGAGGTTGGTTATAATTATTATTATGCTGGGGAGAATTTGGCTCGTGACTTTGCCTCGGCCGAAGGTGTGGTAGCGGCCTGGATGGCCTCACCCACCCATAAAGATAATTTGATTAACAGCCGTTATCAAGAAATCGGTGTTGCTGTTGTGGAGGGACAATTGGGTGGTCTTCAAACCACTCTGGTGGTTCAACTTTTCGGCACTTCCGCTAAAACACTAGCTCAAAAGCCGGCCGAAGAGATAACAAGCTCCAATATTAACGAGGAGGCGATTTCAGAAACAGAGGCGGTTTTCTTGTCTTCTTCGCCAGAGTCACGCCTGGCCGGTGAGTTTTCAAAAAAACCCATTAGTCCGCTGACAATTACCAAAATAGCGGGCGTTTTTGTTTTGGGCTTATTGATTGGTGTTTTAGTGGTTGATCGATTTGTTGCCGCCAAGAAAAAAGCTGCTCGCTTGGCCGGTGACAACCTGGCCCATATCAGCTTTTTAGCGGTGATAATATTAATTATTATTCTTTCTCAATCGGGCACGCTTTTGGAATCAGTTACTAGCAGTCTATGAAACGGAAAAATTTTGACTTTTCAGCCTATTTAATTTTATTTTTAGTTCTACTGTTCGGAGCAGGAGCATTTTTGTTTTTACCTCCTCTGCCGGGTAAAAAAGAAGGCGTGGTGGTTGGTTTGTCTTTATGGTATTTTGTTTGGAGTCTCTGGTATCAGAAAAAGAAAGATTATTTAGACATCAAGATTGTTTTGGAATATTTACTGGTCGCTGTTCTTGGGGCAGTTCTTCTGCTGGCCTTAATTTGACAACTTCTTTTCTTTTGGGTTAATATCACTCTTATGAAAGGCGTGGTTTTGGCTGGCGGTTTGGGAACCCGGTTAATGCCCCTAACGGCGGCCACCAATAAACATCTTCTTCCGGTCTATGATCAACCGATGGTTTTTTATCCTATTCAAACCCTGGTTCGGGCCGGCATTGATGAGGTTTTAGTGGTTACCGGCGGACCTCACGCTGGCCATTTTTTGAGAGTGTTAAAAAATGGCCAAGAGTTGGGCTTAAAGCATTTAGAGTTTGCTTTTCAGGAAGGCGAGGGTGGTATTCCGGTGGCCCTATCTTTGGCGGCCGATTTTGCCGATGGCGGACCAATAGCTGTGGTTTTGGGTGACAACACCACCGATGCTGATATTGCCGGGGCAGTAAGAAATTTTTCCGATGGAGCGTTGGTTTTTTTAAAACAAGTTTCAGATCCGAGGCGTTTTGGTGTTCCCGAGTTTGACCCTCAAGATAAAACAAAAATCGTCAAAATTGAAGAAAAGCCATCTTTCCCCAAGTCGGACTTTGCTGTTACTGGCCTTTACCTTTACGATAACCAAGTTTTTGATATTATCAAAACCCTTAAGCCATCTCAAAGAGGTGAACTTGAGATTACCGATGTTAACAATTTTTATCTTAGCAAAGGAAGGCTTTTCTGGTCCAAGTTAGATGGTTTCTGGTCTGATGCCGGCACCTTCGAAAGCCTTTTTTATTCTAATCAATATTGGGCGCAGAAAAAATTAGCAGTAAAAAAAGGACTTTAATTTATAAAGATGCCCCATCTTGCTGTTTATTATAATAAAGAATGAAAATTTTAATCACCGGCGGGGCTGGTTTTATTGGCACCAACTTTATTCTTTATCATCACCAGCATTTTCCCCAAGATCAAATTATTAACTTTGACAAACTTACTTATGCTGGCGATAAAAGCAATTTAAAAGAATTGGAAAAAACTTCCCGCTATCACTTTGTTTTAGGGGATATTGCTGATAGAAAAATGGTTGATAGGGTGATGAGGGGAGTTGATTTAGTAGTTAATTTTGCCGCCGAATCTCATGTTGATCGTTCAATTGCCAATCCTCGAGCGTTTTTAGAAACCAATGTTTTGGGAACTTATTGTCTTCTGGAGGCGGCCCTGGAAAATAAAGTTAGCCGTTTTCACCATATTAGCACTGATGAAGTTTTTGGCGCCTTGTCTTTGGCAAGCAAAAACAAATTTAGCGAGCAAACTAAGTACGACCCCTCCAGCCCCTATTCGGCTTCTAAGGCCGCCTCAGACCACCTGGTCTTGTCTTATTATCACACCTTTGGTTTGCCGGTAACGATTACCAATTGCTCTAATAATTATGGTCCTTATCAGTATCCGGAAAAATTTATTCCCCGGATGATTACCAACCTCCTTTTAGGCCAAAAAATTCCTATTTATGGTGATGGCAAACATGTTCGCGATTGGCTTTACGTTGAAGATCATGTGCGAGCCGTTGAGGCGGTTTTGGCTCACGGTAAGCCAGGGGAAACCTACTGCGTCGGCGGCTTAAAAAAAGATGTTAATAATTTGACCCTGGCAAAAGCAATTTTAAAAATTATGAAAAAAGATCCTGATAAATGGCTAGAATTTGTTTCCGATCGGGCCGGTCACGATCGCCGCTACGCCGTTTCTTGGCAAAAAATCAATCAGGACTTGGGTTGGGAGCCAAAATACAGCCTGGAAGAGGGTTTGCGGGCCACTGTTTCCTGGTATCAGAATAATCAGACCTGGTGGCAGAACAAGAAAAAGGAAGCCGAAAGCTTTTATCAGGAATTGGCTAAAAAATAATGGAATTTACTCGATTTGAGATTAATGGTTTAGTTTTGGTTACCCCCAGGGTTTTTGGCGATGAACGGGGTTTCTTTATGGAAACCTATAACAAAAAAGAATTTGCCCAAAACGGTATCAGGGTTAGCTTTGTTCAAAGCAATCATTCTCGATCAAGCCGGGGAGTGCTTCGAGGACTTCATTTTCAAAAAGGCCGGTTTGCTCAAGATAAATTGGTTCGAGTAGTAAGAGGCCGGGTTTTTGATGTGGCGGTGGATTTACGGCCTGATTCAGTCACGTTTGGTCAATGGCAGGGAGTGGAGTTATCAGAAAAAAATAAGCAGTTGTTTTTTATTCCTAAAGGCTTTGCCCATGGTTTTTTAGCTCTTTCTGATTTAGCTGATTTTGAATATCAGGTTAGCAATTTTTATCAACCCGACCATGAGGGGGGAATAATTTGGAACGATTCTGATATTAATATTGCCTGGCCCAAAATTAACAACCTAATAGTTTCAGAAAAAGACCAAAAATTGCCCTCTTTTATCAAAATTAAAAATAAACTAGTTTGGTAATTAGTTTTTAAATGAAAAAGATAAAAATAATTGGTACCGGCTTGTCGGGTTTAGTCGGTTCGCGGATTGTTGAATTGTTGGCCAACCGTTATCAGTTTGTTGATTTTTCTTTGGTTTCGAGAGTTGATATATTAAATAATAAACTTTTAGAGGAGGCCTTTGACAAGCATCAGGATGCGAGGGTCGTTTTGCATTTGGCCGCTTTTACTGACACTGTCGCCGCTCACGACCAGAGAGGGGATAAAAAGGGCTTGTGCTATCAGCTCAATGTTTTGGGTACCAAGAATATTATCAGCCAGTGCCAAAAACGCCATCAGCGCTTAATTTACTTTTCCACCGACTTTGTTTTTTCAGGAAAAAAAGACGGGGCCTATATTGAAAATGATCAACCCGATCCAATTGATTGGTATGGACAGACCAAACACGAGGCAGAACAGGAGGTCTTGGCAAGCGGTTTATCGGCAGTGATTGCTCGAATTGCCTTTCCTTATCGGGCCCAATTTGCCCCCAAACAAGATTTGGTGAGGAGAATTATTGCTGGCTTGGAAGATAATAGTCTTTATCCAATGTTTGCTGATCAAATTATTACCCCCACCCTTATTGACGATATTGCTCAGGGTGTGAACCATTTTTTATCTGCCAATAATAAGGGTATATTTCACCTGGTTGGTTCAGAAAGCCTGTCGCCTTATCAATTGGCTCAAAAAATTGCCCAAAAGTTTAATTTTGATACCCGCCTTGTCAAAAAGGGCAGCTTAGAAGATTATCAAAAAAGCCTACCGCCCGATTCTCGTCCCTGGCAGAAAAACCTGGCCCTTAGTAATAAAAAGATTTCCTCTTTAGGATTGGTCATGTCTGGCGTGGACGAGGGACTATTAAAAATGAAAAAACAAATAAGCTAGTCTCGAGTTTGTTTTTTCACTCTTTGCCAATTTTTTAAGATAAAAATAAGCATTCCAAGAGCTAAAATAAGCTCGAAGACTTCTTGATCATAGGGATTAACCCAATCGCGGATAAACAAATGGTTGACCTTTAACCAAATTAGGGTGTCCCGACCAATATGGTCAATGGTAGAAATTGGCATTTTGGCTAGAAGTTCGATTAAGGGCTCCCTAATATAGTCAAAAATGAAATAAAAAAGAGCCACCAGAAAAAAATATAATTTAGTAATTGGCTGGGGTAAAAATAGTAGCTGGTTGTTGTTCTCTTTTAGCTTTGGATACCTTTTTAATATTGGCTGAGCCAGGGAGTAGGCAAAAGCACCAAAGAAACCAACCAGAATATAACCGAAATGAAGCAGATCTTGAATAGGACCCAAGTTATGGATGCTAATTTCTTCCTGAGTGTTGTGTTGGGCGAAAAAATCGGGATTATCTAGGCCAAAAATGCGCTGGCCCCAGGAAATTTCCTCACCGGCGACAAAGACAAGGGCAAGGGAGAAAAATAAGTAAATGGCCGCCAACCCCTTTTGTTTATTTTTAAAAAACCGGCCACTAATTAGTATCGCAAAAATACCAACTAGTAAATAAAGAAAGGACTGAGAATATTCAACTAAACCATCTTCCTGGATGAGAAGAAAATACTGTTCTCTGTTGATAATTCTAAAAATTAGAAAAGCTAGCCAAAGGCATATAGGCAGGTAGAAAACAAACTTTTCTTTTTTAGCGAAGAGCCGAGGTTTGACCGAGAACGGGAAAGTCATTTTTTTAATAAATCAGGCCGGTTTTTTTTAGTAATTTTTTGGGCTTGGTATTTTTGCCAGAGAGTAATTTTTTTATGGTTTCCTGAAAGGAGAATCCTGGGAACCGATAGGTTTTGAAAATTCTCTGGTCTAGTGTATTGAGGGTATTCAAGAAAAGCTTTTTTGTCAACCTTAGAAAAGGATTCTTTTTGGGTCGCTTCCGGCTTTTTTAACACCCCGGGAATAAGCCTGATAATGGCATCGGTTATGGCCATGGCGGCAATTTCTCCGCCGGTTAAAACATAATCGCCAATAGAGATTTCTCCATCGACAAATTGGCGGATTCGCTCATCAAACCCTTCGTAGTGGCCGCAAATTAGCAAAATCTCTTCAAGGCCGGATAGTTTTTGGGCCAGGGTTTGATTAAAGGTTTTTCCTCGAGGGGAAAGGAGAAAAGTTTTTAGCCTTTTATTTTGGGCTTCATTTTTAATGTCTTTTACAGCCTGATAAATGGGCTCAACCTTTAATATCATCCCTGCTCCGCCGCCATAAGGACGATCATCAACGGTGCCGTGTTTGTCGATAGCCCAATCACGTAAGTTGTAAAGTTTAATTTGGACAAGCCCCTTTTCTTGAGCTCTTTTTAAGATACTGCTATTAAAAACCGGCTCAAAAACTTCGGGAAAAAGGGTTAAGATATGGATAATCATCGCCCTTATTTTAACATTAAAAAAATTTTGCCTTGATGGATCCCGGATCCATCAAGGAGTTTGGTTTT
>JAQVIV010000017.1:0-3546 GCA_028695445.1 Candidatus Shapirobacteria bacterium
AATTTAGTATGGCACTTGTTACACCCCGGGAGTGTAGCAAGATGTTATCATTAAACCAATGGAGAAAAGAATCGCCAAAAATGGTTTATATTTAATTTTGAGCCAAGTGGCAGGCCGAACAATTGGCTTTGCCTATTTTATTTTCTTAGCCCGAAGCTTAACGGTGGAAAATTTTGGCATTTATGCTTGGGTGTTGGGCTTTGTTTATAATTTTTTGCCGGTGGCCGACCTGGGCATTGAACGCTATATTTTGAAAAACCTGCCCCGCCATCCGGATCGGTCAGGGGAATATTTTCGTGATTTGCTGGGCTTAAAAATTGCCTTGGCAGGAATTACTTTTTTGCTAACCATTGCTCTAGGGCTTGTTCTTGGCCTTTCAGGAGAAAAGCTGGTTTCTTTGCTGATTTTTTCCTTAATTTTTCTGCCTAACAATATTATCCACTTGACCGCTTCTTTCCAAAACGCCCGGGAAGAGGTAATAACCGGTATTGCCGCCAACCTGTTTTTTTCCACTCTGGGAGCCCTAATGGGGGCGGGGGCGGTGTTTTTGGGCCTTGGCGTTACCTGGTTATTTATCACCTATTTTGCGGCCTTATTAATTACTGCTTTGGGGGTAATTGTCCGGGCCCAGGAATTAGACTTACCTCTTAAGCCTCGATTTAGCCCAAAAACCATTAGGCTGGTTTGGCGGGAATGCCGATTTTTTGCTATTTTGGTGATTATGGGTAATTTTTACCTTCGCATTCCCTTAATTACTATTGGCCAGACGATGGGCGATTATTGGGCCGGTATTTATGGCTCGGTGTCAAAATTTCTCGAAGCTGGGATCTTAATTCCTCAGGCAGTTTCTTTGGCAGTAGCGCCAACTTTTTCCCGGCTGTTAATCCAAAACAAAAATCAGTTAAAAAAAATCTACCGGCAAATTAGCCTGGGAGTGGTTTTGCTTTCCTTATTGCCTCTGATGATTTTTCTCTTAGCCGGAGAATTTTTTATTAACCTGGTTTATGGGGGGCGATATTTACCGGCGGTTCCGGCCTTAAAAATTTTGGGCCTGGTTCTCCCTTTGCTTTTTTTTAATTTTTTAGCGGCTAATATTATTGAAAATTCAAAGAAGGTGAAGGGCTTTACCCCTTGGGCCATTGGCCATTTTGTGCTAGTTTTTTTGCTGGCAATTATTTTACCCGGCCGGTGGGGGATTGCCGGCGGGGCGGCCAGCTTGTTAATTGGGGAAATTATTCGTTTGGGCTTAAACCAAAACTTTATTAATAAAATCCTAAAAACCTCTTCTTAAAAAAAACCTGCCAATGACCAGTCTTTATAATAAAAAAAACAAAGCGGTGAAAACAAAAAAAACTTCAATTTGCTTTATTGGCGCCGGTTATGTTGGTCTAACTTGGGCGGCGGTATTGGCTAACTTAGGCAACTGGGTTTTTTTGATTGAGGCTAATCAGGAAAAATTAGACCAGCTAAAATTGGGCCAGGCGCCAATTTATGAACCCGGATTATCTTCTTTAGTTAAAAAAACCGTCAAAAAGGGTCAGCTCCTTCCCACCAGCGATTGGCAAAAACCAATTAAAAAAAGTCAAATTATTTTCGTTGCTGTTGGCACTCCGGTTGGTGATAAGGGCCAGGCCGACTTGACGCAAATAAAGCAGGTGGCCAAACAAATCGGCCAAAATTTCTCCGGGGACAAAAAAATTATTGTCAACAAAAGCACCGTCCCTGTTGGAACTGCTTGGCTGGTAGAAAAATTAATCAAAAAAGAAAACCCTAACGCCAAATTTGAAGTTGTTTCATGCCCAGAGTTTTTGCGCGAAGGCCAGGCGGTAACTGATACCCAAAAACCCTCTCGAGTGGTTATCGGCACCAGTTCTTCCTGGGCTTTTAATCAGTTAAAAAGCCTATTTTTGCCCCTTGGGGCGCCAATTATTAACACTTCTCGGGAAAGCGCTGAAATTATCAAATATGCGGCTAATTCTTATCTGGCCCTGCGAGTTGGTTTTATTGATCAGGTTTCCTTGCTTTGCGAGAAAACTGGGGCTGATGTTTGCCAAGTAATCGAAGGCCTGGGTCTTGATCCAAGAATCGGCGGCCACTATTGGTACCCAGGCATTGGCTACGGCGGCTATTGTTTTCCCAAGGATGTGGCCGCTTTAGCGGTAACTTTTAAAAAAACCGGTTTAGAAAAAAATTTGTTTTCTCTTCTTGATCAGCTCAATCAAGAAAGACCGGCTCTTTATGCTCAAAAATTGGCTGACTGCTTGGGGGAAAATAAAACCATGGCTGTCTTGGGGTTAACTGCGAAACCAGGCACAGCCGATATGCGCGGTTCCCAGGCAGTTTATTTTATTGAAGCGCTGGTTAAAAAGGGAATAGGAGTTCGGGTTTTTGACCCGATGGGGATACCAGAGGCTAAAAAAATCCTAACCGGGGTATCTTTTTGTTCCAGCGTTGAGGAGGCAGTTAAAAAGGCTGATGCGTTAGCGATTTTATGCGAATGGCCGGAGTTTAAAAAGATAGATTGGTTAAAAATAAAAAAAAGGATGAGAGGAAGGTTTATTTTTGACGCTAAAAGAATGTTTGATAAGAAAAAATTGTCTTCTTTGGGCCTTAAATATTGGGGAGTAGGGATTTAGTTTAAAAAAACTATTCTTCCTGTTTTTCAACCACGTAACCAATCGGTAAAAAGAGAGTTTTTTCAAACTGTTCTGGTGGATTATCCCAGGTGTTGGCCCCGGCAAAATAAACCAGGTTTTGGGGATTACTAACCGCTTCTTCGAGATACCAGTCAAGAAAATCATCTCCCAAACCAACTTCAAAAACTCGACCAGAAACATTAAAAGAAACTTGATCACCGATATTGGGAAAACGTCTTGGGTCATCTTCCGAAGCTAATTGGTTTAAAGACTCAATTAATTTTTCTAAAGAGTCAAAATTATCGCCTTTTTTTTCTTGAAGCTCTTTTAATCTGGCTAAAACCGGTTCGCTATTGGCACGATTATTTTCCCGAAGAGCAATATCGGGCTCTTGGGCTAGGGAGCCATCTTTTTTGGGCTCAACGCCGAAAGCGGCTCGTTTTTTTCTAGTCAAGTCGATAAGCCGACTAACAGAAATCGCGGTTGGTGATTGTTCTTTAGAAACAATTCCTGGTGAAAATTCGGCCATATAACTTATATTAAGTTAATTCAGACTCTGACAAAAGTCAATATTAGTCTGCTTCTCTAAACCAACAATTTGAGCATCAATTAATTGTTGATGATATTTGGTGTTGGGCGAGATTAGCCAAATATCGGCCAAGCCTTCCTCAACCAGTTTGGCGCTAACCAGTTCTTCTGCCAAAAAGACATAGGCTAGGGTGCGGCCGTACTGGTCTTCGGGTTCCTGGCCGATTTCAACTTCTACCTTTTGACCAAGAAGCAGATTAATCAAATATTCTTTAGCCGCTAAGGCTCGGCAAGAGGTCTTTTTTCCCGAATCCGACTGGTTAATTTCCTCGGCGTCAATACCAATCAGGCGAATTCTTTCCTGATCGGCCTCGATAGTATC
>JAQVIV010000017.1:3646-12454 GCA_028695445.1 Candidatus Shapirobacteria bacterium
GACCAGTGCGGCATGTTATTTATTTTTGATAAACCAAATTATCACTCTTTTTGGATGAGGGACACCCTAATTCCTCTGGATATTATTTGGCTAGATCAAAACTGGCGAGTGGTTGATTACCTTGTCTTTGCCCAACCCCAAGGAGCAAGATCAGTTACCGATCTACCAACTTATCGGCCAAAAAATCCAGCCCAATTTGTTTTAGAGGTTCCCGGCGGGACAGTTAAAAGAGTTCAGGGGTTTAGGATTGGCACCCAAGCAGAAGTTACCTATCGGGAAAAAAACCAGCTTCTTTTTTAAATTTGGAAAAAAATTATTTGTCTTGGGCTTTGGGATCAATGGCTACTTGAGAAGAGCCTTCTTGGGGAGTCGACACGAGATTTTGGATAGGTCCCGGTTCTTGGTTGGTGGTTGGAGCTGGTTCTTTTATTGGCGTTGATTCTTGAGGAGCGGATTGTTGATTTTCCGATTCTTGACTTAAATTTGCCTCTTCAACTGGGGCTGATTCTTGTTGTGGGGCGGATTCTTGATCGGCTGAAGAAAAAGACACTGGCTTAGCCAAAGTGTCTTCTGTTTTTAGCGGTTGTTCTTGATCGGGTGCTTGATCAGCTTCTCCCGTTACCGGACGACCCTCATCGTTTAATTCGATTGGTTCGGGTTGACTATCGTCTGGGGTGAGCCCGGTTTCTTCCAGCGGTGATTCTTCTTGGGAAGATGCCGCCTCTTGACCAAGAGTAATAGCCGGTTCTTCCGAGGGAGAAACTAAATAGTCTTCTTGCTGATGGGGTTCTTTGTGCTCGGGCAATACTTCTCTTGATTCTTCGACCGACTCTTGAACCGCCCCTTGATCCGAAACCTCTTCCTGAACAACCGTTTCTTTTGCCTCCTGAGAAACAGCCTCCAAAGACGATTTTTCAACAACTGGTTCTTCCAGGGTCGTTTCTTGAGAAGGGAGGGCTTGATCTGATTTTTCTAAAGCCCCAGATGGGGTTGGCGCTTCGACTGTTTGGGCCGAAGAAGCAACCAGCGCCTCATCGGCGTCTTGCTGGCTCCAGCCTACCGAAATAATCGCCTCTCGAATCGCCTGATCAGAAACCCCGGCTTGACGCTGTTGGTTAACATAGGCAACCAGCTCTTCATTAATCATTATCTATCAGACTACTATCTTTTTTTTAGAAAATCAAGACCAATTTTTTCTCTCACGATCCCGGATCGTGGAGGCTATTTTTCTACACGATCCGGGATCGTGTAAAATTAGAAAGTGGTTGTCAAAACTTTTATTAAAGGATAAAATAAAAATCAAGAATAGTTTAAAAAAATGGCGGAAAGGATTGACCCGAAAAAATACCGAGAACAAGTTAGGGAAGATATTGAAGAACGCCAGAGACCCTACCGCCGACCCCGGCCAACCTCTCAAGAGCGACAACAACTTCGAGAAACAATTGAGCGTTCTCGACCCGACTTAATGGCAACAATGCCGGCCGAGCAGTTCATTAAAATTTTTAAAAGAGGTGGCGGTCGACAGGATTTAGGCAATATTCAAGAAGGCTCCTTGATCATGCCCGATCAATATACTTGGGCAATTACTCGAGAAGAGGAAATAACGATCCGCTTGTTCATGAGTCGAAGAGGCCCAAGGAAAATTAGGGTTTTTGTTAAGGGTTCACTATCAGATCGTCCCCGAGAGGAAGAGCATTTTTTGGCTGAAGTTTTAGCCAAAAAGGGGGCCAACCAAGAAGAGCAAACCGTTTTTAAGGTGAGTCCGCCGCCAATTGGTCAGATTGAGGCCGGACAGGTGATTGCTATCAGGCCAGAAATTGCCGAACGATTTGGTTATTGGCAGTATCAAGACGGCCAAACAAAGCCCCTTGACCCCAAAAACTATAACCGTCAAAAACCAAGAAACCTAAAACTATCGGGTTTCTAAAATTTTTCTTGTTGTACAATTAAACTAATGTTAATCGGAGTTGATGGGAATGAGGCCAATGTTGCCAATCGGGTTGGCACTGGCCAATACACCCATTATTTATTAAAACACTGGCAAAAAATTGCCTCACCTAAAAATTCGTTTCGAGTTTACCTGTCTTCTCCACCCAACAATTGGCTGCCTAAAGAAAATTCTTGCTTTTCCTATTCTGTTTTTGGGCCAAGAAAGTTTTGGACCCAATTAGCCCTGCCGGTAAAATTGCTTTTTGAAAAAAATAAACCAGATGTTTTTTTCTCTCCAGCCCACTATGCTCCTCGCCTCTGTCCAACTAAAAACGTTGTCGCCATTCATGATTTGGCCTATCTTACTCACCCCAAAGAGTTTAAGAAAAGAGATCGGCAACAATT
Organism: Candidatus Shapirobacteria bacterium; assembly: GCA_028695445.1. GTDB lineage: Bacteria > Patescibacteriota > Microgenomatia > 0-14-0-10-38-17 > 0-14-0-10-38-17 > JAQVFF01. The sequence continues at coordinate 5,981 of JAQVIV010000017.1, forward strand.
AATCTCCTGGACTAAATATTCGATTAAACAAGCAAAAAAAATTATTGCCGTTTCCCAAAACACTAAAAACGATTTAATAAAATTTTATCAGTTGCCAGAAGAAAAAGTTGCTGTTATCTATAACGGCTTTGACCGAAATCGCTTTCATACTAATCTTGCCAAAAGCAGCAGTCAAAAAATTGAAGAAAAATATCAAATTGAAGGAGATTATTTGGTTTATCTGGGCACTCTTCAGCCAAGAAAAAATTTGGAAAGCCTGATTAGGGCTTTACCGGAAATTATCAGTCAGCACCCCAAGATAAAGCTAGTGGTAATTGGCAAAAAGGGTTGGCTTTATTCGAGTATTTTTTCTTTGGTTGAAAATTTGGAATTAGAAAAAAATATAGTCTTTACCGGCTTTGTCCCTGACGAAGAGGTGCCATTCTTGATTGCCGGAGCCCGGGTTTTTATCTTGCCTTCTTTGTACGAGGGTTTTGGGATTACTGTTTTGGAAGCTATGGCCTGCGGGGTGCCGGTGGTGGTCTCTAAGGTCTCTTCTTTACCTGAGGTGGTAGGTGAGGCCGGTCTTTATATTGACAATCCCAAAAACTATGCCCAAATTGCCCAACAGGTTAACAAAATTCTCTCTAGCGAAAAGTTGGCCGAAGAATTAGTCAAGAAGGGGCTGGCTCAAACCAAACAATTTTCTTGGGAAAAATGTGCCAAAGAAACACTCGAGGAAATTAAAAACACCCGCTAGAAAATTTAATCAAGCTTCATTTTAGCTCTTGCCAAAGGGTAAAAATATCATAAAAAGCTTTAAAAATTACCCGAGGGTTAGCCCCGGTAGGACTGCCAATTTTTCGAGGATAATGGGAGACCGGCACTTGGGTAATTCTAAAACCGGCCTTTTGGGCTTTAATTAATAGTTCTGAGGAAATTAAGGCTCCGTCTGACTTTAGTTCTAAACCATCAACCACTTCTTTTTTCAATAACTTAAAAGCACAATCAATATCGGCTACTTTTAGGCCAAAAAGAAGCCTAATTAATAAGTTAAAAAGCTTGGCGTTAATTAGGCGAATTAGAGTATCGGCTCGCTTTTGCCGATAGCCAATTACTAAGTCGGCTTGGCTGGTAAGAGGAAGAAGCTTAGCAATTTCGGCCAAATCAAACTGGCGATCTCCATCAGAAAAAAAGATCCACTCGTATTTGGCCTTTGCAAAGCCGCTTTTTAAGGCTCCGCCATAACCACGGTTTTTCTGATGAGAAACTAAAAAAACATTAGGGTACTTTGCAGCCAGCTTTTGGCCAATTTGATTAGTTTTGTCGACAGAGCCGTCATTGACTAAAATTATTTCAAATTCTTTAGCAAATCGGGGAATTATTTTCAGGGCCTGTTCTGTCTGCGCCTTAATATTGGCCTCTTCGTTATAGAAAGGAAAAAAAACCGATAGCTCTTTTAGCTTGGGACTGGCCATGATTTTGATTGTAGCATAAAAAAATGCCCTAGCCGCATGGGGTTTGTTTAATTGGCAAATATTTGTTAAAATGTCCTTCTCTTACTAAGAGTAAGGTAAAAAACTGTGAGTAGTAAAGAATACTGCCCTCAGGAAGACCGTTTCAGCGCCTATTTTAAGAAAGAGGGTCTAACCATGGTTCGCAATCGAGGCCTGCTTTGTTACGCCAAGGCGTTGGGAATAGGAACAACCTCCACCCCACTGATTAGATTTCTTAATTCCGGTGCTGGCCCGATGGTTGATTTGGGTTGTGGTGAAGGCCTGTTTGTTAAAGAGGCCGCCGAAAAAGTTTCTCATCGTCACTTTGTAGGTATCGACGGCGCCGGTCAAGAAGAAAATGGGCTAAATTGGCAAATAACCCGGGGCCACCTTGAAAACCTCCCCCTAGAAAGCAACTCCATAAATGAAGCTGTTTCTGTTATGGCTCTTGGCTACTATGCTAATAACCCAGATCAGGTTGCCAGACAAATAAGAGAAGTGCGCCGCTGTCTTAAAAAAAATGGCCGACTAATTACCGTAGTGGTCCCCGGGGTTCCGATGAGGCCCAATCGTCTTTGGCTTGACTGTGACGATGTTCTTTCCGATGAGGCCCGATATGATCGATTCTCCTTAAAAACAAGCAAAATCTCTTTAAGGCCAATTGATTGCTTTGGCTTGGAAAATGAGAGCGATTTTTTCCTAGACATTGATTTTTTTGAACAAGAAGGACTACTCCTGATAGGCAGACAAAGATCAATTGATACCGACTCCACTCTGGGAACGGTTGCTCTAACCTGGAAACCCAAACCATAAACTTCACCCAATCTTGGGCTACCTAAGCACTAATCTTTTTGTTAAAATTTAATCATTGTTTTATGAAAATTGCCATTGATGTTTCCCAGGTTGTTTACGGTACCGGAGTCAGCAACTATGTTAAAAATTTAGTTGTTAATCTCTTGGAAATTGATAAGAAAAACCATTACCTTCTATTTGGCGGCACCCTAAGAGAAAACAAAAAATTAACCGATTTTTTCCGGCAACTAAAAGGCACTAACTTTCAGACTAAAATCACCCCATTTTCGCCCCACCCGGCTAACCTGCTCTGGAACAAGTTTCATATTTTACCCATAGAGACAATCACCGGACCGATTGATGTTTATTTGTCTTCCGACTGGGCCCAAGCACCAACCAAAAAAGCCAAAACCCTAACAATCGCTTATGATCTAATCCCCTGGTTGTATCCGGAAACTCTTCACCCCAAAATTATCAACACTCATAAAAATAGAATGGCTTGGGTTAAAAAAGAGGTTGGCCAAATTATTGCTATTTCCCAAAGCACAAAAAAAGACCTAAAAAAAATTGTCAATATTGCCGAAGAAAAAATTACTGTTGCTTATCCGGGCCTGGACAAGAACAGGTTTTTTCCTCAAAGCAAAGAAAAAATTGCCCAAGTCAAGAAAAAATACCAGCTTAAAAACTACATTTTGGGTTTGGGAACCCAAGAACCAAGGAAAAACTTTAATCAAGTAATTACCGCTTTTGAAAAATTAAACCATCACGATCTGGAACTGGCGATTGTTGGTAAATATGGTTGGGGAGAAAAAATAAATAATAAAAATAAAAAGATCAAGATGCTTGGTTATGTTCCTGATGAAGATTTGGCTCTGTTGTATTCTGGGGCCAGTGTTTTTGTTTACCCGTCTTTATATGAGGGGTTTGGCATGCCAATCGTTGAAGCCCAGGCTTGCGGTTGCCCGGTACTTACCAGCAATGTTTCCTCCATGCCGGAAGCGGCCGGGCAAGGAGCAATTTTAGTTAACCCCCAAGATAACAACGAAATTGTCCAGAGCTTAGAGAAAATTATTACCAACCGCTCTTTTAGAAAAAATCTTATTAAAAAAGGGAAAGAAAACGCTGATCGGTTTTCCTGGAAAGAATCCGCCCAAAAAATCTTAAGAGTAATAAAATCTCTCCAGCCTTGATAGATCCCGGATCCATCAAGGCGGAAAACAAATGTTACAATATTACTTATGAAAGATCGAGAAGGAAACAACCTCTCTTTTAGCAAGATTTTAAAAAAAATAGTTAGCCGAGTTGGAGCAATTTATCTTGATTTTGAGTTAATGATTTTGCGCTGGGTTGGGTTTGTTCCTTCTCATCTGGTTAGAAAAACGCTGTATCGGCTGGCCGGAATTAAAATCGGCTCCGGTTCGACTATTCATATGTGGGCGGGCTTTTTCCAGCCCAAAAATATCGTCATTGGTCAAGACACTATTGTTGGCGACCACGCCTTTTTAGACGGTCGAGCCAGGCTTATTATCGGCAACCACGTTGCTATCGCCTCACAAGTTTTAATTTACAACTCTGAACATAATATCCACTCTGACAATTTTGACCCAATTGAAGAACCGGTAGAAATTGACGACTATGTTTTTATTGGCGCCCGGGCAATTATCTTGCCGGGGGTAAGAATTGGCAGGGGGGCGGTAGTGGCCGCCGGCGCAGTGGTTACTAAAGACGTTCCCGAAATGAGCGTTGTCGGTGGTGTTCCGGCTAAAGAAATTGGTAAAAGAAAACCAGCAAATCTAAATTACCGGCTAGGTCGAGCCAGGCTTTTTCAATAACCATGATTGCCAGTTTTTCCGATCTTAAAAAAAAACTAAAACGTCTTTTTACTTCTAAAACCATCCACTGCTATCTGGTTTTAATGGGGATATTTTTAGGTTATTTGCTTTTACCCTCTTCTGCCGTTCCCCAAATAGGAGAGAAATTTCTTTCCGAAACTGGCTTTACTTCCGATCTTCTTGGCCCGCCAAACGGCACTTATTTTACCAACCTGGAAAAGGACGAGGCCATTAGATTTTATCTAGACGGTTATTCTCGATCCCTCCTTCTTAATCTGCCCTTACCGGCCAGAGCAATTGAACATCAACCAGAATACGCCGAGGAAATCATCAACGACATGCACACCGCCAAAAACACCAGTTTTTTGGTTGAAATTAATCAACCCTTTAGAGAATCGCTTATTATCAAGGGCTATGGTGAAGTTGGTAGGGCCGAAAGAGAAGAAAAGGAGGCCAAACAAATTAAAAAATTTGAACCCCGAAAGGGCGAGATTTATTTTTTAAAACTCGACATCTACCAGGTCCGACCAACTATTTGGCAAAAAGTTATTTCCTGGCTGGTTTATTTGATTACTATTCCTTTGGTGGTAATCTTTTCCTGGAATCAGACAAAAAAGGCGGGAGAAGCGATAAAGAGTATCCTCCTTAGAGGGAAAAAGAATTAGAAATTTTCATGACATTATCAATCATCATCGTCTCCTACAATACCAAAGAATTATTAGAGGCTTGTCTTGACTCAATAAAAGCCAGTCTTGACAACCAAAAGAATAAAAAAATCAAAAATCTTTCTTTATCGGATATTGAAGTCATTATTGTTGATAACAACTCTACTGATGGCACCCGAGAGTACTTAAAACAATTAACAGTTGACAGTCAAAAGTTAAAAGTAAAAACCATTTTAAACAATGATAATGTTGGGTTTGCCAGGGCTAATAATCAGGGGATAAGAAGGGCAGAGGGGAAATACATCCTGTTGTTAAACTCTGATACTGTCGTTACTGAAAAAGATTTCTTTGACCAGATTATTAATTTTCTAGAAAGGAATAAAAAAGTGGCTATTTTAGGACCAAAGCTTCTTTGGGAAAATGGGCGAGTCCAGTCCTCTGGCGGCTATTTTCCAACTCTGCCTCGACTAATTACTTGGGCCTTAATGTTTGACGACCTGCCGTTGGTTAATAAGATTATTAAGCCCTATCACCCCCACCAGCCCAACTTTTATACAAAAGACTCATATTATCAAAAGATCCATTATCAGGATTGGGTCACAGGAGCCTGCTTTTTTATTAAAAGAGGGGTAGTTGATAAAATTGGTTTGCTTGATGAAAATATCTTTATGTACACCGAAGAAATGGAATACTGCTATCGAGTTAAAAGGGCCGGTTTTAAAATAGTTTATTATCCGAAAGCCTCTTTGGTTCACCTGGGCGGAAAAAGCGGCACCAGCCTATTGGCCGCCAAGGGTGAATTTTGGGGAATAAAATATTTTTACCAAAAACACCGGCCTGTCTGGCAAAAACCAATTGTTAGCCTGTTGTTAAAAAAGGCAGCCCTTTTAAGAAAAATTCTTTTTTACCAAAACAAAGAAAAACGCCAAATTTACCAACAAATTCTTACCAGCCTATGAAAAAAATCACCACCTTAATCAATCAAGTTTTTCCCTCTTTAACATCAATTATGGTTTTAGTTTTGCTGGTTTTTATTCCTCTTTACCCAAAATTACCCTCTTTAGAAATCCCGGGATCTTATGTTCGGGTTCGCCTAGAGGATTTTATTGTCGCCGTCACTGGCCTAATCGCTCTCCCCTTGATCTGGCAAAAGAAGGAAACTATGTTTAAAAATAAAATTGCTCAGGCCGTCGTTGTTTATTGGCTGGTTGGGTTAGCCTCTACTATTAGCGCCTTACTTATTAGTCGATTGGTCTGGCCTCATTTAGCCCTATTGCACTATTTTAGAAGAATTGAATATCTTAGTTTGTTTTTTTTAGGTTTTTTGGCCATAAGAAACAAAAAAGATTTCAAGATTTTTTTAGCCACCCTACTAATAATTGTCGGTATCGTTTTTCTCTACGCTTTAGGACAAAAGTTTAGCTTTTTACCGGCTATCTCCACTATGAACGAAGAGTTTTCTAAGGGTACGATGATCGAGCTTGATGTCTGGACCAGGGTTAGTGCTACCTTTGCCGGACACTACGACTTGGCTATTTTTATAACCGTTGTTATTCCATTAATTCTATCAACAGCCCTGGCTGTTAAAAATAAAAGCAAAAAGGTGGTTTTATTGCTTTTATTTGTCGCCTGTTACTATTTGCTAATCCTAACGGCTTCAAGAGTTTCTTTTATCGCTTATTTAGTTTCGCTGTCTTTTTTATTCATTAT
>JAQVIV010000018.1 GCA_028695445.1 Candidatus Shapirobacteria bacterium
TATGGCTCTTATTTATAAAGCCCCCAAAGAAGAAGAAAAAAACTCTCCCGTTTCGCCAACGGCCGAAAAAGAGTCAAAATCAGAAAATCGCCGCTCTTCAAGACCGGTCCATAAAAGAAGAAAAAACAGAAGAGATCTTTACCATAATATCGCCCACGAAGTTCGACCGGGAGCTGGGTTACAGCTTGACCCCAAAGGGGTTAGGTTTGCCAATAAAGATAAAGATGAAGAGGCTCTGGTGGTTTTGCGTCGTCACCCGGCGACCAATGCTTCTTGGGTGATTTTAACCATAATAATGTTTTTTGCCCTGTCTTTTAATTTTCATTTTAATTGGCTGGGCTCTTTGCCTGTTAGTCTGCAACTAACCAGTAATTATGCTTGGTTAGTGTTAACTTTATTAGTTGCTTGGTCAGGTTTTTTGAGTTGGTATTTTAATGTCAGCGTTATTTCCGACAAGCGAATTGTTGATGTTGACTTTCATGACCTTATCTATCGGGAAGTTTCTGATGCCAACTTGGAAAAAATAGAAGACGTTACTCACAATATGGGCGGGTTGTTTGGAATAATTTTTAATTTCGGCGATATTTATATTCAAACCGCCGGGGCCAAACCTCAAATTGAGTTTTTGAAAGTGCCTCATCCGGCCGAAGTGGCCAGTATTTTGAGAAAATTGCGCGAGGCCGCAACCGATTAATTTTTTTTAAAAATATGGATTTTACTAATATTTTTGTCGATTTTGGTTTAGTTTTTTTATTAAAGTGGTTTTTGCCTTTTTTATTCTTAGGCCAATTAATTTTTTTGCTGATTGTCGGCCGGCAAATTAAACTAATGAGCAATCTTTTCAAAACTAATATGGACTTTTTGCTTAAAGGGGCCAATTGGTTATTGTTGATAGTTACCCTTCTGGGTCTGCTATTCTGTTTTGGTTTTCGTAGTTTAGATAATTGGCCAACAGTATTGAGAGGTTAAAAAATTGATTTTTCCCTGCGATTTTGCTTATATATCCTAAGTAGACATGATTGATTTTTCCTTAAGGGTTGCTAAAATTTTAGGGACTAGCAGTGATACTGCTTGGTCGCAGAGCTATTTCTTTACTCCGGAAAATAAAGAGCTGTTAGAAAAAAGGGGTTCGCTTTTGGCTTGTTTTTCTTTGTCTGCTGTCGGCCAAGAAGGTATTAATTCAGAATTTGGTCAAGACCTAATTGATCGGCTTCAAAGGGAATATTATGACCAAACTGTCGATTTGCCGATGCAAAGATTAGTTTCTTCTTTGGAGGCAATAAGAGATGAGGTTGTAGAAAGCCAGCTGGATTTTACTGTCGAAATTGTGGCAGGAGTGTTTTGGAACGGCTTATGGTATTTTGCCGTTTTAGGTGAAGGAAAGGTTTTGGTTAAGCGTGGTCCAACTATTTCGGCAGTTTTAGTTGGAGAGTCGAAAGAAGAGGTGGTTTCTTCTTCGGGAAAGGCCGAAAGAGGAGATTTAATTGTTCTTGGGACGACCGGCTTTTATATCCTAAGAGATGATTTAATTCAGCAGGCTTTGGGCGAAGAGGATTTAAAAAAAGTTGCCGGACGACTTTCGGAAGGGTTGTCTTCTGCTCCCGATAATGGCCATGCGGCCGGATTGGTAATCGAGCTGGTAGTCGAAAAAGAAGTTTCCCCTACTTCTGGGGCGGTATCCGAAAAACCTGATCATCAGAAAAAAATGCTTTTTCGGTCTTTGCCTTCGTTTGGGGGCAGAAGGTGGTTGCTGCCGGTAATTGCCCTGGTTCCAATCTTAATAGTGGGAGGGTATTTTTTCTTTCGCCAGCAAAGCCTTAATCGCCAAAATTTGGCTCAAGAGGTTATTGCCCAAGTTGAAAATAAATATCAAGAAGCTCAAGGTTTGGCAATGTTAGACAAAGATCAGGCGGCCAGAATTATCGCCGAGGCTCAAGACCTTTTAGCCAAAACCTCTTTTGATCGAGCCTCTCAAAAAGAAGCGGATCAACTAAAGCAAAACCTCGATCAGTTTTTAACTAGCCTAACTCAAGCCCCTCCTGAGCCAACTGATAGTCTGGGGGAATTTTCTTCTTTGGCTGAAGCAGACTCAGAACTGGCCTTGGCCGATTTATCTAGTGCCGGAAAAACGATTTATCTTCTTGATAACGACAACGGCAAGGTTTATTCATTAGGTTGGGAGGATAAAAAGTTGAGCGTGGTTTTAGGTGAGGAAAAAATTAAAAAAGCCACCAAGCTGTTTTTCCAGGCCGGCAAAATTATTTTATTGGCCGATGATGGGTTTTATGAGATTGCCAACAATAAGTTAAACAAGATTATTGAGATTGATGATTCTTGGGGTAAAATAGTTGATTTTTATGGCTGGCTGGGCAACCTCTATCTTTTAGACACTCAAAACAACCTTGTTTGGCAGTATCCGGCTACTCAGGGTGGCTTTGGAGCAATTAAGAAGTGGAACAAGGAAGATTTGCCGGCAATTTCTGACGGAGCGTCAATTAGCATTGATGCGGCTATTTGGTTGGCCAGCGGTAAGCTCTATAAACTTTATCAAGGTTATTTAGAAGATACTTATAATGTGCCTGATTTGGGGGTTGATGTTTTGGTTTATACCGAGGCCGATTTTGATAACGTTTATTTGGTCGATAAAGAAAATAGCCGATTCTTAGCAGTCAATAAAGAAACTGGGGAAACTAGCGATGAAACCAGAGCAATCGGTCTTGATGAAGCCAAAGGATTGATTGTTTCTCCTGATGAAACCGTGGCTGTTATCGGCACCCCTGATAAGCTTTTAAAAGTGGTTCTAGACTAGAAAAATTACCTTTCTCTTATCATTTTCTGTCCTTCTTTTTTCTTGCTATTCTGGCTTTTTCCTCTCTCTCGTCATTCTGATGACAATCAGAATCTGACTTTAAGGTCTAAATTCAGATTCCGGATCCCGTCAAAGGCGGGCAGGCAAGTCCGGAATGACAGAAAAAGTATTAATTTGGTGGAGATGGGGAGGTGTGACCTCCCGTCCGAAAATGACTTTTTAAAACGTCTACAAGCTTAGTCAATTAATAGTTTTCCCCTAAAAGATTAACAATTGACAGCCTCTTTAGGGTAATTCTTGTTAATTCTTTACCGGTTGGTTGTCAAGACAAACAAACCAACAGGCGCATCTTGTCTTTGTTTTCACCCCTAGGCTCCCGGCAAGAAAAAGACTCCTAGAGATGCTCTTTTAAGTTGAGAAAGAGGCTAAAGTTTATGCAAAAGCAAAATTTAGCTCTGGCTCAACAGAGTAGTCGACATTGCTGTCGGCATTTAGTTTTGGTTTTGTTTAACGGGATTAAACCATTCCCGACTTGCTAATTTTAAAAGAGCTATGTTCGTCGAATCAAATACATCCCCATACCCGCCTTCGGCGGGAAATTCTAATTACCAATTTCCAAATTTTTTAACTAACTCTGAATTCTCGGTTTCGAGAATTGACTGGCTTTTTTCCTTTGATCTTCTTTTTTCTTGCCAAGCCGATTTTTAGCTTAATAAGATTGTCTTTATTATACCATTCAAGCGGTAAAACGGTCAATTTTTCCTGCTTCATTTTATTGTACCAAGACAAAGACTCGCCTTTATTTAGCAAAAGTCTTCGGTTTCTTCGAGGATCTATGGTTTCATGGGCGGCCGGATAGGGAGCAATATAAGCCCCAACCAAAAAAACTCCACCGTCCCCAAGGTGAATTAGGGCTCCATCAAGATTGGCTTGACCGGCCCGCAGGCTTTTGACTTCCGGACCCATTAGGGCCACACCGGCCTCTAATTCGGCTAAAATTTTGTAATCGCGATAAGCTTTATAATTTTTGATTAGCATCTTAGTTAGATTTTTAATTTTCTAATGTTTGAAATTTTATTGTTAAATTGTTTGTAGAGCCTTATTTTTAAAATGAGTCTAAGAAAACAATATGGCAATGTAGCAATTTAGCAATGTTTATTCTTTTAATTTTATCATCTTGCTTGGGGGTATCTCCCACCGATAGATCCAGGATCCATCTTGGACTGTTGCCTGTTTGGGGTAGAATTAAAACATGACCAATTTTGGCCGTTTCTTTTTTGACTTACTGTTCCCCCCCGCCTGCCTAATTTGTCAAAAACAGGGCAGTTTTATTTGTGCTTCTTGCCAGGAGAAGATGTCATATTTGGCCAGGCAAATATGCCCCCATTGTGGTAAACCCTCATTAACCGGCCAAATTCATCATGATTGCCAAAAAGGCTGTTTTCTTGATGGCCTGGTCTCGGCCTTTCCTTATCGTCCCCTTTTTAAGGAGGTGATTAGGCAAATAAAATTTGAGCCATTTATTTTTTCGGCCCTGGAAGAATTAATCATAAACGCCCTCGGTTATTTTGATCGGGAAAAGCAGTTTTTACTCTTTAGGCGGTTTGTTAAACAAGAACATCCGGTAGTTATACCGATTCCTCTTTATAAAAGTAAACTTCGCCAGAGAGGTTTTAATCAGGCCCAAATTATTGCCCAAACCGTTGCTGGGCATTATTCCTTGCCTTTGGAGGAAAAGCTTCTTTTCAGGGTTAGGCCGACAAGACCGCAATTTCAATTAGAGGCCAAAGAACGGCGGCAAAATATTAAAGGCGCTTTTAGCATCGACCAGGAAAGACTGGGCAATTGCCGCCAGGTTTTACCACCCATTTTATTGGTTGATGATATTTGGACCAGCGGAGCAACGATTAGAGAAGCCTGCCGGGTTTTAAAAAGAGCCGGTATTGTTAAAGTTTGGGGATTAACTCTGTCTCAGTAAAGGAGATATTTCACCAACCAAGTAAAGAGATCCGGTTACTATTAAGGGGCGATCGTTGTCTAGGCTATTTTTTAATGCCCGTTTTGGTTTACAAATAACAGTGGTTTTGTAAAAACCAAAATTGTGGAAAAGTTTTTTTACCTCCTCTGGTGGATAGGCCAATTTTTGCCAAGCACTATTAGAGGAAAAAATACTAGATATTGTTATTTTATGAGCTAAAGGAATAATTTCTTTAATCATTTTTTTTACCTCTTTATCTTTCTTAAAAGCGATTAAAAAATTAAATTTTTTTTGGGGGAAAACCTTTTCTAGGGTTTGGATTAGGGCGGCCATTTTTTCTTCGTTGTGGGCTCCGTCTAAAATTATTTTTTGGTTGTTTTTTTTGATAACTTCTAATCGGCCCGGAAAGTAAGCCTTGGCAAGAGCTTTTCTTATTTTGGGCCAGGACAAATTAAATTGGCCGCGATCCGATAGGACTTCAATTGTTTTTAGGGCCAGGGCGCAATTTTGGGCTTGATGCCGGCCGATCAAGCCCAAATTCAGAGAACGGCCCTGATAAGAAAAGCCGGTTCCCCCAAAGTCAACCCGTTTAACTTGGAAATCTCTTTTCTCCTCTACTCTGATTAGCTGGGCCTGTTTTGCTTCGGCAATTTTTTTTATCATCCAATTAGCCGCCGGTCTTTGATCACCGGCAATAACAGTCGATTTATCAAGAACAATGCCCATTTTTTGAAAGGCAATTTCTGCCAGGGTGTTTCCCAAAATTTGGCAATGATCGAGGCCGATCTTAGTGATAACGCTAATTTTTTGAGGATTTTCAATGGTGTTGGTTGAGTCATACAGTCCTCCCAGGCCGGTTTCGACAATGACATAATCAACTTTTTCTTGGTGAAAAATTTCAAAGGCTAAAATTGTTAGAATTTCAAAGTAGTCTGGTTTTCCCCAGGGATTTTTGCCGGTTTTTTCTAAAACGGGCACTAATCTATTGAGGTGTTTTAAGAATTTTTGCTCAGAGATTAGCCGGTTGTTGATTTGAAACCGCTCGCGAATATCAACCAAGTGAGGCGAAAGGTGGAGCCCAACCTTAAAACCAAGTGACTCTAAGATGAGACTGGTTAAGTAGGCGGTTGATCCCTTGCCCGCAGTGCCGGCAATGTGGATTGTTGTTGGCTTTTCTTGAGGGTTGCCGAGTCTTTTTAGGATTTCTCTGGTTCTTGAAAGGCGATAAGCCGGAGACAGACCCTTTTTTTGGTTGTTAATTTGGGCAAAAAGATAATTTTGGGCTTCTGGGAGGGTTTTAAATATCATTTAGGAAGTTAAAATGTTTGCGGAAGGGGTGGGACTCCCGCCAAAGGCGGATAAACTTCTCGTCCCGCCCTTCGCTTTGCGGAAGGGGTGGGACTCGAACCCACATGGGCCAATAGGCCCGCTGGTTTTCGAAACCAGTTCCTTAGCCATTCGGAGCACCCTTCCTGGCTTTGCTTGCGGAGGAGGAGGGATTCGAACCCTCGTGAGCCGATGGCTCGCAGGTTTAGCAAACCTGTGCTATGGACCACTAAGCGACTCCTCCTTAGAGCCTTCAAATTATATCAAAATCACCATCTTTAATCGAACTCTTGCAAATAAAAAGTTAATTGGTATACAATTAGGTTAATGGCTGAGGATAAAAGAGAAAAAACCACTAAAAGCCCTCCTTCTCCCCAAGAAGTTATTCCTTCTTATCGGGTCAAAAACCTTCTTTCCTGGCAAGCCCCAGAAAGGATTTTTAAACCCCGAAATAAGGATTTTTGGACTACAGTTTTGTCAATTGCTCTTTTGGTTTCCATTATCTTATTTTTTGCCAAAGAATATTTTCTAATTGCCGCCATTTTTGCCCTGATCTTTCTCTATTATGTCCTTTCTACTCAGCCACCAAAAGTAATTGGTTACAAGATTACCAATCAGGGTTTAGTTTGGGGCGAGCAAAAGCACCCCTGGAACAACCTGGACTATTTTTTTATCGACCAGGAGGAAAATCAGAACATCCTTTACGTTAATACCCTGCTCAATTTCCCTAAAAGACTAATTATGCCTCTGGGTGATCAAGACAAAAAAGAAGTTCAAGAAGTTATGGAAGAGTTTTTACCTTATCATAAGCCGGAGCCCAATTTTATCGAAAAAAGCGCCGACTGGTTGGCTAAGACCTTTCCTCTGGATTCTTCTTCGGAGAACAAGAAAGAAAAATAATTTCTGTTTCAGGCCTCTTTTTTGGGACCGACTTTGATATAATTAGCTTGTCTTGTTCCCGTAGCTCAGCTGGATAGAGCGACAGTTTGCGGAACTGTAGGCCGCGTGTTCGAATCACGCCGGGAACGCCAGCTTTAATTTGGAAAAAGGGTGCTTCGAATGGCTTGAGGAACTGGTTTTGCCCGCCCAAGACGGCGGGTCCGCTAAATTTAGGCGAACAAGCCCAAAAAAGCATCCTAAAAAAGAGGAAGGGTCGGATAATGGTTATTCCACCAGTCTTGAAAACTGGCGCCATTTAACTGGCTTGTGGGTTCGAGTCCCACCCCTTCCGCAAAGCGGAGGGTGGGGCGAGAAGTTTACCCGCCAAAAACCCAGCATGAGGCGTGTATGAATAATACCCCAAAGCCGAATGCTAAGATTGGGCGGGAGTCCCACCCCTTCCGCAAAGCGAAGGGTGGGACGAGAAGCCTGTCCGCCCATCTTTCTTGTTCCCGTAGCTCAGCTGGATAGAGCGACGGTTTCCGGAACCGTAGGCCGCGTGTTCGAATCACGCCGGGAACGCCTTATGAGGCGGCAATTTTCCGCCGGCGGTGTTGTTTACAAAAAAGAAGGGGATAAAACCCTCTGGCTGTTAATTCAGCCCAAAGACACTAATCGCTGGCAATTTCCCAAGGGTTGGATTGAGGAAGGTGAAACAGCCCCAAATGCGGCCCTAAGGGAAATAAAAGAAGAGGCCGGTATAGTTGGAGAAATAGTAGAAAAAATCGGCAGTTTTTCCTGGTGGTTTGTCGAAAAAAATGAAAAGGTTTTTAAAACCGCAACTTTCTTTTTGGTAAAAACCCAGAAGGATACCGGTCAATTGGATGAAAAAGAAATTGAGAGAGTGGCTTGGTTCTCTTTTGATGAGGCCAGAGAAAAATTAACCTTTGACCAGGATAAGGAAACTCTAACAAAGGCTCAAGGAATATTGGCCAGTCGTTTGTTTTAGGGCCCTTCTTGTTTTAAAATACCCTCCTAGTGCCTTGCCGATCTAAAATCACTGTTGTTAAAGACTCTTGCCCTAATTGTGAAGGGCCAATCGCCCTAGTGTCTTTTTGTGATGGCTATGGTTTGGAAACTCCCCTTGAGGCTCACTGCAATCAATGCCGTCTAGCCTGGGATTTAGAAACCGGCCAAACAAGACATGGCGAGAACTTAAGGCGTGATCTTTATTGGGGCAATCGAACAAGCGGTAAAGAGCGCTGTTAATCTCTTTTCGCCCAAACCTTGCGGTATAATTAGATGGTTGGAGAGGTCGCATAGTGGTCGAGTGCGCATGTTTGGAGAACATGTATACCCGCAAGGGTATCGAGGGTTCGAATCCCTCCCTCTCCGCAGCAAAGCCAGGAAGGGTGGGATGAGAAGTTTACCCGCTGTCTGGCGGGAATCCCTCCCTCTCCGCTCTTTCCTTCCCGATTAATCGCCCCGTCGGAGTTAATGGTTAATAGTTGAATATTATAGGACTATAAAGTATAATTTGGCTTAATTTTCGCAATAGCGCGAAAAGGTTTTGACAATTCCTGGAAGGAGAGGAAAATGGCACCGTCGTTTGGTAAGCGGTTTCTTTACTGTCTCACCTTAGTGTTTTTTTGCTCTTGTGCTGTCGCCGGCGCCTTTATGGTGGCCACTGGCACCCAATGGGTGGTCGATGACATCCAGTTGAGTATTGCGCCCATGAGGAAGATTGGTTTGCCTGAGGCAACGGCCTTAGGGTTATCAATCATGTCTTCCGTCTCTGAGGTGATCGCGGGTCTGCTTTTTCTTGATCTAAAGGAGGTCGAGAAAGCGATTAGGAATGAACCAGCCTACAGGGCGGTTCTTCCGATCATGAACGAGAAAACGCTGTTGGGGGCACGGGTCTATTTTGTTTTGATGTTGGTCTACGATGTTGTCACCAACATTTGGGGCAGCTTTATGCTAAACCCCAATCCGCTGACCGTGTTCATCCAGGTCGTTTTTCTCACCTTGTCCGAGTACTTCGTCGTTCTCGGACTGGCCTTTGTTTTGGCAGTGATTTGGTTTGGGAGCGACGTTTTGCGTCGAATGAAAAAGGAGGAGGCAGTTTCTTTCCAGGAATCTTAGGTTTGTTTTAAGGCTTTTTGCCTTAGGGAAGATGGGTCTTTTTTGGATTACCCTTAAAAGTAATTTCAAAACCCCATCTTCCCCTCCGTTATCAGCTACAATTTTCGCCTTTCCTTCGCTTCCCCATTTTGCTGACTTGAGAAAAATTTCAAGAGTAAAAAAATTGTCCAAAAACCTCTTTTTTTTTGCCTGTTTTAAAAAATTTTCCTTCCCCTTTCTGGTCTAATCTTAATGAGTTAAAATATAGGTGGTATGCTATCTCTTTCGGCTGATCAAAAAAAAGTTTTAGATCGATTATTGGTTTGGCAAAAAGAACCTCATGGGGGCTTTATTACTTTAGGTGGTTATGCCGGCACCGGTAAGACCAGTCTCATTGGGGTTTATCGGCAGAAACTTCATCATAATAAACCAAAATTAAAAGTTGCTTTTGCCAGTTTTACTGGTCGGGCCGCTCGGGTATTGAAAAAAGCCCTTCTTGATCAAAAAGCCCTCTTAGAGGAGCAGGATTTTGTCGGCACGATTCACTCGTTGATTTATTCACCAATTATTGACAAAAAAGGTCAAATTGCCGGTTGGGAAAAACGGCCGACAATAAAGTTTGACCTAATTATTATTGATGAGGCCTCAATGGTTGATGAGGCAATTTGGCAGGACTTGCTTTCTTATCAAATTCCCATTGTTGCCGTTGGCGATCATGGTCAGCTCCCCCCCATTCGGGGCCGCTTCAATCTAATGAAGCGGCCGGATTTACGATTAGAAAACATTCATCGTCAGGCTCAAAACAACCCGATTATTAAAGTGGCTACCATTGCCCGCCAGCACGGTACCATCCCGGCACTGGAGTTTGGTCCTCAAGTATTAAAAATCAAAAAAACTAGTCTTGAGGCGGCCGAAAAAGTAGCCGATTGGCTGGCGAGTTATCAGCCCGGGATGTTGGTCTTGTGCGGCTATAATCACACCCGGATTCGCTTAAATGCTCAGATTAGAAAAAATTTGGGTTTTGATTCCCCTCTTCCTCAATCCGGTGATCGGGTAATTTGCCTGCGGAACAATCATGAAAAAGGGATTTATAATGGCATGTTGGGAACGATTAATTTTGTTGAGAAAAAAAATAAGGAATGGTATGTCTCAGAAATTGCCATGGATGAGGAAAAAGATTTATATGGCGGACTAATTTTTGCCGATCAGTTCAATAGCAAAGAGACGCTTAATTTTACCGATCAAAGAAACCGGCTGGCGGGAGGAGATTTATTTGATTTTGGCTATGCTCTAACTGTTCACAAGGCCCAAGGGACCCAAGGCAAGAAGGTAGTTCTTTTTGAAGAGCGATTTGCCAAATCAGGCGATGAGGATTGGCGCCGCTGGCTTTATACTGCTGTCACCCGGGCCGAAGAAGAGCTATATATTATCGGCTAGTACTTATTAACCTCCGGGGTTGATATAATTAAAAGATATGGATCAGGTTGAAGAAGTTTTGTCCAAGGTTGATATTGTTGAGTTAATTAACGAACGGGTACCTCTAAAAAAGGCCGGCCGCAATTTTAAGGCCAATTGCCCGTTTCATTCCGAAAAAACCCCCTCATTTGTTGTTTCCCCAGAGCGGCAAATTTTTAAATGTTTTGGATGCGGCCAAGGCGGGAATGCTTATAAATTTTTAATGGATTATGAAAAGATGGATTTTGGCGAAGCCCTAAGATATTTGGCCGATCGGGTGGGGGTAAAACTAAAATCTTACCGGCCCGGGCCGGATGAGGCCAAGAGGCGTCGGCTTTACGAGATTCATCATTTGGCCGCCGAAACTTACCACTTTTTATTAACTAAACACCAGGCGGGCAAGCAGGCCAGAAAATACTTATCCGATCGTGGTATCAAAAAAGAAACAATTGAAGAGTTTATGCTTGGTTATGCCCCGAACAAATATGAATTTATTAGTCAATTTTTGGTTAGGAAAAAAGATTTTTCTCTTGAGGAGGCTGAGGCCTCAGGCTTGGTCTTCAAAAATGATCGGGGCAGTTTAACTGATCGCTTTCGAGGTCGAATTATGTTTCCCCTAACCGATAACCGGGGCAATATTGTTGGTTTCTCCGGCCGGATAATTACCCCTCAAGAAAATACCGGTAAATATATTAATACCCCGGAGACGGTCATTTATCACAAAAGCCAATTATTATTTGGTTTTACCCAGGCCAAAGAGGCATTGAGAAAAACCAGACAGGCAGTGGTGGTCGAGGGCGAGTTTGACATGATTTCTCCCTATCAGGCGGGAGTGAAAAATATTGTTGCCATTAAGGGTAGCGCTCTAACAGAGGAGCAAATTAGACTTCTTGGCCGCTATGCCGAGGAGTTAGTTTTGGCCCTAGATGCCGATTCAGCCGGTGATGCCGCCGCCAGGCGAGGGATTCAGCTGGCTGTTAACGAGGGTCTTAATGTTAGGGTGGTTTCTTTGGGTGATAAATTTAAAGACCCTGATGAGGCCGCCCGGGCTGATCCGGAATTTTTTAAGAAACAAATTAAAAAAGCTCAATCCATTTTTGACTTTTATATTACCTCGGCCCTGAAGCGCTTTGATGTTGCTACTGCTTGGGGTAAAAAAAAGATCGCTGATGAAGTAGCGCCGGTTTTATCAGGCATTGAAGATGAAGTTTTGCAGTCTCACTATGCTCAAAGTTTGGCTAGGAAATTAGAGGTTGACACCCAGATAATTTGGGAAAAAATCCACCAATCGGGCTCGAAATTTGTCACCCAAAAAGATAATCAACAGGCTTTTCGCCAGGAAGAGAAAAAAAATCGCCGCCAGGTTTTGGCCGACTATCTTTTTGCCCTTTGTTTTCAAGAAAATCATCACCAAGAATTGGTTGATGGTTCTTTTAAAGAATTAGTTGGTAATCCCGGCCTGGCCAGGGTTATTGAAGCTTTAGAGGAATATTTATCGGACAATAAGGGGCAATTTGACAGTCGGGAGTTTGTTAAAAAATTACCGGAAGAATTAGTTGCCCTTTTTAATAATTTTTTCGTTTATCCCCTGCCGGAAAAACTAGTCGATCCCCAAGCCCAAAACAAAGAAATTGCCCAAATTAAAAAAGAGCTGGAATTAATCTCGTTTGAAACGGCCAGAAAAAAACTTTCCGCCCAAATTCGCCAGGCCGAAGAGGCTGGTAATGAGGTTCGGGTAGAAGAACTTTCCGCCCAAATTGACAAAATTGACCAAAAAATCAAGCAGCTTTATTAGCAAGTCTTCACCTGTGATAGAATAAAAGCTGTATTATGGCTAAAAAAGTCGCCTCCAAAGCCAGCG
>JAQVIV010000019.1:0-1758 GCA_028695445.1 Candidatus Shapirobacteria bacterium
TTTTCCTCTTCCCAAAACAACCCTCTCTGTTATACTAAAAAAATAATGATCAACACGGCTTTCAAAAACGGCAAAAAGTTTTTCTCCCAACAGCAAACTAGTATTTTCTCGGCCGCTTTTACTATCGGACTAGCAATGTTGGGGTCGGCCATCTTGGGTATTTTTCGCGACCGGCTTCTTTACGCTCGGTTTTTTGCAATTAACCCGGCCCAACTAGATGTTTATAACGCCGCCTTTAAAATCCCCGATATTCTTTTTCAAATTTTGATCACCGGTGCTTTATCGGCCGCCTTTATCCCAATTTTTTCCGAATGGATTAATAAAGATGAGAAAACTGCCAATCGCATCGCCTCCATTATGCTCAATTGGCTGCTATTGGCCTTTATGGGTTTGGGGGTGCTAATTTTTATCTTTGCTCGACCATTGTCCAATCTGATTACTTTTGGTTTTTCCGCCGAGCAACTAGATCTTATGGCTCTGTTAACCCGCACCCTAGTCTTGGCTCAATTGTTCCTTTTGGCTTCCAATTTTCTAACCAGCATCATCCATTCCCACCAGCGCTTTATCTTGCCGGCCCTATCGCCCATCCTTTACAACCTTGGCATTATCGCCGGCATTGTTTTTCTTTCCGAAAAGATAGGAATTTTGGGACCGACCATTGGCGTGGTTGTTGGCGCCTTTTTTCATCTCTTAATCCAAGTGCCGCTGGCCCTATCTTTGGGTTTTTCTTTTAGACCGCTTCTTTTTGATTTTTCTGACCCAACTATTAAAAAAATCATTAACCTCATGGCGCCAAGAAATATTAGCTTAATTATCTCTCAGGTTGAGGCGGCCATTATTATTTATTGGGCCACCGCAATCGGCGAGGGAATGTTGTCTTTGTTCTATCTGGCCCAGCACTTATCTCAATTGCCGGTTCGCTTAATTGGGGCTACCATTGGCCAAGCCACTCTGCCGGCCCTATCTCACCAAAAGGCAAAAAACGGTCTTAACTCTTTCGGCCAGCTCTTGCGACAAACCTTTTCCCAAACAGCCTACCTGGCCTTGCCGGTTACTGCTCTTTTCTTGGCCTTAAGAATTCCCCTGGTTCGTTTGGCTTTTGGCGCCCAAGAATTTCCCTGGGAAGCCACTGTTTTAACCGGAAAAATCTTGGCCATTCTTTCAGTAGCAATTTTTACCCAAACTCTTTGCGAAATCACTCGCCGGGCCTTTTATGCTTTTGCTGATACTAGAACAGTCCTAGTCGTCGACGGTCTGGCAACAGTTTTTAATCTTATCTTCATTATCTGTGCCGCCAATTTTGGCTGGGGAATCTTGGGACTAACTGCCGGTATTTCCTTATCTAATCTGATTCGCCTAATTTTATTTATTATTAAGTTAGAAAAAAGAATTAATTTAATTAACCGGGAATCAGTCATTGCTTGGAGTAAAATGGCCATTTCGGGAATAATTAGTGTTTTGGCTACTTGGCAAACCATGCGCCTGCTCGATCGTCTTGTTTTTGACACTTCCCGAGTTATCCCTCTGATTTTTTTAACCGCCTTTTCCGGTTTGGCAGGAGGACTGGTGTATTTGGCCTGTTCCTGGACACTAAAAATTAGTGAGTTTACCCAATTTGCTAATCTGGCCCAAAAAATTGTCAAAAAACCCAACTTATTAAAGAAAAAATTATAAACCAAGTCGCCTCTTTTGCTATCTGTTTATGCTACAATAGGTTCTGCTCGAGACCACTTAAAGTTGTTTGCCTATTATGGCCTG
>JAQVIV010000019.1:1858-12078 GCA_028695445.1 Candidatus Shapirobacteria bacterium
TAGACGGAGAAACCAAGGGCTATACACCCCTATTATTAGAAGAGATTCCTTCTGGCCATCACACCCTAGAGGTTAACCTTGATGGCTATCAAAACACCATCATTGGCCTCAATATCGTCAACGGCTTTCAACTTAATGCGGAAATAAAATTAGCTAAAACCAATAATGAAGACAGCCAGGAGAATCCCCCAAAGGCAAGTCAAGAAAATAACTCTATGGTTACTATCCTTTCCACCCCTACTGGCTGGCTCAGGGTCAGAAGCGGCCCGGGAACGGGCTTTGCCGAGGTGGGCAGAGTTGCCCCAGGTGAAGAATACCCCCTCTTAGAAAAAGAAGATGACTGGTTAAAAATTAGTCTTAGCGGTGGGGAGGAAGAAGAGGCCGAGGGCTGGATCTTGGGCCAATATGGCAAAATAAACGAAGCTGACAAAAAAGATACTGTCTCCCCCAATTAAACAAAATTACCCTCAACCAAACACAGGTCTGAAGCTACCCGACCCCTGGGGTCGGGTAGCTTCAGACCTCCTGATTATTCTAAGGCCAAATGCTTAATTGCCTCTAGTTTCTTGCCATAATCAATCTGATCGTAAACAAAATTTTTCAACTCTTTAATAGAAGAGAAATAATCAAGAATAGGCTTCTTGTTGCAAACCCCCGTCTTTTCACTTAAATATTCGGTAAAAGAAGAATAAGGATAGTTCTCTAACTCGGCTTCTTTTATTACCAAAGAGACCACCGAGTTAATTTGGATATATCGCCAAACATGAATAAACTGCTCATCACTCTCTATCCTTACTGCCTTAAATGCCCCCTGAAAAAGATGACCCTTTCTTTGATGTTTAATATTAAAATAGCGAGTGTGGCTGTTGGAGAAGTCACCCACAAATTTAGTTATTCCGCCCTCGGTTAATTGCTTAACTAAAAGATGAAAATGGTTGGGCATTAAAGAATAAGCAAAAACATCTACTTGTTTTTCGCCTTTCTGTAGTAATTGAGAGAAAAAAGAAACTCTTTCGCCTTGTTCTAGTCTAAGAAATTCCGCTAGGCCCATGGGAAGATCTCTAAACCTATAAAAATTGAGGGCTAATAACGCTCTATCATATTCCCTTTTGGCCGTGAAAATTGGTCGTCTCTCAACGCCAAGATTAAAAACATGATAGACCTCTTCGTTGGCAAAAATTGTTTTTCTCATTTTTAAATTTAAAAGGTGACCCTGGTAACATGATTGCTAGAGGTCTGAACTTGTCAGACTCCTGGAGTCGGGTAGCTTCAGACCTACAGAAAAGGCTATTTTCTTTTTTCGAAAAATAACTTAAACCAAACCGAAAAAGCTAGAAGAGTAACAAAAACCATAACTATCGCGTAAAATTTTTGCTGAGAAGTCATTGACAAGGCTACTAAACCCAACAACAAAGAGGAAAAAAAGTAAAAAAGAGCAATAGTTCGTTTGCTAAAACCCAAATCTAAAAACTTGTGATGTAAATGGCCTCGATCACCCCAAACTGGCGATTGACCTTTGGATATTCGTCTTAAAATAGCAATTAGGGCATCCATTGTCGGCACTCCCAAAACCAAAATGGCGGTGGCGATTTTGGCCCCCGACAAAATCGCCAGCACTCCTAAAAAAAATCCGGCTAAACTCTTGCCACTATAACCGGGCATAATTTTTTGGGGATAAAAATTCCAAGGCAAGAAACCAAAATAGGCTCCAGAAACGGCGGCCGACAAGACCACCACCGGCCACTGGGTAATATCGACACTAAACCTTAAACCTAAAATTGCCATAACCAGGGCGGCAACAAAAACAAACGCCGGTAATTGACCGTCTACCCCCGACGACCAGCCGACAATGTTCATATTCCAAATTATCCATAACAAACCAAACAGCCCCGATAAAACCCAAATTGACCGGGTTTGACCCAAGAAATCAAAAATAATTTGCGGCTGATCCAAACGAACTAAACCATTAAATGGGTTGGTAACAAAAGCAATGCCAATACCAACCCCAACAACACAAAGAGCCGCCAAGCAGTTAG
The DNA here is from genome assembly GCA_028695445.1 of Candidatus Shapirobacteria bacterium. Lineage (GTDB taxonomy): Bacteria > Patescibacteriota > Microgenomatia > 0-14-0-10-38-17 > 0-14-0-10-38-17 > JAQVFF01. The sequence goes on from JAQVIV010000019.1 coordinate 3,895, forward strand.
AGAACAATCTTAAATAAGGGTTCAAATTGAATTTGTCATCAAACAAACCAACAACCAGGGTTATTAAAGCGCCGAAAAAAATTCCCCACCAGTGTTTATCGGGAACCAGGAAAAAAAGACTAGTTAAAAAAACGGCTAAAAAAATCGGCAAGCCTCCCCCCCGAGGCACAGGATATTGATGAACAACCTTGGGATGATGATGTTTTTTGGGGTCATCGATACCAATCAGGCTAGTTTTCCAAGCCAAAAATATTGTCATCCTGGTAAAAACAAAACTTAAGAAGCAGGCAATTAAGAAAGGCGGCCAAAAATAAATCATTTAATTATGGAGGTTTTATTTTTTTAGATAATAACCAAAATTATTTGCATCAGGGTAAAAAGAGCTAAAAAAGCAAAAGCCGTTGCCCCCCAGGCTAAAACGTGAACCAAAAACAGAGAGTTAAAAAAAAGGCCGCCTAAAATAAAATTAAGAGCAACAACGAACAGTGATAAAAGCGGCAAAGCCAACAAAAACCACGGTGAGGCCAGCTGAGCCTCCCCCCAGGGACGACTATAAAAAAGCGGCACCTGAGGTGGTAATTTTTGATAGAAAATAAAAAACAGCCCCAACATTATCAAGATCAATCCCAAAGCAATAAACAGAGCAATTCGAGTCGTCTTCTGACCAAAAGCTAGTCCGGGTAACAATCGTGTCTGACGAGAAAGGTTAGAGATAGTCAATTTTTTAATTTTTAATGAAGGCGATACCAAATTTCTAATGAACCAAATTGTTCTACCTGCTGATAATTTCTGTTCAAAAAGACCAAAAGCTTGTCAAAAGAATAGCGATAACCCCGATCATAAACAACGATTTTGGGCGGATTACCGGTAATTGCCGTTAAAACCTCCTGATGGCGATCAAAGTCTCGAATATGATAAGCAACAGTATAACGGCCCACTGGCACTCGCCGAGACAAGGCATAAAGATGAGGCTCGTTACCCCAAACAAAAATCTTTTCTCCCCAAGGCAAGATGTCATTGATAAATTCAACCACTTGATAATTACGCCAAGTATTAGAGTCAAACCAATTAAAATAGGCTTCTTTTTCTTTCTGTCCTAAAGCAAATTGGGCAAAATTCTGATAATAAGCGATTACCCGATGAGTATAAAAATGGTAATAAAAAAAGCCGGCCGCTAATAAAACAACTGGAACCAAACCGGCCAAAAAATAACCATAAAGCTTCTTTTTTTTAAAAAAAGATGGTAAAAAACCGAGCACTACCAATAGGGGAGCAACAACTTGAAGCAAATAGTGAGGGTAAGGCCGAGACGACAAAAAAGCTCCGAAAATAGCAAAAACCAACCATAATAAGGCCAAAAAAAACAGCTTTTTTCTTAAAAAGAATTTTCTCTTCAAAAAAACTCCCACCAAGATAATGGCCAATATTATTCCCCGCCAAAACAGTTGATTAGACCAAAAAACGGTCTTTTCTTGGCCGCCCCAAGAAGATAGGTAGGGCAAGTTTTGCAACCAGGCCGATTCCCAATAGTAAAACAAGGCCCCGGACCTTAAGGCATAAAGAATAAAGGTTAGCAGGGTGGGGATAAAAAAACCGATCACCAATGGCAGTATTTCTTTGACTTTGACCAAAAAATTTTTCTTACCACTGCCAAAGCCAGCTGGCAAAAATGAAACAATAATCAAGGCCAGCCAATCAAAAAGAGGCGGGCTTTTGAATAAAAAGGCCAAGCCCATAATCAGGCCCGATTGCCAAAATTTTTCCTCTAAAAAGAAATACACCCCCAAAATAACCAAACCGATAAAAAAGTGTTCTGCGTTAGTAATTGTGCCTTCAAAAAGAGGTAAAGAAGTTAAAAAAACAAAAATCGTCGTCAATAAAATAACCGGCTTCGATGATTGAAAAAATTTTTGAACCAACCTAAAAAAAGCCACTGTCGTCCCCATCATCCAGGCCAATAAGATAAAACGAAACCAAAAAACCGTCCCCGCTACTCCTGCCAGCCAATATAGGAGAGGCGGCTTGTTATCATGAATATCCCGATAAAGAGTTTGGCCCTGGCGAACAGATTGGCCAAGAGTTAAATAAATCCCCTCGTCGCCATACCAAAAAGGCTCAAAAAGCGATGGTAGACGCAACAAGAGAACAATAAAAAGCAAAACGAGCAGAGGGGCTGACCAATTTTTGGTTTTGGTCTCAATTTTTTCCAAGAAAAAGAAGGGTTTCATATCCTAACCCTTTTAAACCACAAAAGAAGATTTCGGTCAAGAAAAAAGCGAAATTAATTGTTACCTTGTTGGTTAAGTTTTGAAAATTGGAAGATTTTTAATTTATACCTTTTCTGTCACCCGGTATTCCAGATATTTGCCCAACATCAAACGGGTATGGGCATCAATACCCGGAAGAGCACTGAAGAAAAACCCAGAAATCGGCATCAAAAAGAATTCAAATGGCAACAATAGGGCTCGCAGTCGAGAAACTTCTTTTGGCCGCTTTGGCCGCTGTTTACCATTAACCCAAAGAGCGGCCGCCAAGGAAAGCAGGGTTAAAGATAAAACCACTGAAGAAAAATTAGCCATCATATAACCCATTGAAGACCTGGTAAATTGCGGATTAATTATAGCTGGAATATTAACCCCCAAAGTAATAACAAACCAATGAACCGGCCATAAAAAATGATCCCGCAAAACATGCAGAACCCGAACTGTTTTATTCCAAAAAGAAATTTTCCCCGAAGTCAAATATCGATAAATAATATAAGCATCATCTACCGTTCCCCAAGCCCAGCGCTTGTACTGCTCATACTGATTAATTAGGGTTTTCCAGGTGGAAGTCGACTCGGCGGCATCAACAAGAACGGGTAAGGCAATTGGGTCAACCTCGACCTGGCCATTTTTAGCAAAAAAAGCCTTAAAAAATATCCGATAATCTTCGGGAATAACATCTGGATCCCAATAACCAACCTCGTCTACCAGTTTTAAAGAAGTCGAATAGTTGGCGCAACTCACCACCCGATAAGAATGAACCGATAAAGCGATATGACGAATGGAACTAAAGGTGTTGCTAACTCTGGTTAAAGCAGGCAGCTGCCAAAAGTTATTATAAAACAAAACCACTGGCTGCCAAAATCTTAAATAGCGTTTCGGATTGTCCAAAAAATGATAAGTAAGGGCAGAAAAATATTTGGGGTGATAAACATGGTCAGCATCACAACTGGAAATAGTCAAATAGTCGATATCGTAGCCTCGTTGATCAACCAAATATTTTTTCGCTTCTTGAGCCGCCCAGCGTTCGTTAGAAGACTTACCGGCTACTTCCCCTGGTTGAAGTTGATGAGTGGTAATTAACAAGTTACCAAATTTACTTCCAAACTCCTTCTTCAAGGTGATGGCTTTTTTCTCTCTTTCTTGGGCATCTTCTTTGGCTTCGGTGGCCAAGACAACAGTAATGTTCTTTAAGGGAAGGTCTTGCTGGGCAATTGCCTGAAAAGTTCTTCGTAAGATATGAAGCGGTTCTTTATAAGTAACCACTACTATAATATGATGAACTTTTTGCCAATCACCAAAACCCTTGGCCTCTCCTAGCCAATCAGTAATTTTTGAGGCTTCCATCTTATAGTGACCCATTACTGCCCCGATACCAAAAACGGCCGATTGATAAAGCCAATAAATATCATAAAAAAGAATAAAGTAAGCTACAGCTAAAGGAAAGAAAAACGAACCCCAAAAAAGAAACAAGATTAAATTCCAGGAAACAAACCCAGGTAAAATTTCCAAAAATCGAATAGTCAACCGACGATTTTTTTCTAAAAATTTCATAATCTATTTTTAAATTCTAGCAAATAGCGGCTTAGGGGGAATAATTTTCTTGGCCAAAAATGTTCTTTTAATTATTTTAGCCGTTTGGGGTAAAAAAGGAGATAGCCTTACAGCCACTACCAAAAGCTGATTAACCAAGCAGGACAAAACCTGCGCCTGCTTTTTCTTGCTGGTCATTTTCCAAGGCTGACACTGATTTAGTTCCTGATCTATTAACCGCAACTGATCCCAAATAGAACTCAAAGCAGAAAGTAGTTGATAATTAGCCATCAGGCGAGAAAAGTCGCCCCTTGAGGCAATCTTGTTATCGGGACAAGACAAACCAAACTCTGCCTCTGACAACTGGCAAAGTTTGGCTAATCTGGAAACCAAATTTCCCAAACCGTTAGCCAAATCAGCATTATATTTTTCTTTCATTTTAGCCCAGGAAATATCGCCATCGCCGCCTAAGGTTTTGGCGCTGGCCAGTAAATAACGAGCGCCATCAACACCAAATTCTTTCGCCAACTGGCTAGGGCGAATAATATTCCCTAGCGATTTGCTAATTTTTTGACCGTTAAGAGTTAAAAAACCATGGGCATAAATAGTTTTAGGCAAGGGAAGGCCAGCTGACTTTAGCATTGCCGGCCAAAGCAGGGCGTGCCAGCGAGTATTATCTTTGCCTAAAAGATGTAAATTGGCCGGCCAAAACCCCTCTGGAGCCCCAGTAACATAGTTAATCAGAGCGTCAAACCAAACATAAAGAGTTTGAGCTGGGTCATCGGGAACAGGAATTCCCCAGGAAACACTTTGACGGGAAATAGAAATATCATTCAAGCCCTGGTCTAAAAAAGACAACATTTCTTTGGCTCTACTTTTAGGTTTAATGAAGTCGGGATGGGCCTTAATGTGATTAACTAAGAATTCCCGATACTTGGACCAAGCAAAAAAATAGTTTTCTTCTGCCAATTGCCTAATAGGTAGGTTGGGATGATGAGGGCAACAACCACCAACAAGCTCGGAAGCAGTCTTATATTCTTCGCAACCGGAACAGTAAAAACCAGAAAATTTAGCCCGATAGATATCACCATTTTTCTTAACCCGAAGGTAAAAATTTTTAACTTGACGGACATGATCTTGATCGGTTGTCCGAATATAACGATTAAAATTGATATTAAGCGCGGCCAACTGCTCCTTATTGCCGGCAACAACCCGATCAACAAAGCCGGCCGTATCTTGGCCTGCTTGTCTGGCCGCCTCTTCCACCTTGCCACCATGTTCATCAGAACCAGTTAGAAAAAAAACTTCCCGACCTAGAAGTTGATGGTAGCGGGCAAAAATGTCGGCAACCACTTTCTGATAAGCGTGGCCGACATGGATAACATCATTGGCATAATCAATGGCGGTGGTAAGGTAAAACTTTTTCATGGAGTTTATTTAAAAAACTTTTTAAAGCTTGTTTTATTTATCTTATCACTCACAAGAAGAAGGTAAAGGGTTGTTGGCTTTTTAGGAAGAAAGATTAAAAATGTTTTTAATTTTTTTCTCCCAAACAGCGGCCCACTCTTCAGCCTCTAGCTTTTCAATAATCTTCTTTACCTCCGGCCTGATAAGATCGTTTTGTAATTTGGCAATAGTCGCCGGAGAAATATGAAATTGCGCTCTGATTTGACTGTATTTTTGACCCTTTTTTAAAGCCCAAAGAATTGCCAAGCGTTTGGCCAAAGCGATTTGTTCTGCTGAACTTAATAACTGCCGACAAAAATTTTCGGCTTCTTTGGGCGAATTAATATCAGCAATCAACTGATAAAGATGGGCAAAAATTTCCTGTTTAACTTTCGGAGCGAGTTTTTTTTCCGATAGGCGCATGGTTTATTAAATTAACAGCTAATTACAATATAGTATAGCATACTCTTTGGGGGAATTTTGTCAATCTTATTCTTGCATTATTATTAACCCGCTGATAGAATAATCATGATAACAAAAATGCTTAAATTTAATTTAAAATAAATGCCTGTAACTAAATCGGCCCAAAAAGCTCTCAAACAAGAAAAGCGACGGCAGTTGGAAAATCAAAAAACCAGGAATGCCTATAAGAAAGCCGTGGCCTATTTTAAGACTCATCTTTCCGACCAATCTCTTGCTCAAGCCTACACCAAAATTGACCGAGCGGCCAAAAAATATTTAATTCATAAAAATAAAGCCTCAAGGCTTAAGTCTCAGCTAGCAAAACTTCTAAAGGAAAAGAAGGTAGAGTAACCCTGGCTGTTTTTTTCTTTCTCCCCCCTCTTATTTTTTTGTTTTCTAGTGGTAATTAGAATCGTCCTAAATACTAAACACTAGATACTAAATACTACTTAGAAACGCTTTTGACAATTTTCCTAAAAATACCTATACTGATTTCTAAATAGGTTATCTACTTTACTGTGTCTGAAAAAGGGAAAGAAATCTCATTACTGCCCCAAGAAGAAGGCGGTCTAAATCAAATTTCTGATTGGGTAATAGAGACGGGCCGCTTTATTGTTGTTTTCACTTTATTCTTTGTTCTGCTGGCATTCTTATCCCGATTTTGGCTTGACCAAAAAATTGCCGATCTTTACGCTCAAACAACTCAAAAGATCGCCATCATTAAAGCCACTCAAGAATTCGAAGAAGATTTTCGCTTCTTGCAAAATCAAATTACAACCATTAAAACCCTTGACGGCAAGAAGCCAAACCAAGCTGAAACGATTAAAAAAATTGTCGCTATTATTCCCGAAAACATCAGCCTTACCTCTTTTGAAATTAATGACAATAATGTTTCTTTTGGTGTTATCTCCCGAAGCGAAGCCCAACTAAACAGCCTTTTTCAAAACCTAATTCTCTGTCCTTACCTGGACCAAATTAATATCGCCAGTCTTTCCAGTAAAACTTTTGGGCTAGAAACCGAACTTACCATTAAGGCCCGACTAAAATAAAAGATGATTAATCTGCCAAAAGCGTCTTATCGCTATCACTTATCTCAAATACCCGTTCCGATAAGAGAGAAAACCCAGAAGTGGGCGCCAACAGCGGCGGCTGTTTTCCTGGTGGCTTTTTTTGTCATTTTTGCCATTAAACCCACCATTGCCACCATTGCCGAATTGTTGGCTGAAATTAAAGCTCGAGAAGAACTAAATCAACAGCTAGACAACAAAGTTAACCAAATTTTTGCCGCTCAAAATATTTATAGTCAAATCTACGATCGGCTTTATCTTTTAGATCAAACCCTGCCAGTCGATTCCCAATTTGCCAGATTTTCCCAAACCGTCGAGAGTGGCCGTTTAGAAGTTGGTCTTGACCTTAGCACTCTAAATTATTCCTCCATCGTCTTGACCGAAAAAAAAACTGCCAAAACCCCCATTAAGGAAAACCAAGAATTTAAATTTTCCACTGGTCTAAAAGGCTATTATCCTAATCTAGGGACTTTTTTAGAAAACCTGTTTAATCAAAGGAGAATCATTTATGTTGACAGCTTAAAAATAAGCCAGGGAAAAACAAACCAAGACCAGAAGGACGTTAGCAACTTGCCGTTGATAATCACCATCAACGGAAGAACTTTTTATCTTGAATAATGAATAAAACAAAAGCAAATAACGACTGGTTGATTATTGCCGTCTTCGTTTTAATCTGCGCCCTAACCTGGGCAATCACCAACACCTATCACCATTATGTTAACAAAAAAGAGGTTGTGGCCCAAAAAGAATTACTGGTTCCTCTCGATCCCAAAATAGACCAAGACGTGTTTGACACCCTGGAATCTAGAACTCACCCAGAAGAGGAGGAGTTGATAAAAATCCTTTCCGGATCCAAGTTGGGGGTCGAACTGCCAAAGGCGGAAACAATAGAGCCAGAAACCCCCCAAATACCAGACCAACCAATCCTAACCCCCACCCCACCAACAGAAATAGAAACGACGGAAATTCCCTAACCGGTAATGAAGAAAAGGCCTATTAAAACCATTCCCAGTATCGTTGGTCTCTTAATTTTAAGCACTGTTGTTTTGGGTGGAGTTTACCTAACCCAAAATCTAAAAACCAGCCGACAAACATCAGCCCAAGCCCGACCCCTCTCGGTTCGAATCGCCAATATTACTGACCAGGGGGCAACTATTTACTGGTTTACCCAAACCCCAGTTCCCGGAAGCATTAAAATTAATAATCGCGTTTTCCTTGATCGTCGTGACAAAAATTCTGGCCAAACCGGTCATTACCTAACCCATTTTGTTGACATTGATCAGTTAGAATCAGAAAAAAATTATCATTTCACCATCCTCAGTCAAGGACAACAATATCAGGAAACCGCTTTTTCTTTTACTACTGCCCGAGCCTTGCCGCCAGCCAATCGAACTGCCGACTTGGCCTTTGGC
>JAQVIV010000020.1 GCA_028695445.1 Candidatus Shapirobacteria bacterium
AGATCCCAGGAAGACTACCTGGTTGATAGGCTGGAAGTGTAAGTCCGGTAACGGATTCAGCTGACCAGTACTAATCGATCGAGACTGGATGTGAAAAAAACCTAATTTCTGAAAGACTAATAAAAAAAGAGTCAAGAAAAAACATTCTTGCTCTAACAAAGAGTAGATACTTTACTTAAGAAATTATTTTGCTAAAATAAGATTTGCTTTGGTTATTAGAGCGTCGTGGTACCACCTGACTTGCCCGCCCTTTTTGGGCGGGTGCCATTCCGAACTCAGAAGTGAAACGCGACAGCGCTGACGATATTGTTTCCGCAAGGAAACGAGAAAATAGGTCATAGCCAAAGCATTTTTTTTGCCCAATCTTTGGGTTATTATTTAATAATAGCGGTGGACCAAGAAATAGCGAAGAAAAATTATTCGAAATATTTTCTGATTGCCGGTATTGTGGGGGGGGTTTTCACTTTTCTTTCTTTCTTTGTTTTTTTAACTTATTACTACTGGCAATTTTCTTTATCTTCTGGTTTGGGATGCCAGGAAATTAAGAATCTTTACTTGGCTGCCGATTTGCATAGTCCTCGCGAGGCGAATCTTCTTATTTTGGGTCTAGATCAAAGAGAAGCTGATGATGGCCTATTAACAGATACCCTGATGGCCGGCTTTTGGCGTCCAAAAAATAACCAGGCCACCTTTATTTCTTTGCCTCGAGATTTATGGCTGGATGAGTTAAAAACAAAGATTAACGCCTTATATTATTATGGTCAAAAGAAAGATTTTGATAACAAAACCAATCTTCTTACTTTGGAACTGGAGAAGATTTTAGGATTGAGGGTAGATTATTATTTGGTTCTTGACTTTGAGGCCTTGGCCCAAATTGTTGACCTGTTATCAGGAGTTGAGATAGAAGTGGAACGCGCTTTTGATGATTATTATTTTCCCTCCGATGATGGCGCTAATGGCTTAACCCATCTTAGGTTTGAAGCCGGTTGGCAAACCATGGATGGCAAAAGAGTATTAGAATATGTTCGGTCTCGAAAGAGCGATGACCCCGAAGAGGGAACCGATGAGGCTCGAATTAAGCGTCAGCAAAAAGCCCTTTTGGCCATGATAACAAAAATATCCAACCCCAAATTTTTATTTACTAGTCCCAAGGCTGTTGGCTCTCTTTATCGTTACTGGCAGGAAAACGTTGATACTAACATCCCTGTCCCCTTGTTAGTTAATATTGGAGCAACCTATGCGCGACAGGAGATGGTCTTGAAATTTTTGTCTTTACCGGAAGAGTTTTTGATTAATCCGCCAATTGGTAAATATGGTCTTTGGGTTTGGGAGCCGGTAGATAAGAGCTGGGGAGAGATTAGGGAGTGGGTAGAGAATAAAATTTCCAATTAACCCAACCCGCCTGTCGGCGGACAGGTTTCCAAATAATTTAGCAATTGCTATTCTTAACTTTTGACTTTTAACTTTGAACTTATTAATGTTATAATACTTTCTGAATCATTACTAAAAAAGGAGGAGCAATGGATGGCTCAAGAACAAGCAAAAAAAATCAAGAAAGAAACAGTCAAAAAAACTAAAAAGAGGAAAGAAAGTGATCAGCCTCAGACGATGGCTGATTTATTGGATCAGACTCAAGAAGACTTCTATATTCCTAAAAAAGGCGAACAGGTTTTAGCCACCATTTCGGAAATTGCCCCCAAACGGGTTTATTTTGATATCGGAGCCAAAACGGAAGGAGTTCTTTTCGGTCGAGAATTGGAAAGAGTTAAAGATTTTATTGCCTCTTTAAAAGAGGGGGATAAGGTAAAAGCTGTTATTGGTGAGGCTGAGGATCCCAGAGGACAAATTTTGCTCAATTTGAGAAATGTGGCCCAAGATTATGCTTGGGAATTTTATCAAGAAAAATTATCTGCTGGCAAAGAGATTGAGGTTGTTGGCCAAGATCAAAATGCGGGAGGGATTTTGGTTCAAGCCCCTTTCGGTTTAACCGGTTTTATTCCTGGGTCGTGTTTGGGAGCTAAGTGGATTGGCCAGGAAGATTTATTAATTGGTAATAAAATTAGGACTAAAGTTATTGAAGTTGATCGAGAAAAAAACCGCTTGGTTTTTTCGGAAAGAGAAGTTTCTGAGGCCGATCAAATTACCAAGGAAAAACAGGCTCTTAAAGAAATAAAAGAGGGTGATATTGTCGAGGCTAAAATTGTTAAAATTGCTCCTTATGGTCTTTTCGTTGAAGTTGGTAAAGATAAAATAACCCTAGAGGGACTAATTCATATTTCGGAAGTTTCTTGGGAGAAAGTGGGGGCGCTAGCCAACGATTACCAAGTGGGCGGCAAAGTTAAGGCTCAAATTTTAAATAAAGAAGATGGCCGTCTTCAGTTATCAATTAAACAGCTAAAAACTGATCCTTGGGAAGAAATAGTTAAAAAATATCCGGAAAACAAACAAATAACCGGCAAGGTTACTAAAATTACCAATTATGGCTGGCTGGTGGAATTGGACGAGGGAATAGAGGGTTTGGTTCATATTTCTAAAATTCCGGCCGATAAGAAAGTCGAGGCAGGTGAAGAGGTGGTTTGTTTTATTGATTCCATTGATCCGGTTAACCGTCGTATTAGCCTGGGCCTGGTTTTGGCCCAAAAACCAGTAGGATACAAATAATTTACAGTTTAAAATTCAAAATTAAAAGTTTTTTCGTGGTGCTTTTTAGGTTCTTCTTTCTGATTTTGGAGTAGCGGAATTTATTCCGCGCCCGCTGTTTTGCCAAAAGCGGCGGAGTGAAACAAAAGAAATTTCAATTTTTCTTCTAAAAATAGCAATTTAATAATCGTTATCCTTATCCTTTTTAACTTTTTAATTGTTAATTAATAACTGCTAGAATAAGAATATGGTTAAAACTAAAACTGTCTTTGTTTGCCAGCAGTGTGGCCATCAGGCTCCTAAGTGGCAGGGACAATGTCCTGGTTGCGGAGAATGGAACAGCTTAGAAGAAACCAGCCTCACCATTAGTGCCGGTAGCAAAGCCTCTTCGGCAAAGGCAAAAGTTTTGACTTTTTCCCAGATTGAAAGTTATGAAAAGGCAAGAGTAAAAAGCAACATTAATGAACTAGATCGAGTTTTGGGGGGTGGGATAGTGCCGGGTTCGGTAGTTTTGCTGGCCGGAGAACCAGGCATTGGTAAGTCAACCCTTTTGTTGCAGCTTTCGGATTCTTTTGCGAACAGATCAATTTGCTACGTTTGCGGTGAGGAATCACCGGAGCAGGTTAAAATGAGGGCTGACCGCCTTGGAGCCAAAGGAGAGGGGTTAAAACTGATATCGGCAGTTGATGTTGATGAAATAATTATTGCCTTATCTGATTTTAAAAAGGACAACCTTGTTATTATTGACTCAATCCAGACTTTAACTACTCAAGATTTAACCGGTACTGCCGGATCGATTGGTCAGGTAAGAGAATCAGCTTCACGGTTAATTAATTTTGCCAAGAAAAACAACATGTCGATGTTTTTGGTTGGTCATGTGACCAAATCCGGAGCCATTGCCGGCCCTAAAATATTGGAACATGCGGTCGATACGGTTATTTACTTTGAGGGCGATCAGTATGGCCAGCTAAGATTATTACGCTCAGTAAAAAATCGTTTTGGGGCGACCGGAGAAGTGGGGGTATTTATGATGACTTCTTCTGGTTTGGAACCGGTTGACAATCCCAGCAAGTTATTTCTTTCTGCTAATCAAAAACCAATAGCGGGAGTGGTTAAAACAGTGCTTTTAAAAGGAACAAGGCCGTTGATCTTAGAGGTGCAATCTTTAGTAACCCAAACCAACATGGCTTATCCAAGAAGGCTGGCAAAGGGTATGAGCCGGAATAAACTAGAACTTCATGTCGCCGTTTTGCAAAAACACTTGAAAGCCCCTCTTTTTAATCAGGACGTTATCCTTAATGTCGCTGGTGGTATTAAAAGTGAAGAACCGGCGATTGACTTGGCTTCCTGTTTGGCAATTTGGTCTTCTTATAATAATAAAGCGATTGATCCGGAAGCGGTTGTTTTTGGAGAGATTGGCCTATTGGGGGAAATAAGACCAACTTCTCAAGAGGAAAGACGAGTGGCCGAGGCTAAAAGATTAGGTTATAAGAAAATTATTTCTTCCCAAAACGCCTCTAGTCTTCTTAAAGCGATAAAAATGTTAACCGGCAGCAAGTAATCGGCAATTGGTAATTAGAAATTAGCAAGCTGAAACTACCCCGCCGTTTTTAGCAAAATGACTGGCGCGAACTAAAGTTCGCTACTCCAATTTTTGGATTAGCGGGCTTCAGCCCGCATTAACAATGCAGCAATATAACAATTTAACAGTTCTTCTTTTTTCCACAATAGCTAAAATATTCTTAAAAATAGCTAATTTTAAGGCCGAAAGTATTGATAATATATATTATAAGATATTCATTTTTAGGCTTCTAAAATGTTATAGGCTTGACAATGGTTTAGGCTTATGCTAATCTCTCCTTAGATGGCAAATAAAAAGCCCGGCAATGGGAGTCTTTCTGTTAAAAGAGGAGATAATCGGAGCAGTTCAAGGTTTATTAGGTCCGAATCTTGGAATAGGCATCAGCTAGTAAAGATGGTAAAATTAGGAGGCGTGTTTGTTTCTCAGGCTAGCGCCTAGTTGGTAGTGAGGTTAGTGTTAGTAGTTTAGTAGTATAGAAGACAAAAAAATAAGAGCATCGCTGTCGTCGATTCCGGAAGGCGGAAAACCCGATAAGCAATGCCCTTAGAATATACTAATAATGTTAGCTAATAATTTTTAAAAAGTCAAGAAGTTTCTTGATAGCTTCTTCTTCGAGGTGGGAGGTAGTGTGTAGGGCAGGCCACTACCTCCCTCCTGAAAGAAAGCCTTCATTGTTATATTGAAAAATTGTTAGGCCGTTATGTTCCTCCTCGTCATTTGACAACCCTTTCTCTATTGTTATAAATTTATAGTTAATGAAGAAGTCTCCCGGCCAGGCGCTTTTGGTAGTTTTGTTGGTTTTGTCGGTGGCCCTAACGGCCGGCCTGTCTTTAGTAGCCAGGACAACGACCGATATTTCTGTTTCCCAGAAGGAGGCGGAGTCCAGTCGGGCTTTTGAGGCGGCAGAGGCTGGTTTAGAAGAAGCTTTAAAAAAATTGGAAGTAGGTTCGGGTGCTGATTTTTCATTTAGTTTGGAGGGTAGCGCTGATGCTAATGTGCAGTTTATCAGTGCCGATGATGGCCAGTTGGCGACCAGGACCCTTAATTCTGGAGAGACAGCTACTTTTTGGCTTAATTACTTTAGTCTTGATGGGGAAACCTTTCCCAACGATAGCGTTTCTTGGTCTGGTGATAGGGTGGATATTTGTTGGGATAAAGACGAGGTGGTTAAGATTGAAGCAACCGTCTATTATCAGGAAGGGGGAAACTTTAAGGCCAAGCGCTACTATGGCAAGACTGCTGGGGTTAGCTGTGGAGGGGACTTTGGTCAAGGCTTAGAAATTTTGGTTTCCCCAGGGTCGGTTTTTAATTTTATCAATGTTCGGTTTTATGAAAACCTTGGTCAAGTGAGATTTTTGGCTACGGCCACCCCCAATCTCCCTGCTCAGGGGACAGTAATCGTTTCTCAAGGGCAGGTTGCTGATGTTTCTCGACGCTTACAGATTATTCGGGGTTGGCCAGAATTACCAGATTTTTTTGATTTTGTTCTTTTTTCTGGCGCAAATTTGGCTAAGTAATTTCTTGACAAAAACGCTCTAGAATGATTTAATACTGGCTAGTTGCTTCTTTCTTGGTTTATTTCTTTGCCGGATTATCCAAAAGATTAAATTGAGTATTTTTTAACCCATTTAATGTTGTTAACAGGCTAGGGGTTTTTGTTGTTATTCGAATCTTTTATTTTTTGCACTTATTGTTTTAGGGGGTTTCTTTTCTTGAACAGAATTTCCCCCCCCGTTTTTAACTACTGTTTACTTAATTACTTATTACTAATTACCGAGGTTTCGGTTTTTAACAATGGGTTTTAAAAAAGTAATAGTAAAATTAATAATTTAACAACTTTCATGTCAAGTGATTTTCTAGAAGATAAACACCAAAATAATTCTGCCGGTTTAGCAGAAATGAGAATTCCTGATGCTGATCTTCCCACTGATTACCGAGAGGGGATCTTGGATGTTCGGGCCGATAATGATCATGGTTTTTTGCGGCCTAATTTTGTTCCCTCGCCTCAAGATATATATATTTCTTCTTCACAAATTTATCGTTTTAAACTGCGTCCTGGAGATATTGTGGGTGGTCAGGTGAGGGAACCCAAAGAAAAAGAGCGCTATTATGGTCTGTTGCGGGTTGAAAAGGTTAACGGTTTTTCAGTTGAGGAGGCTGATCTTGATAAGCGTCCCCACTTTGAAGATCTTTTACCGGTTTTTCCTGACCAATGGCTTAGGATGGAAACAAAGCCGGAAATTTCTTCGACCAGGATTATTGATTTAGTGGCTCCTATTGGAAATGGTCAGCGAGGGTTAATAGTTTCTCCGCCTAAGGCTGGGAAAACTTGGCTTTTAAAGGACATGATGACGGGTTTGGCAATTAATTTTCCCGATTTTCACCTAATGGCGGTTTTAATCGGCGAACGTCCTGAAGAGGTGACCGATATTCGCCGCCACGTTAGAGAGGTGACGGCTGGAAGAGGAGAGGTAATTGCTTCAAACTTTGATGAATCGCCGGAAAATCAAACTTTGGCGGCGGAAGTCTCCTTAGAGCGAGCCAAAAGATTGGTAGAAATGGGCAAAGATGTTTTTATCTTAATGGATTCAGTGACCAGGCTGGCTCGAGCCTATAATTTGTCAATCCCCACCTCAGGAAGAACCCTTTCTGGGGGTTTTGATCCGGCCGCGCTTTTTCCGGCTAAGCGTTATTTTGGCGCCGCTCGAAACATTGAAAATGGTGGTAGTCTAACGGTGGTTGGTACTTGTCTGGTTGATACTGGTTCTAGGATGGACGACCTTATTTATGAAGAGTTTAAGGGGACCGGTAATATGGAGCTTCACCTTGACCGTCGTTTAGCTGATAGAAGGGTTTTTCCGGCTATTGATATTCAGCGATCAGGAACCAGAAAAGAAGAACTTTTGTTCGGCGAAAAAATTTACCCCAAAATTGTCACAATGCGCAAAATGATTGATCTTTTGGGTGACGAAGAAAGAACAGAGGTATTTTTAGAAAAGCTTAAAAAAACCAAGAGCAATGAAGATTTCCTGTCCCAATTAGGGAAATAACCAATATCTTAAAACTTAAAACTTTTTTTATTTCTCCTTGTTTTTTTGGGTTGTTTTCCCGCTTATTAATCTTTTTTTCGTCGTCTTCCTGAACTTGGTTCAGGACCTGGGGGGAATTGGACCTTAAAATCAGATTCTGATCGTCATCAAAATGACTAAAAAAAGAATCAGTTGTCCTAAAATTACTCGCTTTTAGCCTTAATTTTTGGACTTTTAACCCTGTCTTTGCTAAGATAATCAAGCAATGTCTGAGTCTATAAAAAAATCGTTTTTTAATGATTTTGCTGCCTTTTTAAAAGCCTGGCTGAGTTTTTTTAAAAAGGATCTGACTTTATTAACCTCTTTTTTAGATGAAAACAAGTCTCGAGGAGCTTATTTTCTTTATCGCCAAAGAGGGAAGTTGGCCCGTCCCGTTAGCCATTTTGGGGTTGGATTGATGATGATTTTGGGGGTAGCAATTTCGCCGCTTTTTTCTCCTGATCAAATTGATCGGGCTATCGGTGATGGGGGGGTGGTTTTGGGGGAGAACTCTCTTAATTTTACTGTTTTGGGAGTAGAGAATACCGGTTCTGGCAGAAGAGGGGGAGTGGTTGACTACACTGTTGTTGAAGGAGATACCGCTTCTTCTATTGCTCAAAAATTTAATGTTTCTCTGGATACGATTAGATGGGCCAACGATCTAAAATCAGTTGATGATGTTAGGGCTGGCCAAACCCTAAGAATTTTACCCGAAACTGGTGTTTTACACAGTGTTAAGAGGGGGGAAACAGTCTATTCTATTGCCAAAACTTATGGTGTCGACCCTCAGGCGATTGTCGATTTTCCTTTCAACGCTTTTATTAATGATGAAACTTTTGCTTTAGCGGTTGGTCAGGACTTAATTATTCCTGGCGGGGTAATGCCCAAAGCTCAACCATGGTCTTTGCCAACTGTTCCTATTGAGACAGCTCCTCAGGCCCCCGATTATGTTGCCTCAGCTTTAGGGGAGTACATCTGGCCAACCACAGGGAAAATTTCTCAGGGTTATCATTGGTATCATAAAGCAATCGATATTGCCGACTCCTCTGGTCCGGCCGTTGTCGCCTCTCGAGGAGGGACAGTGGTTGACGCTGGTTGGACCGCCCCCTCTCGGGGCTATGGCATTTATGTAGTCGTTGACCATGGCGATGGTGTTCAAACTCTCTATGCTCATCTATCTTCGGTTTCGGTTAGTGGTGGGCAACAGGTTTTACGGGGCCAGGTTTTGGGCCGTATGGGGTCAACCGGTCGTTCCACCGGAACCCATCTTCATTTCGAGATTCGCACCCCCTCTGGCAACGCCAACCCATTGAGTTATTTACAATAAAAATTCAAAGCTCAAAATAGTGGTCGGTAATCCGTAACCAGTAAACAGGAATTGATAAATAGAAATTAACAAGCTGAAACTACCTCGCCGTTTTTTAGCAAAACGACTAGCGCGCAATAAATTGCGCTACTTCAAATCCGGAGTAGGAAACTTTAGTTCGCACCAACAATTTAACAATTCTAACAATATAACAATGCCATATCTAACAATCGAACAATTTTTCTTTCTTATTGACACTCTTTCCAAAATAAGTTACCATCAAGATTATGGGGGAAACACTTGAGGGGGCAACTAATGCCCCGACTGCCTCGAGAACAAAATCTTCTTTGACAATGAAATATTTACGATACTGGTTGGCTTTAATTATTTTTTTAGTTCCCTTAGTTTTTGTCCCCTTTTTATATAATGTTTATTTTTTTCCTAAAGTTATTGTTCTGTTGCTGGGGGTTGTTTTTGGCTGGTTAGGACTATTATTGCCAGCAATTGTTAACAAGAGTCCGGATAACAATCAAACAGTTTTTTTTGGCGACAAAAAAACTCTGCTTTTTTCTTTGATATTGATTTTAGCTTTTGTTGTTTCCTCTTTGTTGCAACCGAATGTTTCGGCTCGAATTAATGCTTTCTCGGGAACCACGGCAGTAGTTTTAGGAGGCTTTTTGTTAATGTTATTGCTTAAGCAGGTTAGGGGAGAGGGTAAGGAGGCGGGGCGTGTTCAGGGCCTCGTTTTAGGGGCTTTCACCGCCTCGGCTATGGTTTTGTCGCTGGTAACGATTTTTCAGTACACCGGGTTACTGGCAAGGTTTTTCACCTGGGAGGCTTTTTCAGTTAACACCTGGACGCCAACTGGCTCACTTTTGACAAGTGTGATTTTAATGTTTTTGGCTCTAGTCTACGTTTTAATAAACTTTTTAAAAAGCTTAAAGAATAATTTTAGATTACCTGGCCTGATTGGTCTGTTGCTTTTGTTAATTATTTTGGCTCTGGGAATAATCATGGGAGTAATTACCCTAATAGAATCGGAGCCAATTTTAATTAGTTTACAAAACGCTTGGATAGTAGCAGTAGAAAACTTTAAAAGTTTTGTTGGGGCCGCTTTTGGGGTTGGACCGGATAACTTTAGGATTGCCTATGCTCGTTTTCGGCCGATAACCGTTAACAACACCACGGCTTGGGCGTTGTATTTTAGCAATTCTTTTAATCATTATTTAAACTTATTGACGGAAGTCGGTTTACTGGGCTGTTTGGGGTTTTTAGGTTTGGTAATTGTTGTTTGGCGGCAATTTACCAGGACAAGTAATCGATTAGCTTCCGCCCATTCAGAAATAATCAGCCTGTTGTTATTGGTTATTGCCCTTTTTATTCCCTTCGATATTAACTTATGGTTAATCTTTTTTGTCTTGTTGGGGCTGGTGGGTTTGTCGGCGGAAAATAGGGGGGTTGGCTTAGGGGAAATCAGGCCAAAACTAGAAATGAACCGCTATCTTTTGTTGACAATAATGGCGGGTGTTTTACTGCTGTCGAGTTTTTGGTATGGTCGAGTTGTTTGGGCCGATGTTTTATTTGCTCGTTCGGTGGCCGCGTTTAATCGCGGCGAAGGCGGCAATGCTTACAATTGGCAAATTGAAGCGTTAGAAAAAAATCCTCATTCTGATGCTTATCGCTTGGGTTATGCTCAAACTAATTTAGCTTTGGCCAGCGCTTTTTCACAAAATGAGAATTTAACCGAACAAGACCAACAACAAATTGCTATTCTAATTCAACAGGCAATTAGAGAGGCTAAAAGTGCGGTGGCGATTAGCCCCTTTTGGTCTAGCAACTGGGTTAATTTGGCCGGTATTTACAGACAGGTTATTGGTGTTGCTCAGGAAGCCGAACAATGGGCGATTGAGTCATTAAGGCAGGCCATTGCCTTAGATCCGGTCAATCCTAACTTGCGGATAGAGCTGGGCGGCCTTTACTACGCCTTAGGTAATTTTGAATTGGCTCAGCGTCAGTTTGAAACAGCCGTTGACCTGAAGCCAGACCACGCCAATGCTCATTATAATTTGGCGGCGACCTATGTTCAGCAGGAAAAATGGGCCAACGCGGTTTTGGAGCTTCAAACAGTGCTGTCTTTGGTTGAACCCGGGTCAAATGACTTTAATCAGGTCCAGGAAGAGTTGAACCAAGTTAAAGAACGCTTACCTCAACAAGAAGCAGTCGAAGGAGAGGAAGAGGTTAATGAGCAATTACAACAACCCCAGCCCTTGCCTGAACCTCAGTTTGAGCCGATTGATTTGCCTGCAGAAGAAGCGGCTCCTCCTCAGCCGGTTTTGGAGGAACCGGAAGAATCTCGGGTTGAGGAAACCACCAATGTCATTCCAGAACAGCCGCCGCAAGAATAACATCGCCTCTTTAGTCTAGGGTAATTCCCTCCATCTTTAATCCTTCAAAACGAAAGTTTCCAGTGTCAAGGTCTAAAACGGAGGTGTAACACCAAGCCGAGTAAACGCCATCCTTTTCGGTTCGAACGCGGTATTGATAACTATAGTCAGCCTCAACACCGGTGTCGGTGTAGCTTTCAGTGCCGGCGGAAAGGTTAAAGGTCTCCTCACCTGAATCTTCTTGACGTATTCTCACGACTTGATAGCCCGTTTCGATACTGCTATTATCCTGCCATTTAACCACTAATTGGTTTGGGTGTTGGCTATCGTCAACGGTACAATTACTGGGTGCCTCGAGAATATCATAGTCAAGACTGATTCCGGCCAAAAGAGGGGAAACGCCGCGATCAGTGGTAGAAAATATGGCTCGGTATTGAAAATAGCGATTTATGGTAGAGCTGATGGCCGAACCAGTATTATCGTCAAGGTAAGACTGATTAGCTCGAAAGTCGTCTAGCCAAATGCTTCGGCCTTCCCAGCCGTTGGTTAGCCTGAGGCTGATTTTGGTAACACTATCAAGATGGGAGGAGAGAGGCCCAGACAAATCAAACCATTCCTTTTGCCATTTAAAAACGGAAGCATGAGCGCTAAAACAGTGAGTATCTGAGCCGCCGCAGATAGTAGTGCCGGCGCTGGGAACAGTGCCGGTCCAGGAGGAAACGGTAATGGTTCTGGTACCGGTATCAACGCTGGCAACCGTACCCTGAAGGACATAATCGGTGCCATTATAATTTTCTTTAACAATAACTGTCTCCGAGGGGGAAATATTATTAATCATGTCGTCATCAGCAAGAAC
>JAQVIV010000005.1:0-4741 GCA_028695445.1 Candidatus Shapirobacteria bacterium
GGAGGAATTATTTCTAAATACGATATTCACGGTTATTATGTTTACCGATTGTTTATAAACTCTGATGGAACAATAAGCTTTAACGGGGGATATGACGGTGTCTGGACAACAACATTGACCTCCCTTTCTAGCGTAAACGATGATAATTGGCATAATATTTCTGCGGTCTTTGACTCTCAAAATATGTATATTTTTATTGATGGCCAATTAGATAATAGTGTTTCCGAAACTAGGGCATCAAAATATACTAATGCCTGGCATGATTTCTGTATAGGGACTGATCGTTATGATTGTGTAAGTGTTACTTCTGGAGGAAATGATTATTTTGCTGGCCTCATCGACCAAGTTAAGATTTACGACTACGCCCGCACTCCAGCCCAAATCGCCTGGGATTACAACCGCGGAGCTCCGGTCGGCCACTGGCGCTTTGACGAATGCCAAGGAACCACGGCCTATGATGTTTCCGGCAATGACAATCACGGCACAATAAATATTGGCGCCAGTACCCCTCAAACCTCAGCCGGTACCTGTACTTCTGGAAACAGCGCTCATGCTTGGTATAACGGGCAGGAGGGAAGGATAAATAGTGCCATGAATTTTGATGGGGTGGATGATTACTCTCTGGTAAACGATAATACTATATTAGATATAGAAAATGATAAGCTTACTGTTGGTGCCTGGGTCTATCGTAAAGGTAACGGGGCATCTACTGCAGGATATATTCTTAGTAAATCAGACAATGCGGCAACAAATCACCAATACGGTCTTTACTACCAAAATACCGGCGCATTTTGTTATATGATTATGAACTCGGCAAATGCTTGTTTTAGTAATTCTTCCATAGTAGATAATCAATGGCATCATGTAGCAATGACTTATGATAGAAGCAGTTCCCAGATTAAGTTATTTATTAATGGACAATTAAAAGATACTGGAACTGTTAATAACGACATAGTTGGTACCTCGTCCAATGTTTACATTGGTTGTAGGGGTAATTCTCCCCCTTCGACTAACCATCATTTCAACGGCCTCATTGATGATGTGCGGATATACAACTACGCCTTAACCGACGACCAAATCAAAACACTGTATAACGATGGGGTGGCTGTTAGATTTTAGATTACAGATTACAGATTACAGATTTCAGAATGTTAAAACAGATCCTGATTTTCATCAGGATGACGAGGAGGGTTGAGGTTTTTCCTTTTTC
Organism: Candidatus Shapirobacteria bacterium; assembly: GCA_028695445.1. GTDB lineage: Bacteria > Patescibacteriota > Microgenomatia > 0-14-0-10-38-17 > 0-14-0-10-38-17 > JAQVFF01. Next base: position 1,211 of record JAQVIV010000005.1, read on the forward strand.
GTCATCCTGAACTTGGTTCAGGATCTGGTCTGGGGTTAAAATTCAGATCCTGGCCTTCGCCAGAGCTTGCCTGAATTTATTTCAGGGATGACAAAGAAGAGATAGTCAGGATCTTCAGAGGTTTAGTTCGCGCCTAAATTGCCAAAAACTTCTTTGTGAGTTTTTTTGGCCTCTTTGGCCGAGCAGTTGTAATAAAAAGCCCTTAGGGTATATTTATAGATTTTTCCCTCCTGATAGAAATCCAAAATCACCAACTGCCACAGGATATTCGGGTCAAATTTAGCCTGATATTCTTCAATTAGCTCTTGAGGATCCCTTCTTTGGGTGAAAATAAGGTTAGCATCCAGGTTAATTATTTGGCTGGTCAGCTCTTTGGCGGCTTGGTCAACTCTTTGAGGAGATTTGGTAATAGTAATTTTTGGAATTTGGTTTAGGGCTTTGGAAAGCTTGGTTAAGTCAATTTCTGTCATTGCTCCGTTACTGATTTTGCTAACAGGAATTTCCGGCGGCTTTATGCCTAAATCATGATAAAACTGCCCCATTTTTTTAGTTAATTTTTTGGTGCTTTGGTCAAAAATGCCCAAAGACCAGCATTCTCGATATTGTTCTTTACTTTGGTAAAAAATTTTCCCGATTTCAAAAAATCGCCGCTGGGGAATTTTTAGTTTTTGGTATTGTTGGTTTTGGATTTTTAGTGAAGAACAAATTGATGCTCGCAGTAGTGGGTAGTGGTTGTTAATGTTGTTTTGGGTGTAGACGGCCTCTGTTTCTTCAGGCAAAAAACATGCTTTTAAAAATTGACCTTTTTTGATTAGAGGCCAAGAGCGGACCTCATCATAGCCCAAGTTCACTAGAATGTTCCGGGCCGCTTCAATCAAATGAAGTGTGTCGGGGGTGATATCGGGTAAAATTTCGGTAGAAATTGGCTGATCGGTGGGGATATTTTGGTAGCCCCAAAATCGAATTACCTCTTCGGCCAAATCCTCTTCTTGCTCCAAGTCCGGCCGGCCGGAAGGCGGAACAACCAGCCAATTGTTTTCCTCTTTTTGGTTGACCAGGCAACCCAAGTTTTTTAAGGTTTTTAGGCAAAACTGTTCGTCAATACTAACCCCGGCAATTAGGCTGGGACTGTTGGGATTAAAGTTAATAGTGGGAAGAGCCGGATTTTCTTCTTTCGGGTAGTAGCTAAAAATTGAGCTGGTTATTTTTCCTTGGCAGTTTTCTAAGATTAGGCCGACAAGATGGTTAAAAGCAGTTGGTATTAATTCCGGATCAAGCTGTTTTTCTAGGCGGATACTGGCTTCAGTAACAACTTTAAGGTTTTTGGAATCACGCCTAACCCGGGTTGGGTTATAAAGAGCCATTTCGATAATGGCCTCCTTGGTGTTTAGATCAACGCCGGAATTTTGCCCGCCGACAATACCAGCCAAGCTTAACACTTCTTTACCGTTGCTGATTTGCAGGGTGTTTTTTTTCAGAGCAACCTTAGTGCCGTCAAAACTGGTAAAGCGGGTAAATTTGCCCTGGTTAGTTTCCCAAATCAGGTTGTCGGTTGATTTTTGAGCATCAAAGGCGTGGTTGGGAATCCCCCACCAGAGCATGATGTAGTTGGTTAGGTCAACCAGAGCATTAATGGAATTAATGTCGTGAAGTGATAAAAATGTTTTTAACCATTCCGGCGAGGGCCGGTTAAAAAGACGGCCGATTTTTACCGCCATAATCCTTATTATTTGACCTTGGGCTTCGACTTTTATCGGCAGGGTTTTGGGGCTGGCGATATTTGGTAAATTTATTTTTGGTTTCCGAAGAGGCAAGTCGTAAAGCACCGCCAAGTCTTTGGCCAGCCCCCAATAGCCCAAGCAATCAGCCCGGTTTTGCCTAATCTCTAGGCTAATAACAGCATCACCCTCTCCTCTTTCCTCCAGGCCGTCAACAAAATGGCCGATTAAGGTCAAATCTTCTGCCAGTTTTTTAACCGGCCGATCCAAATCGGGAAGCAGTTTTTTTAATTCTGAATAAATAATCTTCATGGTTGATTAGGTTTATAAGCCAGGTTGCCGCCCAGCAAGGTTCTGATATCACCAATTTGGTATTTGGCCATCACCCAGCGGTCCAGTCCCAGACCGAAAGCAAAACCGCGCCAAATTTTGGGGTCAATTCCGGCCATAGATAAAACCTTGGGATGGATAATGCCGGCCCCGCCCATTTCAATCCAGCCCACCCCTTTGCACAGGGGACAGCCTTGTCCTTGACAGGCAAAGCATTGAATGTCCAAGCCCAGTCCCGGCTCTACCTCGGGGTAATATTTACAGCGATAGCGAACGACCACCTCTTCGCCATAGAGTTTTTTAAAAAGGGCGTCTAGGGTGCCGATTAGATTTTTTAGGGTAATGTTTTTATCAACAGCCACGGCCTGATAGTGGTGAAAAATGAAGTGGTTGCTTTTATTGACTTTTTCATTGCGATAAACCCGAGCGGCAAAAGCGGCCTTAAAAGGGGGGATTTCTTTTTCCAGCAATCGGGTTTCGATAGCTGAAGCCTGAGTGCGAAGCAAGATTTCCGGTTTTTTAATATAAATAGTGTCCTGCATGTCCCGGGCCGGGTGATCGAAGGGGACATTAAGGCGGCGAAAGCAATATTCGTCGGTTTCAATTTCCGGCCCTTCATAGGTAGAAAACCCCAAACTTTTAAAAAAAGTGTTAATTTCTTCGGCGGTGATGGTAATGGGGTGCAAGTGGCCTAATTTGGGTAGAGCGTAATAGAACTTAGTTGGTTTTTGGGAGGGTTTTAGGGGTTTGTTTAGTTGCCTTTTTTGCTGGTTAAGCAAAGCCTCTATTTTATTTTTGACTAGATTCAGCTCTTGACCAGCCTCTTTTTTTTCTTCGGTCGGTAAGGTTCTAATCTTTTTGAAGAGCTGGTTAATAAGGCCATTGCGACCCAGGAACTTTATTCTGGTTTTTTCCAGGTCGGAGGCAGTTTTGCCGGCGGCAATTTCTTTCTTGGCGGCAGTTAGTGTTTTTTCGAGGTTCATGGCAATCTCAAGGGCTTTTTGGCAAAAGCCAGGAGAAAAAACTCTTTTTATAATTAATTGGAAGCGGGCTTATTGGCTTCCTTAACAATTTTATTAAAAACGTCTGGATTATTAACAGCCAGGTTGGCCAGTATCTTGCGGTTGAGGCCGATATTGGTTTTTTTAAGCTGGTTCATGAAAGACGAATAGCTTAAGTTGTGTTCAGTAAGAGCGGCATTAATGCGGCTAATCCATAGGGTTTTGAAATTGCGCTTTTTTTGTTTTCGGCCAACAAAAGCGTATTGGCCGGCGTGAAGCTGGGCTTCGTGAGCCGCCTTATAAAGCTTGCTTTTGGTTAAACGGTAACCCTTGGTGCTTTTCAGGGTTTTTTTGTGCCTTGCTCTTCTGGTGGTGCCGGTTTTAACTCTCATAAATTATTTGCCTAAAACCTTTCTAATTTTTTTGGCCATGGTGCCGGTTAATTCTTTTTTCTTTTTATATTTACCCTTTTGGGTTTTGCT
>JAQVIV010000005.1:4841-45851 GCA_028695445.1 Candidatus Shapirobacteria bacterium
TTAACCGGCGTTAAGGTAAAGGTTAGACTTCTTCCAGCCATTTTTGGCTCCCTAATTGGCGAACCAAAAGAAGCCATTTTAGCAATAATTTGATTGGCTAAATCAAAACCGGCTTCCTGATTAGTCATTTCCCGGCCTCGAAAATTAACTGTAACCTGGACTCGATTACCTTCTTTTAAAAATTCTTCGGCTCTTTTAAGTCGAAACCGCAGGTCGTTATCGGAAATAAATGGCCGGACTCGCAACTCTTTGGTTTCTTGCCTTTGACCTAATTTTTTGCTTTTCTTGGCCCTTTTATTTTCCAGGTACTGGAATTTTTTAAAATCAATAATTTTGGCTACCGGCGGCTTGGCTTGGGGAGCAATTTCGACCAGGTCTTTGCCTTCATCTTTGGCTAACTTTAAAGCCTGATCACGGCTTAAAACGTCGATTTGCTTACCCTCTTCGTCAATAACCCGCAGTTGATCCGCCCTAATATATTGATTTATTTGATAAAATTTGGCCAAAGTTAAGTTATTGTTAATTTTTGAAAACTTTCCCGAAGGGAAGATTTTATCTTACGCCTTAGTGTAACATGCCTAGGCTTGATTGGCAACGTTTGTCATCCTGATCTTCGCCAGCCAACGGATTTCAAAACGACGAAACAAAAAAAGCCAGAATGATAGGGAAAACTGCTTTTTAATTTAAAGAAAACCGTAAGTTTGTTACCCCATTCTCTTCTGGATTAGCGGAGCCTGCTCCGTGCCGACACTTTCCAAAAATTTTTCCAATTTCATTTCTCCCAGCACTTGCTCTCCCCTTTCTCGAACATTAACAGTTTTTCCTTCTTCTTCCCTGCCACCGACAATTAACATGTAGGGGATTTTTTGCTCTTCAGCCTGGCGAATTTTTTTAGAAGTTGTTTCATTGCCATCATTAACTTCAGTCCTTATATTATAGGTCTTTATTAATGTGCTTCTAATTTTTTGAGCATAGGCTGTTTGCTGGTTGGTGATGGGGATAATCATAACCTGAGTTGGCGCTAGCCAAAAGGGGAAATTGCCGCCATTTCCCTCGATTAAAATCCCTAAAAAACGCTCCAGCGAGCCATAAATAACCCGATGGATCATTACCGGTCGAACTTTTTCTCCGGATTCGTTAACGTAATAAAGGTTAAAGTTTTCGGGCTGGGCAAAATCAAGCTGGATGGTGGAGCATTGCCAAGTTCTTTCCAGGCTGTCTTTAAGGTGAAAATCAATTTTTGGGCCGTAAAAAGCTCCGTCGCCTTTGTTGATTTTGTATTCTACCCCGCTTTCCCTAAGGGTTTCCTCCATAACCTTTTCAGCCTCTTGCCAAATTTCATCGGAGCCAATCGAATTTTTAGGGCGAGTGGATAACTCGAGATGATCTAATTCAAGTTCAAATTTTTGGTAGAACTTAAAACAAAGGCTCATAACAGCCTTTATTTCTTCTTTAACTTGTTCTTTAGTGCAGAAAATATGGGCATCATCCTGAGTGAATTCCCGAGGCCTAATAATGCCGTGCAACTCTCCAGAGGTTTCATAGCGGTGTACCACACCTAGTTCACCCATTCTTAGAGGTAATTCCCGATAAGAGTGAGATGAGTTTTGGTAGATTAAAATCCCGCCGTCGCAATTCATTGGTTTAATGCTCATGTTCCAATCATGGCTGTCGGGAGTAGCCACCCGATACATTTTATCGGCAAAGGATTGCAAATGACCGCTCTTTTCCCAGACGGAATTTTTTAAAATTTCCGGAGTGCGAACTTCTTGGTAGCCGGCCTTTTCGTGTTCTTCTCGCCAATAGTCAATTAGTTTTTTCATTAATGAGTAGCCTTTGGGGTGCCAAAAGACATCGCCCGGAGCGGCTCCAGGGTGAAAAGAAAATAGATCTAGCTTTTTACCGATTAGGCGATGATCGCGCTTTTTGGCCTCTTCAATTTGAAACAAATATTGATCTAAATCTTTCTGATTGGTAAAACAAGTGCCGTAAACTCTGGTTAGTTGGGGTTTATTCTCGTTGCCCTGCCAATAGGCTCCGGCCAAAGATAACAGTTTAAAAGGGCCGATTTTTCCTGTTGAGGAAACATGGGGTCCGGAACAAAGATCAATAAAATCACCCGAAAGATAGACAGAAACCGTTTTCTGACCTTTTTTGGCCAGATCGGCGATTAATTCTTGTTTGTAGGCCTGTTTGGTAAAAAGCTTTTTGGCCTTAAGAATGGTCAGGTCTTTTTTTTCAAAGGGAATATCTTCTTTGACAATCTTAGCCATTTTGGCCTCAATTTTTACTAAATCGTTTTCTGAAAGAGGCTTGTCAAAGTCAAAGTCATAATAAAAGCCGTTATCAATGGCCGGACCAATAGCAAACTTTGTGTTGGGGTAAAGTTTTTGAACGGCGGCGGCCAAAACGTGGGCGCAGGAATGTCTCATAATAGAGAGCTGGTCGGGTTTTGGGGAAGAAGAATTCATATTCTAACGATCTAATAAAATTTATTGTTATCTTGTTAGAATTGTTAAATTGTTGGTGGGGCTTTTGTTTTTAAAGATAGGCCTAAAAAACAATATAGCAATGTAACAATACAACAATTTTTAATTTTACTTTGAACTTTTAATTTTTAATTGTCAATTGTCTTTAGTGCACGCGCCTGGACTCGAACCAGGGACCTTCCGCATGTCAAGCGGATACTCTAACCAACTGAGCCACGCGTGCGAGGTTGGTCATTGCTTTTTTATTATACTACACTCCTTTTACCCGGTTGTTAATTAAGGGTCCGAAGCTAAATCACCCCACAAGGGTCGGAAAAGGGGTTGTTGATAGAATTTTAGGGATTTGGGCGCAAAAACCGCGCCCCTACTTTTGACTTTTAATTGTCTCAACCATTAACTGTTTTTTACCCTGTTTGGGTGGCGGGGGTTCGATCTGAAGATAATAAAAATTTAGAGCCGGACTTTTTAACCTGATTCCAAAAGTAGTTTCTTTTGCTGGTTTTCTTTTGAAAGGCGGCCAGCCAGGTATTGCCCTCTTCAACCCTTTCTCTTAAATCTTTCAAGAAAGAAAGTAATAGCTCTAGAAAACCCAGTTGGTAGCGGCCCTCCTGGGGAGTATTTTCCTCCGCTCTTGTTTTTATAGCTTCAACTTGATGGTTAATTTGGCCGATGTTATCGGCAATTGCCTTAATTTGTTCTTTGATTTGATTTATTTTGGCACCGGTTTCTTGACTGTCTTTTAGTCTTAACGAGGCTTCGGTAAGATTAATTCTTCTTTGGAAGTTGGTTTTTTCTTGAAGGTGGACCAATTGCTCGTAGTCTCTTGCCGCTTGAGGTTTTTGTTCTTCTGGTCTTACGGTTTGTCCAGGGAGAATTTCTCCAAAGTGAGGGTCTTGTTTCGGTTTGGCGGTTATCTGATTCCAAAATTCCTGAGGAAGCTCTTTTGTTAACTCGTCTTTTAAATTTAGGCCAGACTGATCCCTTTCGGAAGAAGACTTTTTTGGTGACTGGTTATTGTTACCCTGAACAACCTTTTTGGCCATAGGCAAAAAGAGATAATATGGGCAAGACCTAGAAGTATTTTACTATAAGTTTTGCAGAAGCTCAAGGGTCTTTTGACGCCTGATCATTGAGGAGAGCATGTAGCGTTGATTGGCCAGTTGTTCTTTTTCTTTTGGGTTGCTGATTTTATTTAAAGCTTCGTCGATATCCTGGTCAGAAACAACAACCTTTTTTTCGTCAGATATTTTGTTTAGCGCTAATTCCAGTTTCCAGTTTTTTTCACTTTCCTGCTGATATTCGTTTTTTATTTCTTCAGCGGTTTTTCCCAAGGTAGCCAAGTACTGGTCTATTGATAGACCTAATTTTTCAGTTTTTTCAACCAGGGCGGCTAGTTTTTGGTTGACCTCATTATCAATTAACACTTTGGGCAGGGTCACTTTGACGGTTTTGGCCAAAGTGTCAATTATGGTTTGGAATTTTTTAGCTTTTTGCAAATCTTTGTTTTCCTTTGTTGCCGGCTTGCCCTTTTCTGGGGTCCAAATCGTTTCCTTGGCGATCACCTTTTTAACCTCTTCTTTATAGTTGTTAAGATCAACTTCCGGCAGTTGGCAGGTGGTGAATTTAACTTGCCAGTCCTTGTCATCTTTGGCCGAAATCAATTCGGCTCGGGGAGAAATGATTGGTTTCAGCTGTTGTTCTTCGACAGCCCTTTGGTAAACCCGAGGCAAAATATTGTTAATGACTTGTTGGTAAATTTCGTTTTGGCCAATTACTTTTTCGACTTTTTCTTTGGGAGCCTTACCCTTCCTGAAGCCTTTCACCTCAGTATTTTTTTGAAAATCAGCCAAAACCCGATCGTATTCTTCTTTTATCTTTTTCTGGTCGATCGTTACCTCAATTTCAATGGTGTTGTCAGGCAAGTGATTTAAGTTAATTTTGGAGGTGGGTTTTTTTGTCTCAGCCATAATGTTGGGGTCGTCTAATCTGTGGTTGATTTACCTGCGGCCGCTTTGCCGGGAGCGATTCGGGTCGCCTGAAAACCGGTTTTTGGGGCAGATGATGTCCTTCCGCTTCCGAATCTGATTGAGATTTGGCTTGGTTTTTATTTTTCATAGCGAAATCTATTCTAACATGAATACCTATCCCCTTCAACTTTTTTAATTAAGATCTTAGCAGTTTGCTTGACAACCAACTCAGGCTTTAATATCCTTATTTTTAAGGAGGTGTGTGCTTTTTTGACCAAATGGAAAAAGATCAACGGTTAGGCTCAAGTTTTTTGGCATTGTCTTTATTGGTTTTTCTTTTGCCTGCTTTATTGGTATCAACCTTTTGGCTTCTTAATACCAACCAAGGAAATTATCAGCAGTTTTTAGCTAAGACTAAAATTGACTATCAGTCTCGTTTGGCTAGCACTCCGGTCCGTCTTTATCAGGCTTTGCCCAATAGCACCGGCTCTGTCTCTTTTGAGGTGGGTGTGGCCGATGCTCGACCGGTAATTATCAGGCAGTATTTGGAAAGATATCGTTCTCCCCTGGCAGACTATGCTGATCATTTTTTTCAAATATCCCAAAAATATGACTTAGATTATCGACTTTTAGTCGCTATTGCCCAGCAAGAATCAAACTTGGGAAAAAAGGTCCCCGATAACACCCATAATGCCTGGGGTTGGGGAATTCACTCGAGAGGAACTTTAGGCTTTTCTTCTTGGGAAGAGGGCATAGAAACCGTTGCTCGAGGCTTAAGAGAAAACTACTTAAACAGGGGTTTTGTTGACTTAGAGCAAATTGCCGCTCGTTATGCTCCCCCGTCAAAAGAGTCTTGGGCTTTCGGAGTTGGTCAGTTTATGAAAGAAATGGAGTAGTAATAAATAATAGTTGACAATTAAAAGTTAAAAGTATGTTATTGTTTTTGGGCGAGGATAAATATTGAGGGACCAAAGTTGATTTTGGCTAAAAACAATTGCAGAATTTTCTCTCCTCGAAGAAGGATTCCGGTGGGAACAAACTTTTTTAATATTGGCCAACGGAAATTGGAAACCGATAATCGGGTAACAACCTCAAAACCCGACTGTTTTAAGTCTTCTCTTACTTTCACGGGATGGTGATTGAGGAACAGAATTGTTTCTTGATTGATGTTGGCCGGTGATCGTCGATCAGTTGAGGCTAAATTTTTTAAAAAAGACCAGTTTCCTTCAAACAGCGCCTTAAGGCAAGCCTTGAAGTTTGTCTTGTTGGCAAATTCTAAAATTAAAAAGCCGTTGTCCTTTAGGTGATGATTAATGTTTTTTAGGAAAGAAGGTAAATCTTGAATGTGGTGGGCCACTCGAACCGTCAATACCACATCAAATTTAGTTTTTAATTGAAAGCTCTCCCCTTGCCCGGATTTAAATTCCAGGTTTTGATATTGTAATTTTCTTTTGGCTTGGTTAATTAGTTTCTGCGAAGGTTCAAGTAAAACACATGAGACAAACCTATTGGCATAGATGGGGGTTAGGCGGCCAAAACCGGCGCCGACATCAAGGATTGTTTGACGGTTTTTTAAGGGAATTTGGCCAAATAACTTTTCCAAGGCGACAATCTCGGCCTCGTGTTCATATTCTCTTCCCCGCCAATAACGCTGATAATTGTAGTGATCGTAAAAAGCCATGTCTTTGAAATAAGAAGACCAAGAGTTATTTTTTAGCTTTTTCTTCTTTTTTGAGGCAATCTAAACAGATTGTTGCTTCCGGGTAAATCATTAGCCGGTCAGTGTCGATTAACTTGTCGCACTTTTCGCAAGCGCCATATTTGCCGATCTTAACCTGAGTTAGGGCTTTCCTAACCTGAATTAGCCGCCGGCGAAGCTGGTTTTGAATGGCCTTATTTTTCATATGGCCAAATTGCTCTTCGGCATCAGCGTCAGGAGAAGCGTTGTTGGAGGTTCTGGCTGGGTCGGTGAAAGGGTCTTCCTCTTTTAGATTATTAATTTTTTTTAATATTTTTTGCTCTTCTTCGATGAAGAATCTTCCGATTGGGGCCAGCAAATCAGCCGGAAAAGTTAACTTTTCGGAGTTTTGTTTTTTGGAAGTTTGTTTTTTAGTTTTTTTGGTCATTTTTAGTTAGTTGGTTAATTCGCTGGTTGATTTTTTTGGCCAAGGGCGCTTCTGATCTTAACAACAAGGTGGTCGAAGACCAAAGAAATAGGCTAACCCCCAAAAGTTTTTCTAAGTATAAACCAGAGGATAACAAAAAAGCAAGTAGGATAAAACTTAAGCACAAAATAGTATTGGTCGATAAGAAAGCAAAACCGATTTTCCCCGATGGGTACCAGGTTAATGATCGGTATGATTTTAGCGTCCAGAAGGATAGGGCGGCTGACAAAGCCGTTGCGCCGAGGCTAGCCAAATAAAAAAGCTCTTGAGTAACCAGGCTTTGGCCCAGCAAAAATCCTCCGGCAAAAATTAATAAGGGCCGGGTAGCGGCGTCGGTTAGTTTCCAGATTTCAAACTGCTCTCTTTTTGACCATAACCAGCCGGCTATGATTATTCCTAAAATACCGCCGGTAAATGACAGTCCGGGATAGCGCCAGGGAAGTAAGATTTTAAGGGGAGAACTAAATTGCTTCATTGCTCCCAGGTAAAAAAATAATCGGGCTCCTATCAGCCAACCCAAGAAAGTATTAATTAAAAAACTAACTATTTTTTCATCGTTGGCAAATTCTTCTCTGGTTTGGCGGAAAAATAAAAATGAGGCCCAGACAAAAGCCAAAAACATTGTTAGACCAAACACGGTGATACTGCCCATGATCCAGGGAAGATTGATTAAGTTGATTATCATTCTTAAACCTCCTTTTCCAAGGGATAAAAACTAATTTGTTTTTGAACAAAGCGAAGGCTAATGGCACCAACGGGGCCATTACGGTGCTTAGCCAGCTCCAAAACAACGTTTTCTCGGTCTTCATCGTCTTCTCGGTATAAGAACACCACCACATCAGAATCTTGTTCAATTGAGCCGCTTTCGCGAAGATCGGCCAATCTTGGCCGTTGTCCGCCTCGAACCTCAACAGCTCGAGATAGTTGAGATAAAGACAAAACCGGGATTTTTAATTCCCTGGCTAGATTTTTTAATCCTTGAGAAATTTCGGAAACTTCTTGGACTCGGTTTTCAATATTGCGGCCATGTATTAATTGCAGATAATCAACGATTAGAAGCTTTAGTCCTTTTTCCATTTGCAGTCTTCGAGCTTTAGTACGCATTTCTAGGATAGAAATACCGGGAGTATCATCAACGTATAAAGGGGCCTCAGCCAGGGTTCCCATGGCATCAGACAATCGAGAAAAGTCGTCTTCATCTAGACGGCCAGTTTTTAGTTTCCAGCTATCAATTTGGGCTTGGCGGACCAAAAGTCGGTCGACTAGTTCTTCTTGACTCATTTCCAAGGAAAAAAAACCCACTGGAATTTTTTCCTCAACCGCCACATGGCGGGCAATGTTTAGACTAAGAGCGGTTTTACCAATTCCGGGACGAGCCGCTAAAATAATTAGGTTGGAATTTTGCATGCCGGCTAAAAGATTGTCTAGCTGGGCAAATCCGGTTGGCAAGCCCCTTAAACCACCAGATTTTTTATGTAATTCGTCTAGGCGATCAAAAGATTCGATTAGGGCATCCTTGACAGGAATAAAATTGCGAGCGATGCCGGATTGAGAAATAGAAAAAATCTCTTTTTCTGCCTCCTCTAAGACTTCGTTTGATTCTTTGGTTTCGTCAAAGGCAAGGTTTGAAATTCGACTGGAGGCAGAAATTAGCTGTCTTTTAATCCAGCCTCTTTTAATAATCTGAGCATATTCTTCGACATTAACTGCTGTGGCTACTCGATTAGTTAAATCGGCCAGATACGAAGCGCCGCCAGTTCGAGAAAAATCTTTGGTTTTTTTTAGTTCTGAGGTTAGGGTGACCAAATCAATTGGCCGACGGTTTTCATAAAGCATTAAGGCCGCCTCGTAGATTCGGCCATTGTTTTCATTGTAGAAATGGTCGGGTTTTAATAGGGGGGCAATAACTGATATGGCGTCTTTATCAATTAGGATTGCGCCCAAGACCGATTCTTCGGCTTCATCAGAATGGGGTGGTATTTTGGCTGATTTAGTTGCCATTTGCCTTACCAATTATAGCCTAAATTAATTGTCAATTGCCACTTTTGGTTTAGAAACAGTCTTGGCAGAATCAAACTTTAGCAGTTTTGCGGCCGATGATTTTTTTATTTGCCGCGGCTTTCTAGTAGAACTACTTTTTCTTTTTCGTCAGTCAGGTTGCTTTTGCCAATGATTAGTTTCGGCCCAATAACGGGAGTGCTACCGGTTTCTTTTAAGAATTTGCTAATTGGTTCAACCTGATCAAGAGGCAACTGGCCATTTTCTTCAATATAATGAATCGGAAAGATAATTTTTGGCTCAATTTGCCGAGTAATTTCGGCGGCGTATTTAGCAGTTAACCCGGCCTCTTCTCCTAAGGGCAGAAAAAGAAGATCGGGAGAATCCAGTAAGCCCAGCGACTCTTTGCTTAGAGGATGATTTAGCTGGCCCAGGTGGCCGATGCGGACTCCGCCGGTGTGGATTAGATAAATAGTGTTATTGCTTCTTTCTCCCTTTTGGCCATTATCCTTATAAGAGGGAATGCCCAAAATATTGATGCCCCCAATTTCATATTCTCCTGGAGCGTTGATAACAAAGGGGTTTTTTCCAATTGCTTGGCTGTTGCTATGGAAAGATTCTGGCTGGCTGACAGTAACCAAATCAGCCTCCATTTTGGGCATTTTTAAGCCTGTTTTGGGACTATAGGGATCGGTAATGATAATCCCCTTTTTGGTTCGAATTCTGAAACTGCCAAAGCCAAGATGCCAAATTTCCATATTTACAATTTATCACAAGAAACAGTTAATAACAATTAGGATTAAGGGTTTTTAAAATTATTATTTTTAATTTTTAACTTTTAATTTTGGACTGATTGTAGTTTATTAAATTGTATCAACTTTATTGACAATCTAGCCTGGCCAGGTTATATTAGAAAGAGAAATATGCGCAAAGAAATCACCCTGGCGATTGTTTTTGGCTTTATTTTAGGATTATTAATTGTTGGTGGAATTTGGTGGACCAACAAGAACAGTTCGGGAATTGTCTCTGAATCTGAAGATGTTGTTCAACAGGAAGCCGCATCTCAAGAAAATAACTCCCCACAAACAACTGACCGGCCCGACACCGATTCGGCGATTTTTGTTGACATTGATTCTCCTGATGAGGGAGCCATTATTGATCAGGATGAGGTGAAGTTGACGGGACGAACATCTCCTGAGGCGATCGTGGTGTTAATTTATCCGGAGGGAGAAACCATTGTTGCCGCTGATGATCAGGGTAATTTTGAGGCGACTGCTCTTCTTGTTGGCGGCGCTAATGAAATAGAAATTGCCGCCTATGACCAGCAGGGTAATCAGGCCAATGCTCTCTTGACGGTTGTTTATTCAACCGCTAAATTATAATGATGATTAAAATGGTTACACCTAAACAATTATTACCTTTGTTGTTTGTTTTTAGCCTTTTTTTAGCAATGCCAATTGGGGCGGTTGAAGATGTTTCGACCGATCAGGAAAAGGCCAATCTCTTAAGGAAAGAGGTGGAGGCGATATTAGCCGAGACCGATGATCAAAGCAGTGATCGATTGTTGGTTAAACGGGCCTTTTGCGGCAATTTAATTGCCCACCGCAAAGATGATCAAGAATTGTCAATTGATGTTCGAGGAGAAGAGAAGCTGGCCTCTTACGATGATGATGCTACCATGATTGGTATTAATCGAGAAGGAATTTCTCCGGCCGACTTGGAAATCGGTAATTATTTGGTCGCCATGGGTTATTTAGATCGTCTTGAGCCGGATAAATTAGCGATCAAGCGTTTGGTTGTTCAGGAAACACCTGCCCTGGCGGTTCGGGAATCTTTTTTTGGTTTAGTCGGCGATATTTCTTCCGAAGAGGAAGTTTTTATCTTAACTCATGATGGTTTGGTTTTTGAGGTTTTGGCTAAGGGAGCTAAGCTTTCTTATCGGGAAGATGATAAAATAACCACCGCTAAATTTAGCCGTCTTGAAGAACAGGATCGAGTTGTTGTTGTTGGCCAAAGAAAAGATGATAATGGCCGGATTGAGGCGACCAAAATCCACATTGTCAGTTCTGGTTTTGCCGATCCCCAAGAATAGCCCCATTTAACTACTGCTCCACCCGCTGTTTTACGCTATAAGTTTTAATAGGGGCGGGTAAACCCAAAGAGGCAAATGGCAAACTAAGGCGAGAAGGGTTAAAAATCGGTAATTTGTTCTCCTTTCCCCTATTCAAATATCAGCGAATTTAGTAAAATTAATCTATTATGGCTAAAGGTTTTATTAAACCGGTTAAGGGAACACGAGATTTTTATCCTCAAGATAAAGTTTGGCAGAATTGGCTTTATGAAAAGGCCAAAGAAGCCAGCCAGGCCTTTGGCTATCAGGAGTATGAAGGGCCAATATTAGAATCTTTTTCTTTATATTCGGCCAAATCGGCCGAGGAAATAATCAAAAACCAGTCCTTTATTATTCCCGTTAAAGGCAGGCCGGTTCAGGACAGCCTTATTTTAAGACCGGAGTTAACTCCTACTCTGGCTCGGATGATTGCCGCCAGAGAATATGAATTAGCCTTTCCGGTCCGCTGGTGGTCTTGGGGGCGGTTTTTCCGTTATGAGGCGCCTCAAAGGGGTCGAGGGCGGGAGTTTTACCAATGGAATATTGATCTTTTGGGGCAGGATTGTCCAAACGCCGACGCTGAAACTATTGCTGTTGGGGTTTGGTTCTTAGCCTCTTTAGGTTTAACTGCCGCCGATGTTGTTATTAAGGTCAATGACCGCAAGTATTTAGACGACAAATTTGATTTAATTAACATTCCTCAAAATAGCAGATTGGCGATTTTCCGAATTATTGATAAAAAGGACAAGGTGGCTGCGGGTGACTTTGAAGCGATGTTAATCGAGGCCGGTTTGACAAAATTACAAATCAAAGACCTGGGCTTAATTTTAAAAGATTATGATTATAGTCAAGAATCACCTTGGTTAACAGAGCTTTTTTCTTCTTTGTCTGATTTGGGTGTTGGTGATTGGGTGGAATTTGATCCAACCATTGTCCGCGGTTTTGATTATTATACCGATACGGTTTTTGAGGCTCGAACTAAAAACCGCCAAGGTCGAGCTCTTTTTGGCGGTGGTCGTTATCAAAATTTGGTTAACGACGTTGGGGGAACAAGAAAAATTGGCGGGGTTGGTTTGGCGGTTGGCGACATGATGGTTTATGAGGTTTTATCTGATCTGGGGCGCTTGCCAGTCTTATCCGCCTTGCCGGCTAAGATTTTAATGACCGTTTTTAACGAGGAAACTTTTCGCTCTTCCCTGCTGATAGTAGGCCGTCTAAGAGGCTTGGGGGTAAATATCGAAATGTTTTTAGACTATCAAACCTCGCTGGCCAAGCAATTGGCCTATGCTAATAAAAAGGGTTTTTCCAAGGTTTTAATCGTTGGTCCTGAGGAAAAAACGTCTCAAGAAGCAACTGTTAAGGATTTGGTTTCCGGCCAGCAAAAACGAGTTAAAATTAAAGATTTGGCGGTTTTTTTAAAAGACTAATTAGCTCCGCAAGATCCGGGATCGCGTGAGGCTGGTTTATTTGTCGATTTGTGTTAAAATAGATTTCGCTTATGAATAAAGCTGATCAAGGCCAGTATTACTCTCAAGCTAAGGTAACCTGCGCTTGCGGGAATGAGTTTGCCGTTGGTTCAACCAAATCCGAAATCAGGGTTGATATTTGCTCTGCCTGTCACCCCTTTTTTACTGGTCAAATGAAATATGTTGACACCGGCGGCCGGGTTAAGCGGTTTGAGGACCGATTAAAACAAATAAAAAAGCGGCCGGTAAAATCTAAGAAAAAAGGTTCAAAGGACCAATCTTCTTCTTCCTCGGTTAAAACTCTTAAAGAAATGCTCGAACAAGCCAAATAGTTGATCATTGCTTGATCAATTAATATTGCAATATTTAAGCAATAAGCCAAATTAAATTTGGGATTTGGGGAAAATCGGAATTTTATTTGGTTAATTGGAATTTAGAAAATTGAAACTTGTTTGGATCTTGGAAATTTTAAAGCGATGTCTATTATTATCGAAATTCGTCCCGGCACTGGCGGTGATGAGGCCAAAATTTGGCAAAACAATTTATTGCGCATGTATCAGCGTTTTGCCGTCCAGAAGGGCTGGCCTAATAAAATATCATCAGAAGGAGACCGGTTGGAAATTAACAGCGATGAAGCCTATTCTCTCTTGGAACAGGAATCTGGGGTTCATCGAGTCCAGAGAATTCCTCAAACCGAAAAGAGGGGTCGGGTTCATACTTCCACTGCCTCAGTAGTGGTTTTGACTAAAAAAAATTCAGCTGAAGTTGTTGTTGATCCGGCCGATTTAGAAGTAGAATTCTTTCGGGCTGGCGGTCATGGCGGCCAAAACGTCAACAAGTTGTCTACTGCCGTGCGCTTGCGTCACAAACCAAGCGGGATTGTTGTTACCTCTCAGTCGGAGCGGCGACAATACCAAAACCGGCTTATTGCCCAGGGCAAACTGGAAGCAGAGTTAAGGCGTCGTCAACAAGCCTCGAAAAAAGACAGCCTGGATCAACTCAGACGAGAATCAATTGGTGAGTCCCAAAGGGCCGAAAAAATCCGAACCTACAATTTTCCCCAAAATCGAATTACCGATCATCGGCTTAATAAGTCTTGGCAAAATTTGGATCAAGTTATTGAGGGGAACCTGGAGAGGATTATTAAGGCTTTTCAGAAAGCAAGAAACAAGAAAAAATAGCCTTCTATTGCTGACTTTTTAAACGGACCGGAATTTCCTTTGTTTCTCCATCGCGCCAGATTTTAACAGTAACCACTTCCCCAACCTTTTTTTGATTAATGATGCCGGCCACCCCCTCTTGGCGATCTTTAATTTTTTGGTTATCGATTTCACTGATAATATCGCCAGGCTGAATCCCGGCTTCGGCGGCCGATGAGCCGCTAATCACCTCGGTGACATAAGCCCCTTCGGGGATTTCATTTAAGATCGCCGCTTCTTTAGTGATGACTGAGTAGCGAACACCCAGGAAGGGACGAGTAAATTCGCCGGTTTGGTAAAAATTATCAAGCATGCTTTTGGCAATATTGATAGGGATGGCAAAACCAATATTTTGGGCTCCTTGAGCAACAGCAACATTGACGCCGATTACTTGTCCGGCGGAATTAAGCAGAGGACCGCCGGAGTTACCGGAATTAATGGCGGCATCGGTTTGGATAACGTTGTCTAGCTCTTCAACATAACCGGCAAAAGAAGAGCCGGCGACAATCCCTCGGCCCAAACCGGAAATGACGCCGGTTGTTACCGTATGACGAAATTCTCCTAGGGCAGTACCGATTGCCAGGGCGAATTGGCCAACTCGTAAACTGTCAGAGTCGCCCAATTCGACTGTTGGCAAGTTTTGAGCTTCAATTTTCAAAATAGCCAAGTCATTGGAGGGGTCACGGTAAATATTTTGCACTTCGTAGGTTTGGTTGTCAGCGCTGATAACTCGGTATTGGGCCCCAAGATCAGAAACGACATGTTTGTTGGTGATAATTAAACCTTTAGCATCAACAATAAAACCGGTGCCAATATCTTGCTCAACTTGCTGTTCTTGGGTTTCGAAAAAAGAAAAAGGGTCAAAGGGATTAAAGGTGGAGAAGCGCTCTAGTTTGCTAATGCCAATAGTAACCACCGCCGGAGAAGTTGTCTCGACAATGTCAATTACCATCGATTCTTCTTGAACGATCTTGCTAGTAACACTGGTTACCGGGGTTTCTCTTGACCACCAAGAATTCCAAAACGATCCGTCGATTGAGCGATTAAGAGAGGCGCCTGTTAAAAAGACGCCAACCAGCAGCAAGACTGCCAACGAGATGGTCAAAACTCTTTTTTGTCGAGACATTTTCCTTAGGAACAGTTTGTGCTAATTATTATAATTAAGGGTTGATTAATTGGTCAAGGGCGGCTATTAGGGCTTCGTCCTTTTCAGTTTCAAGATTGTCTTCGACTTCGATGTTTGGCTCAATGCCTTTTTGGTGAATTTGAGTTCCTGAGGGCAACAGCCAGGCGGCGATAGTAATATGAACGGAAGAATCATCAGGAAGCTCTTTGGACTGTTGAATAGTGCCCTTGCCGAAAGTGGTTTTGCCGATAATGGGAGTGCCCCTTTGTTCTTTGAGTGCGCCGGCGACAATTTCTGAGGCCGAAGCACTACCCTGATTAACAATAATCGCCAGCGGATCTTTTAGAAGCTTGCCTTGGCGGTTAACAGAAAATGTTTGCCGGTTGCCTGAAGCGCTTTCTTGGTGAACAATGACTCCCCGATCGATAAATTCGGAGGCAATGTAAATTGCCCCGTCTAAGTAGCCGCCGGGGTTGTTTCTCAAATCCAAGATGATTCCAGCCAAATTTTTTTCCAATTCGATTTTACCAATGACTTCATCCCATTGCTCAATAGTGTTGTCGCCAAAACGAGCTAGCCTAATGTAGGCCACCCTTTGGTTGTTGTGGTTGATATATTCCAAAGTCACTCGGGGAACAACAATTTCGTCACGAACCAGATCAACCTTAAGTGGTTTGCTGGCCCCTTCTCTGATCAGGGTTAGGGTGACTTTTGAACCCTTTGGGCCGCGGATAATTTCCACCGCTTCGGCCAAGGACAGATTCAGCGAGTCCCGGTCAATTTCTTTGTTTTCGTCTTTGATATGGGCGATTAGGTCTCCGGATCTTATTCCTATTTTCTGAGCTGGGGATCCCTCTAGCGGGGCGACTACTGCCAGCTGGTTATTTTTGTAGCCAAGCTCTATGCCTACTCCGCCAAAACTCCCGGCCATATCTTCCTTAAACTTTTCATTATCTTCTGGGGGTAAAAAAACGGTATAGGGGTCACCCAGAGCCTCAACCATCCCGGCAACAGAACCATAAAGAAGTTTTTTTTGGTCTAGTAGTTGGTCTTTGTTTAAATATAGTTGGTCTAGAAGCTGGTAAACTTCACCGAAAAGGCTTGATTGGGTAAAACTTAAGGAGGGTGATCCCAGATTAGTGTTTTGGGAATAGTTTTGGCTTAATTTCCAGCCGGCTCCAAAAGAAAAGACTAAAAGCGCCAGCAAGAGAATCAGGTTGCGAAAATTTTTAATTGTCATTTTTGAAGGACGGCAACTTTTTTCTGCTGGCTGTCAATAATCAGCCAGCAATCAAGGAACTTCTTTAATTCCTCAACCTCTTCGGAGGTTGTTTTGGCAATTGTTAATTGATCAAAATTAATCGAACTGGGGTCAGCGATGTCATCACTAATAATAGCCAAAGAGCCAATCGCTTGAGCCTTATTGATTAGAGCCGGATAAACCTGTTGGGTTAAAACAATTTTTTTTTGGAATTGACAATCAAAGGCGGTTAGGGCGCCGCCATGATAAGCCAATTGACCGAAAACATTGTTGCCCCAAGTTTTTTCAAGGTCGAAAACCTTTTCTGCTTTAATTTGGATAGTTATCCCCTCTTGGCCAATTTTTTCAATTTTACCTGAGAACGGTGATAATAAGTCTCGATTTTTCCCGGCGGTTTCAATGGTTAAGATGCCGGTGTTGCTGTCAAAAGCCAAAACTTGCCCCGACACCGGAGACTTGACGGTAATTTTTTTAAGCAAGCTATTATTTTTGGCGATAAGCTCTTCCTTGGTAATTTTTTGACCTAATTTAACTAGAAGACAAGAACCGGTTTTTTGAGGGGATAAACCCATTTCTTGAGCTAAATTAATTTGGCTTTTTTTGAAGCGGTTAAAAGTAGCCACTTTTTGACCCTCCTCGACCTTCTCCTCTTCTTTAATGAGGATCTTGGTTTTTTTGGGTAAAGGAAGAAAAAAGGAAAAATCAGCCATTTGGCAGTGTTAATGGATTTGGCTCACAAAGGGAATTAGGGCTAGGTGTCTGGCCTGTTTAATGGCCCGGGCCAATTTTCTTTGGTGTTTGGCACAAACCCCGGTGTACTCTCGAGAGGCAATTTTTTTTCTTTCGGTGATAAAATTGTTGAGAGTCTCGATGTTTTTATAGTCAGGCTGAGCGTTGTTTTGACAAAAAAAACAATCTTTGGCGATTGGTTTCCTTTTTTGAGAAAAGCTTCTTTTGGCCATAATGGTGATTAATTTTTATTGATTAAGTGATTTTTAAAAAGGAATATCGCTGGTATCAACTTCTTCCTCGCTTTGTTTAGCTGGATCAGCTTGAGATTTTTTGGTGTCTGGTTTTTTTTGGTTTGCTTGATCGGTTTTAATTTTGGGGCTAGATGTTTCTGTTTCTGCTTCGTCTCCTTCTTCTGGTGATCGACGAGAATCTAAAATCATCATCTCAGAGATAATGATTTCTGTTGTCTGCCTGCTGCCCCCGCTTTGGTCTTCCCATTGCCGGGTTTGCAATCTTCCCTCGACATAAACCCTCCGGCCTTTGAATAATAGCTGAGAGCAAATTTCGGCTAGTTTATCCCAAGCAACAGCTCGATGAAAGGAAACGTCTTCTTTTTTTTCTCCTTGTTCGGTAATCCAGCTTCGGTTAGTAGCCAAACCAAAAGAACAGACCGCTGTTCCTTTGCTGGTATAACGCAACTCCGGATCTCGGGTGAGGTTGCCAATCAGCATTACTTTGTTAAGAGAACGCGTACTCAAACTATTCACACCTCCTAATCAAGGACTATTAATAAATGTCTAAGGATATTGTCGTTTAATTTCAAAACATTGTCAAGGCGAGCCACTTTAGCCGGGTCAGCCTCAAAGGCAAACCAGTAATAATAGGCGGATGTTTGTTTTTGGATGGGGTAAGCCAGGTCTTTTTTACCCCAGTTTTTTTCTTCGGTAATAGTTCCCATATCGGCGATGGTTTTTTTGGTTTTTTCCAGGCTGGTCTCCCCCTTTTTGGTTTTTGGGTTAAGATCGGTAATAATGGTTAATTCGTATCTGTTATTTTTAACTGCCATAGTGATGATGATATCACGAGCCTATTCGTTTCACAAGCTGTTATTGACTTCAAAGTTTCAAACTGAGCAACCGTTTGCGCTTCGGTGTAATCTTGGCTTCTTTGACCGGCTTCTCTTTCGTTTTCTGGCAAGTCGATGACGCCAAAAGTATTTTTTAGACTTTGCTGTCCCTCAGGGGTCAGAAAATAAGCAGGAAAAAAACGCTGGTGTTAACCTGGATTTTCCAAGCCTGTTCAATGCCTTCTGGGTTGGTCGTCAACGCTTCCTCGTATTCCAAAACTTCTTTTTGTTGCTCCGGGGTTAGTTTTATTTGCAGCTCTTGTTCTAAAATGTTCAGCCAGGGTGTTAGATTGACACCAGCCCTTTTTCAGCAAAAGGATAAAATCGAGATTCGGGCGATTTCGTTATCGGTGGCGTTGACTCGGAAGGCATTTCCCCTTATGATACTGGATGTTGGGTTAATTGTATCACGCTGGTGGTGAGCAAGTTGAAAATTAGCCAGGCCGGTACGGCCGATATCTCCACTATTAGCAAAATTCAAAAAAAGGCCTGGCTGGCTACTTACCCTAATTTGGGAACTGGTGTGACCAGAGCTGACATTTTAAAAAAAGATTTTACTGGCCTGGAGCCGACTCGATACCAAAACATGGCCGATGACAACTGGCGTTATTTTTTGGCCCAAAAGGATAATCAGACTATTGGTTATGCCGCGGCCAAAAAAGAAGCCGACCAGGGAATAATAAAGTTGGTTCATGTTTTACCCCAGTTCCAAAATCAAGGGGTGGGCAGTGTTTTACTTGAACAGGTCCTAAAATGGTTGGTCGGTAAAAGGATTGTTTTACAGGTTGTCCGGGCCAATTTTGGCACGATTGCTTTTTATCAAAAATTTGGTTTTTCCCCTATTGGCCCCGGT
The DNA here is from genome assembly GCA_028695445.1 of Candidatus Shapirobacteria bacterium. Lineage (GTDB taxonomy): Bacteria > Patescibacteriota > Microgenomatia > 0-14-0-10-38-17 > 0-14-0-10-38-17 > JAQVFF01. The sequence goes on from JAQVIV010000005.1 coordinate 23,334, forward strand.
CGCCCAATTAAGGTGGCCGGCAAAGAGATTGCCACCCTAAAAATGGTCATCCCGAACACTTGACAATACTATAAGTCAGTGTTATAATTCACGCTAGATCCTGGGGTTAGCTTTATTAGTTAAAGCAGACTCTGGGATTTTTTTATGGATTAGATTTATTTGCTATAGGCCTTTTTATTAAAAATAATTTGTTTTTTTAAAGAAACTTGTTTAGAATGCATGCTTTTGGGGCGCAAAAATGTTTAAAAAATTTTTCTTAACCAGTTTTATTTGGTTGTTATTTTTAGGCCTTTTGGCTAATCCCCAGAGGGTTGTCAGCGCTGGGGCCAGGGAGGCTGGTGCTTCAGCTCAAAAATCTTTTTTAGGAGCTGATTTGGACTCCTTAGATGATCGAAAGATGAAGTTATCAGCCTTTTTGGCTGGCAAAAACTCACCCCTTTTTGATTACGCCGGCAACTTTATTGCGGCCGCCGACGAATTTGCTATTGATTGGCGGCTTTTGCCGGCTATTGCCGGTATTGAATCGAGCTTTGGTCAAGTTATTCCGGCCGGTTCTTATAATGCTTATGGCTGGGGCAATGGTCGAATTTATTTTTCTTCTTGGTCGGAGTCGATTGAGGTAGTTAGCCGGGCTTTGTCGGAGAAATATTACCAAAACGGTTTGGATACCCCGGAAAAAATTGGCCCTGTCTATGCCCCGCCCAGTCCGGATTGGGCGGGTAAAATTAGAGCGGTCATGAACCAAATTGATCGGTTTGATTTGGTCCCGGAACTTCAATTTTAAATACCCTCTTTTCTTGTGTATAATTGGGGTGGGTAGGGCTAATTTACCAGTTTGGGATATTTTTAGCCTAAAGACTAATGACCAAAGACTAAACTAGCCGAAGTGGCGGAACTGGCAGACGCGCACGGTTTAGGACCGTGTGGGGCAACCCGTGGGAGTTCAAATCTCCCCTTCGGCACCAAGCCAAAGGAGGAGTTTGAACTCCCAAGAAGATTTTAGACAGTGGAGTTATTGACGACGACCGAGGTGTTGTTAAACCAACATCCGAGAAAAGAAAACCATTGGTATCGTCTTCAAATCTCCCCTTCGGCACCAAGCCAAAGGAGGAGTTTGAACTCCCAAGAAGATTCATGGGGGGTGTTGGGGGATATAATTATTCTTAACTTTTGATTTTGAATTTTTAATTGTTTTTTGCCGCGGTGGCGGAACTGGCAGACGCGCAAGACTTAAAATCTTGTGATGTTTAACATCGTGAGGGTTCGATTCCCTCCCGCGGCACAAAAATTAACTATTGGTTGTTAGTTTTTTTGGGAAAAAATTTACAAACTTGACCCTTATTGTTAGAATGAACAAAATGAAGAAAGTTCTTGTCTGGTTATTTTTAGGATTATTTTTCTTTTTGCCTCCCTTGGTTTGGGCTCAGGGTCTTTCCCCCACTCTCACGGAAGAAGAACTTTTGTCAGAGGTTGATAATTTAGAGGTGGCCGAACCCGTCCAAGAACAAGAAGAAAGTGAAAAAATTACTGAACCCACTGAGGTGGTTAAGGGTCGGCTAACCTTGCTTTTGGAAGGCCAAGAAACTGGCCAGCTGGGGCCGACCAACTTCTTGAAACATGCCATTAGAAAAACGGTTAGCCAAGGAATTCCTGCCAACACGGTAGTGTTGGTTTTTCTGCTTCCTCTAGTGGCCACCCTGATCACCATTGTTCGTTATATTTTTGGTCTGTCTGGTTTTGGTATTTTTACCCCGGTGATGATTTCTGTCGCCTTTATTGCCACTGGTCTAACCCAAGGGCTGGTGCTTTTCCTGGTTATTCTTTCAATTGCCATTTTAGCTCGCACTCTGCTTAGAAAAATTCGGGTTCACTTTTTGCCGCGGATGTCGCTGTTATTATGGTTTGTTTGTTTGGGGGTTTTTGGTTTGCTTTTTTTGGGTCCTCAGCTGGGTTTTGAGGACTTGGCGGACATTTCTATTTTTCCGATTTTGATTGTTGTTCTTTTGGCGGAAAATTTTATTGAAGTTTTGGTGGGTAAAAATAGTTCTGAGGCCCTGAAAATGACTTGGCAAACATTAATCGTAGCGGTATTTGGCTATTGGTTTTTAAGCTGGCGGCCGCTTCAGGGTTTTGTTTTGTTAAATCCGGAATTAGTTTTTTTAACGTTGCTGATTGTTAATTTGATTATTGGCCGCTATTCGGGCCTGCGCTGGTTAGAATATCGTCGTTTTCGCTCGGTTTTTAAAAGTTAGCTTCTATTTACTCAATGAAAAGATGGCAGGACGTTTTGGGCATGAATGCCCGCAATCATCAATATCTTCGCCACAACACTAAGTTTGGCCGCCAGATTGCTGACTCTAAGTTAGCCACCAAGAGGATTCTAACCCGCCACAATTTACCTACCCCTGAGCTAATTAAAGTGTTTAGAAAAAACGAAGACATTAATAATTTTTCCTGGTTAGGCTTGCCGGACAATTTTGTTTTAAAACCCTGTAGTGGTTTTGGTGGTGAGGGCATTTTAGTTATTAGAAAAAAAAGCCGTTTTGCCGGTGAATGGGAGCTGATGAACGGTGAAACCATTAACATTTCCGATCTTAAGTTCCATGCCCAAGAAATTTTATCGGGTCGTTATAGCCTTCATAACACCCCAGATCAAGCCTTTATTGAAGAGCGGGTTAAGATTATTAAGGTTTTTAGTAAATATGTAAGAGGAGGAACACCCGATATTAGGGTAATTGTTTTTAATCTGGTGCCGGTAATGGCCATGCTAAGATTGCCAACCGAGGAGTCTGATGGCAAAGCCAACTTGCATCAGGGTGCGGTTGGGGTTGGTATCGATTTGGCTAGCGGTGTTACTACTTATGGCATTCATCACGGTCGGCCGGTTAACTATCTGCCGGAAACCAGAACCAAAGTTAACGGTTTAAGAATCCCTTTTTGGGAGCAAATTTTGCTTCACTCGGTTAAGACTCAGGAGGCTATTCCCTCTTTGGGTTATTTGGGAATCGACTTTTTAATTGACCGCAATAAGGGGCCATTGGTTGTTGAGCTGAATGCCCGACCGGGTTTGGCGATTCAAGTAGCTAATCGGACCGGCTTGCAGAAAAGGCTGGAGCGGGTAGAAAGATTAGAAATTCGTAGTCCGGAACATGGTGTCAAGGTGGCCAAGGCCTTGTTTGGAGCCAGTTTTGCCGATCGGGTGAGCAGTAAAAATGAGCCGAAAATAATTAGCCTGATAGAGGAAATAAAAATTGTTGCTCAAGATAAAGGCCGGGTTTCTGTTATGGCCAAGGTTGATACCGGAGCCGATCGAAGCGCCATTGATGAGGAATTAGCTAGAAAATTGGGACTATTATCACAGGATAATATTATTTATCAAGCTCGCTATCGCAGTGCCCTAGGCAAGCATCGGCGGCCGGTGATTGCCCTGGAATATTACTTGGCTGGCCAGAAAATTAATAGTATGGTTAGCGTGACTGATCGGGGTAAACTACGGACAAAGTTTTTAATTGGGAAAAGAGACTTATTGGGTTTTGTGATTCGGCCATGAAGTTTTTAAAAAATAAAAAGATAGTCATCATTTTGTTATTGGTTTTTATTGGCGCTGGGGTAGCTTGGGCTTTTCCAAAGCCATCTATTTCCGAAGGAGAAATTAAAACAGTCAAGGTCGAAAGGGGCGATTTGTTTTCGATTATTTCTGTTTCTGGCCAAATTGATGCCCAGGAAAAGGCCCAGGTTCGTTTTCAAACTTCGGGTCAGTTAGTTTGGGTAGGAGTGGCGGAAGGCGAGCGGGTTAGGAAATGGCAGGCTCTGGCTTCACTAAATAAGCGGGAATTAGAAAAAAAACTGGAAAAAGAACTCAACGATTTTATGACTCAGAAGTGGACTTTTGACCAGACTCATGATGATTACCAGGAGGAAAAAGACAATGCCGTTATCACCAAAGAAATTGAGCGGATTTTGGACAAGGCCCAATTTTCCTTAAGCAACCAGGTTATTGCCGTTGAGCTGGTTGATTTGGCCATTAAGTATGCTACTATTTATTCGCCAATTGACGGTATTGTTACCGAGATTGACTCGCCCTTGCCGGGAGTCAATATTACTCCCGCCCAAGCCACTTTTACTATTGTTAATCCCGATTCTTTGGCTTTTTATTTAAAGGTTAATGAGATCGAAGTGGTTAATTTAATTGAAGGTCAGGAAGTTGATATTCGCCTTGACGCTTTTCCCAATCGAGTTTTTGCTGGCCAGGTTGCCAAGATTGGTTTTACTCCCCTGTCTGGCCAGGGAACCTATTATCAGGTAATTGTTGCCCTTGAAGAAAAAGATCCGGCCTTTCGAGTGGGCATGGGCGGTGATGGGGAAATTCTAATTGAGAGCAAAAACGGGGTTTTGACGGTGCCGGAGAGCGCCCTGGTTAAGCGGAGTGATCAATATTGGGTTTTTCAAATTGTTGACGGTCGGGCGCTAAAAAAACCGGTGATAATTGGTCTAACAACAGATGAGGGAGTAGAAGTTGTTGAGGGTTTGACAGAGGGGGAAATTGTGGTTTCTTCGGGGGTGAGTAAAGTCAGTGATGGTCAAAAAATCTAAAAATAGCAAACAATTGCCTATTTATCAGCTAGAGAGTATTAAAAGATACTACCAAACCGGCCAAAGCCAGGTTCAGGCCTTAAAAGCGATTAATTTGCTAATTGGCCCGGGCGAGTTTGTTGCCCTGGTTGGTTCTTCAGGATCCGGCAAGTCGACCCTGATGCATATTCTGGGTCTTCTGGATCGCCCTGATGGCGGCAAGATGTTTTTGGATGGCGAAGAGGTTTCTGGGCTTTCTGAGAACCAAAGAGCGCGTCTTAGAAGAGAAAAAATTGGTTTTGTTTTTCAAACCTTTCACCTCTTGCCCAGATTAACGGCCCTGGAGAATGTTGAGTTGCCGCTAATTTATAACGATGTTTCTTTTTCGGACCGATTAGCTCGGGCCAGAGAAGAATTGGCTCTCGTGGGCTTGGCCAATCGAGAAAAGCATCTGCCTAATCAGCTGTCCGGCGGCCAACAGCAAAGGGTGGCAATTGCTCGAGCGCTAATCAACAACCCCTCAGTTATTTTGGCCGATGAGCCAACTGGTAATTTAGACAGCCAGTCCGGCGAAGAAATAATGACAATTTTTAAGAAACTCCATGGTCAGGGCCGGACGATTGTTTTGGTAACCCACGATTCTGAGGTGGCCCGATCGGCCCAGCGAATAATAACCGTCAAGGATGGTTTAATTATTTCTTAACAGAAAAAAATGTTGTTTAATTTGGAAATTTTCAAAGTGGCTCTGCGTTCGCTTTGGGCTAATAAGGTGCGGTCTTTTTTGACCATGCTGGGGATTATTATTGGGGTAGCGGCGGTAATTACTCTGGTATCAATTGGTGCCGGTCTAAAGGTTTACATTGCTGACCAATTTGAGGCTTTGGGAAGCAACCTGATTTATATTTATCCTGGCGACTTATCTTCCGGTTTTGGGGAGCGGGCGATGATCAGCCAGACGCGTCTAGAGAATCAGCACCGGCAAGCAATAGATCGTCTTGATTTGCCGATTGGGGCAATTTCGGCGCTGGTTCAAATTGCCGACCAGGCCAAATATAAAGAAAACACCTTTAACACGATTGTTTTTGGTGTTGAATCAGCTTATAGCCAGGTGGTTAATGTCGATCTTGAGATGGGCCGCTTTTTTACTGAGAGCGAAGAAGAAAGAAGAAGGCGGGTTGCTATTGTCGGTAGTCGAGTTGTTGAGGAGATTTTTTCCGGCATTGACCCGCTGGGGAAAAGCTTCTTTTTGGGCGGGTCGGCTTTTGAGGTGGTTGGTATTTTGGAAGAACAAGGCGGTGGGGCAATGGGTTCCTCATCTGTTGATGATACTGTTATTGTGCCCTTAAAAACTGCTGAACTTATTTTTGCTCAAGAGGATTATGGCGCTATTATCGTTAAAGCCGAATCAGAATCTGACATTGATCAGATTAAGGCCGCAATCAAAAAAGAGCTACTTGATTATTTTGACGAAGAAGATTTTTCTGTTCTCGACCAGCGGCAGATCTTAAACCAAATTGACAACATTTTGGGGATGCTTACCCTAGCCCTGGGGGGCATTGCCGCCATATCGCTTTTAGTTGGCGGTATTGGCATAATGAATATTATGCTGGTCTCGGTGACGGAGCGAACGGCCGAAATTGGCCTAAGAAAGGCGGTTGGAGCCCAAAACAAAGACATCCTGGTTCAGTTTATTATTGAATCGGTGTTCTTGAGCATTGTTGGTGGATCAATTGGCGTTATTTTTGGCTTCTTGGGTTCTTTGCTTATCGGCTCGTTTTTACAAACCACCGTTACTCCCTGGTCGGTTTTTTTAGCTTTTTCTATCTCTAGTCTTATTGGCGTGGTGTTTGGAGTGGCTCCGGCTCGAAAAGCCGCCCGCCTTGATCCAATTGAGGCGCTAAGATACTAGTCCAGCCAGGGGCTGAAAATTCCAATTTTCAATTCCAAACCTGCCTGCCGGCAGGCAGGTTTCCAAATAGATTTCAAATCTCAAATTACAAAAACAAATTGCTATATTGTTATATTGGCTTATCTTTAAAAATAAAAGCGCTACCAACAATTTAGCAATTGAACAATATAACAATATTTTTTTATGTTTAACAAAAACTCTTCTCCTCTTGCCGATCGGATTCGGCCCAAATCTTTGGTCGAGTTTTTTGGTCAGGAGCACCTCGTGGGCAAGGGAAAAATTTTGCGTCAATTAATTGAAGGAGATCAGTTATTTTCTTTAATTTTTTGGGGGCCACCGGGGGTAGGTAAAACGACCCTGGCTCGAATTATTGCCCAAGAAACACAGTCTTTTTTTATTGAGAAATCAGCGGTCTTGGCCCGAGTGGCCGATATCCGTCAAATTGCCAAAGAAGCAAGAATTAAACTAAAAAAAGGTCAAAAAACGATTTTTTTCTTAGATGAAATCCATCGTTTTAATAAGGCTCAGCAGGACGCTCTTCTCCCCCATGTTGAAACGGGGACAATTACCCTAATTGGGGCGACAACGGAAAATCCTTCCTTTGAGGTGATCGGTCCCCTGCTCTCTCGGTCTCGGGTTTTGGTTTTAAACCCCCTGAAAGAAGCTGATTTGGTCAAGATTCTTGATCGAGGATTGAAAGAGTTAAACAGCTTGGAAATTACCAGTAAAGCTAAGAAGTTTTTATTGGTCTCGGCCAATGCTGACGCCAGAAGTCTATTAAATATTCTAGAGGTTGCCTATACATTATACTGTAGCGATAAGAATAAAAAGAAAAAACTTACTGTACAATATATTAAAGAAGCTTTACAGCGAGAAAATCTGCTTTATGATCGAGCCGGTGAAGAACATTACAACACCATTAGCTCATATTTGAAAAGTATGAGGGCTTCAGATGTTGATGCTTCTCTTTATTATTTGGCTCGGATGGTAGTGGCCGGTGAGGACCCGCTTTTTATTGCCCGAAGAATGGTGGTTTTTGCCTCCGAGGATGTGGCTACCCCTACCGCCCTAGTGGTTGCCAATGCTGTTTTTCGGGCTTGCGAAACGGTGGGGTACCCTGAATGTCAGGAAAACCTGGCGGCAGGAACCGTTTATCTTGCCCAAGCGCCTAAAGACCGCCGGGCTTATGAGGCTTATATGAGGGCTTTGGCTGATATTAAAAAATATGGCAACTTGTCTATTCCTCTTAAAATTCGCAATGCCCCCACCAGGCTAATGAAAGATTTGGGGTATGGTAAGGGCTACCAGCCCTACACAAAGGAAGACTTACTGCCCGAAAAACTGAAAGGTAAGAAATATTTTTTTAATTTTATTAAAAAAAAGACCTAATCCTTTTTTTTGAGAAGTGGTTGTCTTAGGACCAAGTGATTTTTTCCTCTTAATTTTTACTCTTTGTTTCGTGGTTACTGGTAAAAAAAGTAATTTTTTGTTATGCTTTTTTTACATCAAAAAAACATATTGACTGCCCATGAACACTTCTTATTTGTTAACTATTTCTTCTATCTGATAAATGATTGTCTATTTTGGTACCAGCCCTCGTATTAAAAAAGATTATCCCCAAGCCGTTAAGGCAATTTTTAAACAAGTTGAGAAATTGGGCTATCAACATGTCAGCGAGTGGATTAGCAGGGTTAATCCTGACCGTTTTTATCAAGCCAGCCTTAAAGATCAGAAAAAACACTTTGAGGATACTGTCGCTGGCATCAGAAAAGCTGATGTTTGTCTTTTTGAAGCATCGGAGCGGAGTTTTTCTGTTGGTTATTGGGTTAATTATGCCTTGGGCATGGGGAAGCCCACCATTGTTCTTTCTCAGAAAGAAAGGAACTCTTTTTTAGTCAAGCAAATTAACCCTGACCGGTTCTTTTTTGTTGTTTATCATCGGGGCAACCTGGCTAGTAAATTGGAAGAAACCCTGGAGAAAGCGGCGCAAAAAATTGATCTTCGTTTTAATTTTTTCTTGAGCTCAAACCTACTGGCTTATCTGGATTGGGCGGCGCAAAAAAAGGGTGTCCCCCGCTCGGTTTACCTTCGTCAACTGATCGCTCAAGACATGAAAAACAATCGGGATTATCCACCTAAAGAGTAAAATAATTTTGTCCTCTTGATAATTTTTTTGGTTAGTTTTTGGAAACCTTGACAACGATTTGGCGATATGTTTTGATTAATTTGACGATTTTATTTTACATATTAGTTATATATTTATTACTCAATAGATAAGTAATAAATAAAGATTGATTCCCGTTTTTTTAGTGGATTAAAAGTCTTTGCTATAAGGAGGTGAGAAATAATGAAAATAATGAATAAGCGAGTTTTATTAAGCGTTGGCATAATTATTACTGTTGCTTCATTAACCTTTTTAGTTACCAGAGCCTTTTTCTCTGATACCGAGACAGGTACTGGCAGTACCTTTACCATGGGTACTTTAGAGCTTCAGGTTGATGGCGGTGCAGTGGTTGCCCCGTTTGTGGTTGATAACATTGGTGAACACGGTGACGTTGAAGGCGGCCACGTTTGGACTATTACCAATAGCGGTAGTTTGCCTGGACGACTCTATTTTGCCATTGACAACTTGGCTAATTGGGAAAATGATTGTAATAAACCCGAGAGTCGAGTTGACAGTAGTTGTGGCAACCCTGGTCAAGGTGAAGGAGAATTGGGGGAAACCCTAAATGTTGCTATTACTCTTGATGGTCAGGAAGTTGTTTCTTCCGATTTTTCTGATGTCAACCAGGATAAGATTGGCACCGACTGGCGTGCCTTGGCTCCGGTAGTTATTCCTGCCGGCGAAAGCGTTGATGTGGCTATGCTTTGGTCAGCCTCAGGAGATGATTATGGTAATGAGATCCAAAGCGACTCAGTTACTTTCGACACTGTTTTTACCCTAGAACAATTAGTTGATGAACAAATTTGATTCCTTTAGGGTAAAAACTTTTGCTATCTAGAGGCCAAGAGAAAATCTTGGCCTCTAATGGGTTTTGCTATTTTTTTAAAACGATGGAAGTTTTTTTTAAAGCCTTATTAAAAATTTTTGCCTGGTTGTTCTTGGCGGGCTTTATTTTATTTTTTTTATTAGCCCTGGGGTTGAATAAAATTAACTTTTTGGGTCGATATCGCTTTTTAGTGGTTCAATCAGGGTCGATGGCCCCAGCCATTATGACAGGTGACGTTATTCTTATTTCTTCTCAAGAACAGTATCAGAAAAACGAGGTGGTTACTTTTGTTGGTGATGATGGTCGAACGGTGACCCATCGCATTGCTGAAATTGATTATCGATCTTCACCTGGAACCATGATTGTCACTAAGGGAGACGCCAATCGCAGTATTGACATTGCTGAGATTTCTCCTGAGCAGATTATGGGCAAGGTGGTTTTAACTATACCCCGCTTTGGGTACATAATCGCCTTTGGTCGTTCTCGGTGGGGCTTGGTGCTTTTGGTTTTGGTTCCCGCCGTTTTGGTTATCATTGATGAGGTAAAAAAAATTGTCGCAAAATCAAGGTAGGCCGGTACCGGCGATCGAAATTGTTTCTTTGGCAAAAATAATTTTGGTTATTTTTTTGGTTATTTTGGCTTTCAGTCAATCGACCGATGCCGATGTTTTTGATCAGGAAATTATTTCTGGTTATCGCTGGCAGGCGACCACGCTAGAGTTTTCCCAGCTTGGTACCGCCAATAACACTCCGGCCTCTCTTCTTTTTAACGTTGGTGGTTTTTTGCCTGGCGGTTTTGAGGTTCGAGCTATTAGAATTAGAAATGAGGGAAAAATGAGTTTTAATTATTCTCTTTGGTGGGAAAAAACTGCTGGTGATGACCAATTTTGTCGTAGTTTAAAATTAATTGTGATGAAAGACTGGCAGATTATTTTTGATGGTCTTTTGTCAGATTTATCTCTTGATGCCCGGATCGATGAGGACAATAAACAAGAAGATTGGGTTTTTTTTCTTCGTCTTGATGCTAAAGACTCTTTTCTTAAGGAAAGAACTTGTGATTTTGATTTTGTTTTTCGGACTTTTCGCGACAACAAGGGAGAAGCGGCCGGATTTTTTGATGAAAATCGATTGAGTAATCATGCCACTTCTGGCCATTGGGCTGATAATTAATCTGATAAAATTTAGAAATGTTTACCAGAAACAAGAGTTATCGTTGGTTTTTTCTTCTCTTTATTTTTTCTTCTCTTTTGGCTTTAATGACTAAAATTACTTGGCCAGGGAAAATTAGGTTATTCACTGTTCAGTCAGGATCGATGGCCCCAGCGATTAATCCCGGCGACTTAATTTTGGTTCGAGAAGAACCGTTTTATCAAGTCGGTGATATTATTACCTTTGCCGATTTTTCTTTAGTAAAAAGGACCACCACTCATAGAATTGTTGAGATTAATTGGTTGGACGAAAAACAGTTTTATCTTACTAAGGGTGATGCTAATCCGGTTAATGATCCCTATTTGATTGAGCCCGGTTTAGTTTTAGGTAAAGTTTTTAAAAGGGTGAACCGTCTGGGGTTTGTTTTTGATTTTATCTCCAGCCGGGAAGGGAAAATTTTTCTATTATTTATTCCGGCTCTGGTAATAGTTGGTCAAGAACTGATGGTGATTATTTTTGAAATAAAGAAGGAAAGCCAAGAAAGATCCTAAGACGACAGGACCCGCTTTTTTTGTTGAATTAGCTGGTTTAGCAACAGCCCGGCTGTCTTTAATGGTCCAAATCTTAAGAATCTTTACGAGAGCTCTCACTCTCTGGGTTAGTGCACGCGCCTGGACTCGAACCAGGGACCTGTCGCCTCAGGCGATTACTCTACTTTCTTAGAGACCGGGTGCGAAAACCGCGCCCCTACTTTTAATTTTTAACTTTGGACTGTCAATTGTCTTTGGTGCACCCAGAGAGATTCGAACTCTCGACCTGCCGCTTAAGAGGCGGATGCTCTACCGACTGAGCTATGGGTGCAAGATTAGTTTTTTAATAAATTTTCTTCCCTGGGCAGTTTTTAGTTGCTTTTCTCTTCTGATAGCGTCTTTTCGGTTAGGGAATTTTTCTTTGTAAACTAAAGCCCAAGGCCCTTTATTTTTATAGGTATAACTTGTTTTTTTGCTACTAATAATCTTGTTGTGTCTTTTGAGTCTTTTCTTTAGGTTGTTCGTTTGGCCGATGTAAATTTTACCACTAAATTGGCTTTTAATGACATAGGCATAATACATTGTTAATCATACCGCTTAAGAGTCCGCCAGCTGGCGGATCTACCGACTGAGCTATGGGTGCGGGTAAAAATTTCTAATTCTTAATTTCTAATTTCTAATTTTGATTTTTGACTTTCAATTGTCAATTATTTGGTGCGCCTGGCAGGACTTGAACCCGCAACCTACTGTTCCGAAGACAGTCGCTCTATCCATTGAGCTACAGGCGCCGATTAAAAGCGATTTCAATTATATCATTTTCAATTATTTTTGGTTTGACTAGGACTTAATATTATATATAATATTGGTTTATTATGGCCTTAAATAATATCGAGAGTTATTGTCCTTATCGAATTACCAAAGAAACATTTCAATTTTTTTCTGATTGTCCGATTCCGGAAGGGCAAATTCCTTTTGAGGGGATTTGTGACGTTAGCCATAATCGCCAGCAGGTTTGTTTTTATGTTGGTTCCCAGACCCAGTATTGTTTGCTAAGGAAAAATAATGATTTTTGCGACAGGCCTTGGGTTAAAGAAAATTCTAATCTTGGACAAGAGAGATTTTAACATCTACAGCAACACTTTTAGAGCCGGCAATTAAGGGGTTAATTTCCAGTTGGTTAATTTTGGGAACAGCTTCGGCCAGTTTAGCGATAGTTAGCAGGGTTTCTTCGACTGCCTCAAGATTAATTGCTTGGCTGCCTCTGGCCCCTTTTAAAATAGGGTGAATTTTCAATTCAGAAATCATTTCTCGAGCATCGTTTTTGCCAATAGGCAAAATTCGGAAGACGCTATCTTTCAATATTTCGGTGTAGATGCCTCCGGCCCCGATCATTATTAAGCGACCCAAAACTGGATCTTTTTTAACACCAATAATTAGCTCTATTCCCCCAGTAATACCCTGGGATAAGATAAGTTTTGCCGATGGGAATTTTTGATTCATTTTATTGAATTGTTCGGGGAAATCATCTTTGAAATCAATTTTCACTATTGCTCCTAGTTCGGTTTTGTGGATTAGATCGGCAGATAGGACTTTTAGGAAAGCCGGACAACCGATTTTTTCTAAAGCCGTTATCCCCTCTTTTTGATTATCTAAAATCACAAATTTTGGAGTGTTGACTTGGCAGGCGGACAACAAGCGAAAACCTTCGGCCTCGTTTAACCTTGGCCGGTTGGCTTGGTTGATTAGCTTGTTAATTTGGCCTCTATTGATTTTTATTTGGTTAACGGTGATTTTCTTCTTGGACCGTTTTTGCCAGGAGATTATTTTCGCTAAGGCGATAATGGCTTCTTGGGGATGGTAAAAATTAGTGAATCCTGCTTTCTGAAATATTTCCTTGGCGGCCAAAATGCTTTTGCCCCCCATAAAGATGGGGATAATAGGTTTATTGGTTTTTAGTTTTACTAAGGCGCTGGCGATGGCTTTAACGTTGGTGCCTCGTTGTTTGGTGAGGATGATGATTAGGTTGTCAACTTCAGGATCAGCCAAGATAATTTTACTGGTTTTAAAATAAATTTTTTCATCGGCATCGCCTAGAATATCGACTGGATTGTTAAGGCTGGCAGAAGCTGGCAAAATCCGGCCAAGTCTTTTGACAGTTTTTTGGCCAAGACAAGATAGTGATAAACTGTTTTTGACAATAGCATCAGTGGCAAGAACTCCTGGGCCGCCGGCGTTGGTGACGATAGCCGTTTTGGGGCCGGCTTGTTTTTTCCCCAAAGAGGTTAACAATCTGGCCAGGCTAATTATTTCTCTAACACTATTAGCACTGATAATATTGGCTTGAGTAAAGATCCCTCGGCCAACCCTTTCTGGAGTAGCCAGGCTGGCAGTATGTGACTGGGCCGATTTAGCACCCTGGGTGGTTTGGCCTGCCTTAAGAACAATTATTGGTTTTTTACTGGCGATCTTTTGGGCCAGGCTAACAAGTCTTGGTCCGTTTTTAAAGGATTCCAAGTAGGTTAAAATGATGTCGGTGTTTTTGTCTTGGCCAAAAAACTCCAGCAAATCGGTTTCGTCGATATCGGCCTTATTGCCCAGACTGGCAAAATAAGAAAAACCTAACCCTGATTCGTTAACTAGTTCAATAACTGGAGCGGCCAGCGCCCCCGATTGGGAAGCAAAAGCAATTTTGCCCGGCTTCGGCATTGTTTCCCCCCAAGAGGCGTTAAGGCCAATTTTGGGGTTAATTACTCCCAGACAGTTGGGTCCCAAAATTTTTAAATGATATTTTTGGCCAATTTCTAATAACTTCTCTTGTTTTTCCTGACCGGCTGGTCCGGTTTCGGCAAACCCGGCGCTGATAATGATGGCCACTTTAGTTCCCGATTGACCGACTTCTGTTAAAACCTTCGCCACTGTTTCGGCGGGAACGACAATAATAGCCAGGTCAACCGGCTCCGATAAATCTAGAACAGAAGCCAGAGCTGGTTGGCCAAGAACTTCTTGGGTGTTGGGGTTAATAGGATAAAGCTGGCCGGCAAAATCCGACTCAGCCAAATTTTTAAAGATCAAATTGCCGATTTTTTGGCTATTTCTTGAAGCGCCGATAACCGCTACTGATTTAGGGTAAAACAACTTCTTAAGATTGGCCATTGATAGTCATTATGCCCTATTTGTTTCTTTTGGGCAATGAATATTTTTTGGTAATTGATAGGCCTGGTTGTAGATCTTGCGATCAGGAGTAACCACTTTGGCTCCGTGTTTGGTTTGTCGACTTTGTTGACGGCGTTGATGCCTGGTTGCTGTTTTAACCATTGTTAGGGGTGTTTTCTTGATAGTCGGTTTCACTGTAAGAAAATTTCTTATACCACCAAACCTTGACCAGGGCAATGATTTTTTGCCAAAAATTATCTTGATAGGAGTCTAGTCGTGAAGGGTTGAAGAAATTAATTTGGACTTTTGTTTCTAGGTTTTCCCAGGATAAGGTGGTTTTTTCTGGCCATTGGGGAGCTTGAATATTAAAGTTGAACTGGAAAGATTGACCTGGCTCTACCAGCACTTTGTTTGGAAGAACAATATTATCGGTCAACTCAGAGGAAGACTGAAAGACCAAGGTCTGTTCTCCCCAAATTGATTGACCGGTATTTTTTAAAGTGATTTTTCCTTGATAAGAAGAGTTAATGGGTAAAAATTCCGGCAAATCAACAGATTCGATTTTCCAAGCGGAAATTTGTTCCGGCCACCAAGCAGGTTTTTCCATTTCTCGAACCGCTTGGCAGTGGGGATAATCTTGACCTTCTTGGTTGAGCCAGGAAAAAACATCCAAAGGAGCGGCGTGATAATTTAAAACAAAAGGGGTAATCGCTTGAATTTGTTGGTCGGCTAACCAAATATCAAAGGCGGCTCGGGTATATTGGGCCACCGTTTCCGGATCATAAAAATTAAAATTTTTAATTGTTAACTTTGAATTTTGAATTTTGGATTCTAAACTATTATGCGGCCAGCCAGTTTCAGTAATGAAAACAGGTAGGTTTTTATTAACACCAAAACTATTTTCTAATGTAGTAATTTCCCAGCGATAACCGATAACGCTTTTTCGGCCCTGGTCGGTCGGTTTGCCGATAAAACCAGGATTGGGGTAGGGGTGAGAACTCCAACCGTCAAGCCGGCTAAATATGCCGGGAATTGTTTGGTTCATTAACTGCCAGTAGCGGTAAACATCCATCGTTTTGGATGAATTATCAGCCGCCAAATCAAAACCGCTATTTAGGATAAAGAAGTTGTCGCTTTTATTCTTGAACTGATCGATGGTATAACTCAAAATCTGGGCGTACTCGGCCGGGTTGATTTTCCCCCCCCACTCTTTAGCATGGTTGGGTTCATTAAAAACAACAAGGTGTTGGTGCTTGGTTGGCCAGTTAAGATCATTGAGAAAGTTAGCCATTTGATCAATATCGGCCAGGGTAGGTTTTCGCCAAGCTTCATTTTCAATTTCAGTGGCTAATCGAACCAGGGGGACTAGATGAAGTCTTCGACAGTCGTTAAAAAAATCTTGCCATTTTTTTTGGTCCAAATCGTTAATGCGCAAAACAATTGTGACCCAGCCCCAGTCGCCTCCATTAGAATTAACTAATTTATTTGCCTGAGTAATTTCATTGGTTTCGAGAATATGAATACCAAATTTGTTATTTTCCTGGGCCCTGGTTGGGCCAGGAAAGCCCAGGAGTGTTAAAATAACAACGAGGATCAGCAGTATTTTTTTCATTAGTTATTTGATTATATCAAGGCTTAAACATGGATGAGCAAAGAATGTCAGATCAAATAAAATCCCTTAAGGCAGAAATTAGCGCTACCCCCCATCATAAAGGGACGGAGCATTATATTGGCCGCCTTCGAGCTAAAATTGCCCGTTTAGAAGATCAACTGTTTAGCAAAAGGCTTAAAAGCGGCGGAGGGGGTGGGAGCGGCTATGCTGTCGGTAAAAGCGGCGATGCCACAGTTGTTTTAGTTGGTCTTCCTTCGGTGGGCAAATCAACCCTCCTTAATCAGTTAACTGATGCCAAATCAAAAACCGCCCACTATCCCTTTACCACCCTAACAGTAATACCGGGCATGATGAGCTATCGGGGAGCCCAAATTCAGATGTTAGATGTTCCTGGCTTGATTTCAGGGGCCGCTGTTGGCCGAGGACGAGGAAAAGAGGTTTTATCAGTGGTAAGGATTGCCGACTTAATCTTATTTTTGGTTGATTCAGAAAATATTGATCAGGCAGAGGTAGTTATTAAAGAATTGGAATTGGCTGGTATTAGGGTGGGTCGGGCCGCACCTGAGGTAGTAGTTAACAAAAAGACTAAAGGCGGCATTTTAATTAAAAATTCCAGGAGCCTGAAAGGCTTGACTGCAGAAACAGCCAGAGGAATTATAGAGGAGTTGGGAGTAAAAAATGCCGAAGTCCTTATTAAAGATAACAAAATCAATCAAGAGAGATTAATTGACGCCATTTTAGGCAATCGAGTTTATCTGCCTTATTTATTAATAATCAACAAGGTCGATAAATTAACAAAAAATCAACTCTCTAGGGCTGGTAAACAATTTCCTCGAGCGGTTTTGGTTAGCGCCTTAGCTGGCCAGGGAATTGATTATTTAAAACAAGCAATATTTGACAAGTTGGGATTGAAAAGGGTTTATCTTAAGCCTTCTGATGGAGAAGCCGATTTTAATGAACCACTAATTATGAGAGACAAAGAAACGGTGGCCGATGTGGCGATTCGAATTGGTCAAGTTTTGGAAGGTAAAAGGGCTGCTTATGTTTGGGGTCGGTCAGCTAAATTTCCTGGTCAACTGGTCGCTAACAATCATATTTTAGTTGACGAAGACATTGTTTCTTTTCGTTAAAGAGGGATCCTTTAGCAGCCCCCTTGAGCGGCCCCAACCTCATCGCCCAGCGTTTCTTGGCACTCTTGGGGGGGGTTGTTGAAGGCAGAGCAAATGGCCTGTTTAAAACTTTCGGCACTGCGACCACCCTGGTAGAGGGTGTCGTTTATTAACAGGGTTGGTGAACCGGAAACATTATGTTCTTCGGTTAAGACAATTTCTTGATCTAAAAGGCTGCTAAACTCTTGTTTTTCGCATTGGGAGATTTTATTAATATCAATGCCAACGGTTTTGGCTGGCCCAGTCCAACAAGAGTCGGCGTTTTCGTAAGTGCAGTCGGCATTAATCTCTTTCAAGAAATCCCAAAAAATTTCTGGTTGGTATTTGTAGACACAAAGCTCGCGAACGTTTTGGTTCAATTCTTGGTCGCCATGGAGGGAAGAATAAGTATCACCGTTTTTGGAAACAATATAACGAGGGACAATATCGGCAGAATCTTTTAACAAATCAACTACCGGCATCATTATTTCTTCGGCCTGATTGCCATAGGGGCAGAAACTCATCAAGAATAACTGGGCCTGAGGTCGATCGTTTTTGGGCATCTCTTTTGGTTCTGATTCTTCTTCTAAAGATGTTTTGCCGGCCAAAACCCTGTCTTTAAATTCTTGGGTGTCATAGCCGCTAGGAAAAAGAAATTGACCGTCTTTGGTAATGTAGGAAGTAAAAGTTCCTTGATTGGGAATGGTGATTTCAAAGCTGTAAATAGATCCCAGGTCTTTGAGGTTGGTAATATCAACTTCTTGATCGGGGAGAATTTCACTAGTGACAAAACCCTTGGTGAATTTCTGGGTTTCTTCTAGGGAGAGGAGGTTTTTGTTAAAAACAGTTAAGATGACCTGGGCGGGTTTTGAGTTTCCGGCTAGCACAAAAAACAAGACGGGAACCAAAAAAGCGGCAATAGGAACGATAATGGTTTTTTGTTGTTTCCAAAAAGAACCGAGGTTTAAGTTCTTAACCCCTCGATTAAGAATCTTTTTGAGATTTTTCAGGGGTTGGCTTGATTTTTTTTGAGTTTTCTTTTTTGTCTTAACCATAAATTCAAATTTAGTCTATCACCAATGACCAAATTTGGCAATTGTTTTTTGGGTGGTGTCTGACAGATGCCAGACTCTTTTTAAGACCTTTTTAAGATTTAATTATCAGTTTTCTATATTGACGAACCGTTAGCGAGCTTTTCACGGAATGTTATTTTAGCCCTAAAAAGGAGAATCCTTATTAATGGGTGGTCGACGGGATTTGAACCCGCGTTCTCTTCCTCCACAGGGAAGCGCTTTGCCAACTAAGCTACGACCACCGAATAATCCTTAGGGAATTTTTTGTTATGTTGCCATTATACCAGAGCCTCCCCAATCTTTTTGTCTAAATTTTTATAATGATGAACTAGGTAATGACAATTCAGACAAAGCCAAACCAAGTTTGAGAGCTTATTATTATTTCTATTGTGGTCTTTATGATGAACTGTTAGTATTCTTTTGTCTTTGGCTTTACAAAGGGCGCAAAAAGGACTTCTTCCACTTCGTTCTAATATATTCCTATATGCTCTAATTCCGTTTTGCCAATTTGCGTGTTTTTCTTCTATAAAATATTTATTTCTCCAGTAAGTTTGGCAAGACTTACTACAAAAAAATTTACTGCTTTTGGAGCGGGATAATTGCGCGAGTGATCTATATATTTTCTTGCCACATTTAAAGCATTTAACTGTTTTTCCCTTGAACTGTGATTTTGTGCGACAAGACACCGAACAATATTTACCCCAACCTCGTTTTTGATGGCTTGGCTTAATATAAAATTCTTTTTTACAGATTTTACATTTAACTTGTGGCATCAACTTCTGTTTTAGAATATGAACTTTTCAGTGTCAAATTACCTGTTTTTGTACAAACCCGTGCTCTAACCATTGAGCTATAGCCACCAAGTTAAAATTTAAAAGTTTTTTTTGGGCTTTACTTTTAATTTTTAATTGTTCTTTGCGTCCCCGGTGTGATTCGAACACACGGCCTACTCCTTAGAAGGGAGTTGCTCTATCCGACTGAGCTACGGGGACTAAAATTTATTATTAGCCTTATTTTAACAAAATAACGGGCCAAAAACAATTTGGCGAAAGTTGGTGTATAATATTATAGGCTTATGAGAGAAAGATTTTTATCGGAAACAAATCAAGCTCTTCAAATGGAGCGAATCAGAATGTTTATTGGTTTGGCTGGGATTAACGCCAATGATATTCTCAAGACGGATAAGCCTTCCTGGTCGGTTAATCATTCTCTTGAGGGCTTTGTTGATAGGGTTAATCATTTAGAATTACTTTCTCCTTTTACCATGGAATATCATTTTAATAGGCCTCGAGGGTGGGTTGTTGGTAGCTGGGGTAATTTTTTTCTGGATGCCCCAAGAGGACTATTGATTCAAGCAAAATCGGATCATGTTCAAAAAGAAGAATCTTCGGCGGTGGCGGGAATTGCCTTTTCAGTTGTTGGTCTTGACTCGATTGATCCTGGTCGATATCCAAACTTAGATTTTCTTTGTTTGAAACCGGGTGATATTTTGGTGGCTCAAATTCAAGCGCAAAAGGGGCTTGGTTGGGAACAGCGGGAAAAACTAAAGGAGCTTAAATGGGAAAGGAGTTTGCTTGGGGCAGTGTTCGATTGGGCCGAAAGGGCTGGTTTTCCTCGGGTTTTAGTAGTGCCGGCCGCCAATAATTATTGGCTTACCGATGCTGGTTGTCAGGACATCAGGCCTAGTTTAGAAAAAAGATTGTTTTTACGCTATGATGTTACCGCTCGGCGATGTGGTTTTCAACAAGAAAGAGAAAATCAACCCTATTGTCAAGAAACGCTTAAAAAGAGGACCCATGATGCTCTTTGGGGTTACCAGAAAGCAGGTTAGGTTTTAATTATTTGATATTTTTTGGATCCCAAACCAATTTTTTCACCCATATCAAGAATTGGCTGGTAGTCAACCTCATTAATTTTTAAAAAGAGGTTTTTGCCTGCTTTTTGATTGATCCAGTCAAGACTGGCTTGATCAATAGCTACCGGATCATCGGAGATTAAAACACCCAAATCATCCATTAGCTTTGGGCTGGTAGAAGAAAAGCAGTCGCAAACAGCATTAATATTAATAAGGTAGTTGAGGTAAAGACTAGGTTTATTTTTTACTAAAGCGTAGGCATAAATGGCGGTTTTTTCTTGGCAGGTTACCAAGTCTTCTTTATTAACTTCAATTACTTTTTGAGGGCAGACAGCAACGCATTCGCCACAGCCAATACACTTCTCGTAGTCAATAATAATTTTGTCTCCTTCTTTTTTGATCGCTTCGGTTGGACAATTTTCGGTACACAAACCACAAACCAGACATCGATTGTGGTCGATTTTGCCAATAGTGCTGGCATGAAGAATTTTTTTGCCCCCAGGTGTCGCTGCCCCCATGCCTAAATTTTTCAAAGCCCCCCCAAAACCAAACATGGGGTGACCCTTAACATGAGACAAGCAAAAGATGCTGCCAGCTTCTCGTAATTCTTTACCCAGGTGAATTGGCAGGCTTTGGTATTGATTATCCAGCTCAGATAATCTAAATTCAAAATCATCTTCCTCGGCAATAATTACTGGTAGTCCCAAGTCGGCAAAACCGTGATTATGGGCGGTTTCAAGATGGTTTTTAGTGCCGCTTCGTTGACCGGTATAAAGGGTGTTGGTATCAGTTAAAAAACTTTTCCTTTTTTGATTGACTAACCAGTCAATTGCCGGTTTAATAATTTCCCCTCTTAAAGCGTTATTATTGCCCGGTTCTCCAAAGTGGGTTTTGACAGCAATTGGCTCGATAAGATTAATTTTGGCTTTTTCTAAAATGTTAAAAAGCTTTCGCGGTCTTTTTTGGTGGTCGGACCATGATAGCTGGTAAACTTGGCTTATTTTTTTCATTTCTATATGGCGTTGTTCATTGTAAAGTAGCGAATAAGAATCTGTCAAATTTTAGGTTTGAGTTACACCCCCGGGGTGTTTTACACCCTTAAGGTGTAAACTGGGAGGTGATGGAAAGCTTAATTATTAAATCAAAATTATCTTCTTTTTTGGTATCAGTAACCGTTTTTTTTCCACATAGCTGACATTGATGAACTATTCGCCACCTCTCTCCTTTCTTAATAACCCCGATTGGTTTCATTGTTCCTTGGCAATCTGATTGACGGTCGCCAGGAACTTCTTGGTCAACATGTTTGCTCCAGAGGCAATAGGGACAGTGGTTGACATATCCTCCGCCGGCAACTTTTTGGCCGCAATTTAAACAAACAAATTTTTCTTTTTTGGGAACAAGAAAGTTTTTTCGCCTCACAATTTATATTTTCTCATAAAAAATTATTGATGCTGGATCCAGGATCCGGCAAGGTTAACAACGAATTGTTGTGCTTGATGATAAAATATAAAGAGAATGAAAAAGCCGATTTATTTTGATTATGCCGCTACTACACCAGTTGATGAGCGGGTGCTGTCAGCGATGCTTCCCTATTTTGGGGATAAGTTTGCTAATTCCGTTTCTTTGCATCAGCCTGGCCAAGAGGCCGCCAAAGCGGTAGATTCGTCCAGAAAAACACTGGCTCGTCTTTTGGGCGCCAAGAAAGAAGAGATTATTTTTACCTCTTCGGCCACCGAGAGTAACAACTTAGCCCTTAAGGGTTTGACCTGGGCCAATCCGAATAAAAAACATCTTTTGGTTTCCTCAATTGAACACGATTGCGTTTTAAATAGTGCTAAGTGGCTTTCAAGTCAGGGATATCAAGTAGAGGAAATTCCGGTTGATGAAACCGGCCTGGTTAACCCTGATCAGGTAGCCAAAATGATTCGTCCTGATACTTTATTGGTATCGGTGATTTATGCCAGTAATGAAGTCGGTACTATTGAGCCAATTGAAGAAATTGGTCAGGTTTGTCGAGAAAAAGAAGTTTTGTTTCATACCGATGCGGCGCAAACTTTTGGTAAATTGCCGATTGATGTTAATAAGATGAATATTGACTTACTGACAGCATCGTCTCATAAAATTTATGGCCCTAAAGGGGCGGCTCTGCTTTATCTTCGTTCCGGAATTAAGATCACTCCCCTGCTCCATGGTGGCGGCCACGAACAAACCCGGCGCTCCTCAACTGTTAATGTGCCAGCCCTGGTTGGTTTTGCCAAAGCGGCCCAAATTGTTTACCAAGAAATGGAGTCGGAAAACAAAAGATTGATCACCCTTCGCGATCGGACCATTAAAACCGTTCTGGAGAAAATTCCCAAATCCCGCCTTAATGGTCATCCTCAAAAACGCTTGAGTAATAATATTAATTTGCGTTTTGCCGGGATTGAGGGCGAGGCGATTTTAATGAAGCTAGACGCTAAAGGGATTGCTGTTTCCACTGGTTCGGCTTGCGCCTCGGTTGGCATATCGGGCCAATTGGGCGGTTTTGC
>JAQVIV010000021.1 GCA_028695445.1 Candidatus Shapirobacteria bacterium
GCTTGTTCGGAAATCTTTGAATCGGAGAAAGTATTGATAATACGGGACATTCCTGAGGTTAGATTAAAGTCAGGGGTGCAGAGCAAATCTCAAAATTAACCCCTAAGATGTGGTATTTATATATTCTTGATTGTGATAATAAGTATTTTTATGTTGGAATAACCGCTCAAAACATTAACAAATATCGAAAGGTCCGAAGCTATCCAACCCCAGGGGTCGAAACCCACAAGTAAGTAAATCTTACCCGTATAGCAATTTTACTATACGCTCGATCGTATCAATATCTGTTGGATTCAAATAATAGCCCTTATGTCTCATTTCTTCAGCGTACCTTCTGCCTTGGGCTTTAAAAAATTTTCCTAATTTTTTTTGGCCAACCCGAACCCTATACTCAATGAAATCTCTGGTAATTTCTGTAAGTATTTGGTGATCTTCTGGAGTTAAGTTTACGGATTGCCCCTCTTCCGACCGAAGTGAGAAAATTATAGTATCAATTTTCCAAGTAATACGAGCATATTCTTCTCGAATTATTTTAAGTCGAGCCGGAGAAATATCGCTATTGTGTGTTAATATAGCAAATGGTAAGTATCTGGCCATAAAGCTTAAACCTATATTTTTAGCTTCTTCCAGAGAAGTAATTGGTATTTTGGGGAGTAATAAATAAGTATGGCGGAAGCCATTTGTTAACACAGACGTATAGGGAATATTATGTGTCGCTACGGTGGCGCCTTGAGTTAGTGTCAATTCAGATAGTTCATACTTTTCGGCAACTAGTTCGGGCATAAGCGCAACGCCTATTTTTGGATCTAAAACATACCCTTCTAGGCCAATTGAATCTAGGGGTAAACCATATTCTCTTACCCTTGAAATCATAATTCTTGGTGGCAATTGGTCAAAAAAACTGCGTATATACTTGGTGTTTTGGGGATAAATAATTTTGTCTTTTATTAAAGACTCTCTATCTTTTGGAATGTCTACCATTAAAACATTTCTCTTTTCTGAATGAAAACGGCTATTTCCGCATACAGTGCAAGAAGCTAAACTAACGCTGTCGACTGACTGCAGATAGCCACAATTGTTGCAAATATTTACGCCCACAGAATCTATATAGACAGCACCAGAAGAAAAAAGTTGTTCTAATTTTTTCTCAAGCCAGCTTTTTGTAGTATCGTCATCGTCTCTAATTATATCTCTTCCTTTTTTCGGAATTCCCAGCTCTTTTAATATTGTATATTTGTCAACTAGGAGTGAAGTGGAAAAATCTCTTCTAGAACCATATCGACCCTGCTGAGCCATAAAAATCTTATCCATTTTCATGCCTACACAATTCCATAAATCTACTCTAGGCATTATTCTTCCAGACTCATATTCAATTACTCTAGTTATATTTTCGGCCACGAGCATGGGGATAAGGCGATGAACAACTCTCTCGTTTATGGTATCGAGGTTCTCGGCCGCTGATGCAGTAATGATTTTTCGTTCAGACTCTATCATTTATCAGAATAAAAGTATAACATAAAATCCTATAATTTTTTAAATTTATGTTTGTTTTTACAAAATTTGTCATATATAATACAACACAATTTAATATTCAATTTAACATTAATTAACGAATTTTTATGGAAAGAAAAGAAAAAATTTGTATATACCAAAATGAAGATGGCAAGCTTTATATGCCCGACTCTGAGGTTAATGTTCAGAAAAGGTACCAAGCCCCGATAGATGATGTTTTAAATTTTTTTAAAAAATTAAATAATAAAAATATATATAGTGTTTATTTAAGGGGTTCTATTGTTTTTGGCTTGGGAATAAAAAATATTTCTGATATAGATTTCTTTGTAGTAACCTTAAGGCCCTTAAATGATTTTGACAGACTGACAATTAAAAATCACATGGATAAATTAAATGAAAAATATTCTTTCATAACTAAATTTGATATTGGATATTTTACGTTAGAGCAAATATTGTCGATGAAAGAAAATGTTCTGATTAAATTATCTTCGCGATGTTTATATGGTAAGGATATTAAAGAGAAAATTAAAGATCCTAAGCCTGGTAGAGACGTAGCTATTTCCTTATCGCATCTGGAAGAAGAGATACTAAAAACTAAGAATGAAATTGGGATCGGGCTATACGATAAAACGAACACGAAAGCGATGTGTGTATGGATAATGAAGCGCATCGTTAGATCTGGATTAGAACTCGTGTCTGAGCGAGAAAAATGCTTTACTAGGGATTTGGGCTTGTGCTTTGAGAAATTTTCAAAATATTACCTAGACAAAAAAGAAGATATGCGTAAAGCGTTGGCTCTAGCCCTAGAGCCAACGGATAATACTAAAGCAATAGAAAAGATATTTGATAATTTAGGGAATTGGTTGGTAGTTGAAGGAAAAAATTTAGGGCTAATTTCTGTTAATTGTAATGATATAGGTAAAATTATTACCGAGAAAGTCATATCTCTTTTTGGCAGAAATAGAATTCTTTGCTTGTTGCGTTATGGTCCAAAAATCCAGCTTGACGGCACGCCCCCGGCGGATTTTGATTTTTTATTATTACTTGATAAATACCAAGATAAAGATTACTTGTTATTATCATTTTTTAAAAAACTCAATTTTCCGGTAGAAATATTTATTGATTATAAGGACCAAATTCTTTTGAAAGGAATTAAAAATTACCAAAGGGGTCGACATGGGTCATACTTTTTTAAGATTCTTGCTTCGGCAGACACCCTGTTGGGTAAGAATTTTTATAAAGAAAACGAAAGAGAGTTGAATAAAAGCAAAATTAATTCAGACTTGCTATATAGAGTTGAAGAATATTTTTATAGAATACAAAAATCTACGATCAATGAACAAAATTCTAGTAAAAAAGACATAGAAAAATATTTGGGCAGAATTGTAACTGATTTACTTTTAGTGACTGGTGATATTCAGTTCTCAGACATGCATAAATATCACTATACTAGCGTGATGTCTGAGATATTGGAACGGACCGATGTTATAAGCACCGATACAAAAAAATTAATAGCTAAGTTTCAATCTAAATCAGACATCGATATCAATCTTTTGGGGAGGCTTGTTGGGGCTTTATATAAACAGTATTTGAAGATAAGAGGGAATGCTCAATTATGAAAACGATAAAATCATCTCAGTATAGAAAATTGCATTTTGTCTATGCCTTATCAGAATCGAGTCTTTCTCGCGCTCACGGAGCGGTCATAATACTTGACGGGTTGCCAAGCAATCCGTCTGATAGGAACCAGCTAATACAAAAACTGTCACAACAAAACCTTGATGTATTTTTCCCCAGATATGAAGGGACCTGGGAATCAAAAGGAGAATTCTTAAAAAGAGCCCCAAGCAAGGCTATCACTGAGTTTATCAAAGCATTGCGAAGAGGCATCGTCTTAAATGATAAAAAATATATTGCCCAAAAGATATTTATTTTAGGAGCAAGTTTTGGTGGTGGGGTTGCTTTAGATATTGCCAGTCAAAATATTGCCAATAAGATTTGTGTCGTCTCGCCGGTAATAAGTTTTAAAAAGGTTGTCGGAATAGATACTCTAAAAAACTACTTAGGGGCTGCATATCCCAAGGATTATCGCTTTGACCCAAAGAATTGGCAGAAACTTTTAGAAGATGGCCTGTGGGATTTAGATGATAACAAAATAAAAAATTCTTCTGATGTTTTAATTTTAGCCGGGGATGCTGACAATCAGATTAAAAAGGCTGACATTCTCGAATTTGGGAAGAAGAACAAAATTAGAATTGGTATTTATAATTTTGGCCACATAACTCTGGGTAAGATTACAGAGTCTATGTTAGAAGAAATTTTAGAATTTTTTTCTAAATAAATCTCACTTCTGCAACAGCTCTTTGGCTATTACCTGCTCCCCGCAACCACTCTTCATATTCTCTTTTCCTCTCATCTAGCATATCCTCTACTATTTCTGAGGTAATCATTCCTCTAGATTTTTTTATCCTAGGATCTTCAATTCTTTTGCGAACCTCAGCTAGCGCTTCATTGTTTATTCCTAATTCTCGATAAATCCGCGTACAGGCCTCAAATAGATGTGGGATCTCTGAAAATCTTTTTATTATTTTGAATAGTTCATCAGCATTTAATGTTCTTGCGCTGTCGAGGAAATCTACCCTATCTGATATAAAAATATCGCCATCTCCTTTCACCCTCCTATAAATGCACCTACCGACCATTGCGGCTGACAATAATCTCTCATCTTCCTGCTGGAACCATACTAACCCAAGTCCGGTGTGGGCACAGTGAATGGAGGGGCGAATGATTCTATTTGTTAAATCTTCAAGACATTCTTGTGAAAAAAGAAACCGCAAGTGATTTTCGTGTTTAAACATTACTAACTCGTTCATCGTTACATCTCTAGTTCTGAAAAAATGAATAAGGCCTTCTGGTATTGAGTTACAAATTTCTATATCTTTGGGTTCGAAATATTTAGAAAGAGAGGCAATTTGGTTTCTTCTGGCAATTCTTTCTTCTCTATCTGTTGAAGGTGTTTCAAAAACCACAATATCAAGATCTTCTAGTTTAGCGTGATTATATTGTGAACTGAGGCCTAAATTAAATCTGAATAATTCTCTTGCGAAACCGCCTTTTACAGCAATTAAACCCTCTACATTTAGAAGTTTGTTGCGGATATCTGGCTCAAGGTCTTCTAAACTCATTGTTTGAGAGCAAATAAGTACAGGCTCGTAATCTTCAGGTGGAAAATTTTCGCTCATGTTTAGAGAATTGTTTATTCTTTCTTTCATTAAGAGATATTTTATGTGAGTTTTTGAATTTTTTCAAGTTAAAGCGATTAATTCGGTATTTTTTAACGGTAGGCTTTTTCAATTAAATATTCCATGAAGGCTTTTGAACTAAAGACACTGGAGGCCTTTTGATAATATTGTTGAAAGAAAATGGGTTGAGTCGAGGTTTATTATTTTGTGCTGGCGATAAAGTTAAATTAGGTTGTTTTGTTAGTTTTTTGATTTCCTCCCATCTTTGTCTCAAAGTACTAATATATGCTACATTTTGGAAGGTTTTTAATATTTTCTTGATGTTTAAGTTTTTTATAATACTACAAGACTTAGGGAGCCAATTAGAAGTTAATATAATCAAATATACCGAGGGTCTGAACCTATAAAACCGGGGGATACTTGTTATACATATCTATATGTTTTTCCTGGAAGGGGGGGTGAGCATAAATGGTTAATCCCGAAACAGAAGGAAAGCTTTTGATTATAAGACCCCAAGGGGCACAGGGTCCGAGAGTTGGTTTGTCTATCGGTAGTCGAGATGATATGGAGCGACTAGATGAAGAAATGGGTAAATTAAATTCAGGTCAAAGACAAGAGGTTAATAATATAAAAAGGGTGGCAGTAAAAGCCAATATACCGATTGTTGACTATTAGTTTTTTGGTGTTTGATAGCCGGTTTTCTTTAATTGACTTTTAAGTTGGGAAAAGTTAAATTAAAGTTGATTATGGCTTCTGGGGAAAGAAAAAAAATTAACTTAGCCATTGTTTTTGGGTCACGATCTCCTGAACATGAAGTTTCTATCGTTTCCGCTCTTCAGGCCCTAGATTGGATAGATGAACAAAAATATTCTCCTTTTCTTATTTATCTTGATAGGGAAAATCAGGCTTTTTGGTGCCCCCCGTTTAAGAGGGGCAACCATCGCAATTTTATTAAGCAAACACTCAAAAAAAATCGGCAACTAAATTTTATTAAGGGTGGAGTCGAAGAGAAAAAACTTTTGAGATCTAGAAAAATGCCCATTGATGTTGCCCTGTTAATTATGCACGGGGCTTATGGTGAAGATGGCCGGATTCAGGGTTTATTAGACTTTTATGACATCCCTTATACTAGTTGTGGTGTTTTAGGCAGCGCTCTGGGCCAAGACAAGGTGATCACTAAAAATATTCTTTCTAGTGTTGGCCTGCCGATAATTCCCTATTTTTGGTTTTGGTCAAAGCAATTCCAAAAAACCCCCAAGCTGATAAACAAGAGAATTAAATCAGAAAAGCTGTCCTATCCTCTTTTCGTCAAACCGGCTGGAGCTGGTTCCAGTGTAGGTGTTAGCCGGGTGGTAAAAGCGGTTGATTTTGCCAAGGCGGTTTTGTTGGCGGCCCGTTATGATAACAAGATTGTGGTTGAGCAAGGGCTAAAAGGAGCTTTAGACATTAATTGTGCTGTTATGGGGGGGTATAATCCTGAAGTGTCCGTTTGCGAACAACCTATCTTTGATGATCAATTTCTTTCTTTTGAAGAGAAATATCTTAAGGGTGGTAAAACCAAAGGAATGGCAGGGTTGTCTCGCTTGGTGCCAGCACCAATTCCAAATAAAACCAGCCAAAAGATACAGGAAATGGCCCTTAAAGCCTTTTCCTGTTTAAATTGCTGGGGGATGGTCAGAGTGGATTTTTTGTATGAGAAAAAAACCGGTGCCGTTTATATTAATGAAGTCAACACCATTCCTGGCTCGCTTTCTTTTTATCTTTGGCAGGCTAGTGGCTTAGCCCCGGAAAAAATGATCGACCGGTTGGTAAAACTAGCCCAAGAAAAAGCCAGACAAACTAATTCTCTTTCCTACTCCTTCGATAATCCTCTATTGGATCAAAAGTAATGGTCAGGCAAATCGTTTTCTAAAAGTATTGCCGTTGGGGGTTTTAGGTGGGGTCTTATTGTTGTTAGCCAACCTTGGCCGTTGGCCAAGGTAATGGTTTTAATTTTCCTCTTGTTAGCCCGTATTCCGGCCAAAAGCGCCTTTTTATTAGTGTTACCGATAATTACGGCGATATCGGTAATACGGCCAATATCCTTTCCTAATTGAAAATTAATTTGATATTGTTTTTTACCAAACTCAATCATTCCGGGGGTAACAATTATTTTTTGCCGTTTGGAAAAGGATTTTATTTTTTTTAGGGCTTTTTGGGCGCCAAGAGGATTGCTATTATAAGAATCGTCCAAAATAGTAATTTGCTGGTTAATTATTTTTTCCTCAAGTCGATGAGCTGGCCAAACGAAAGAGGCCAGTCTTTGTTTAATTTGAGCAAGGCTAACGCCTAAGTCTTGAGCAATCTTAGAAACTGTAGTCTTAAAATCGATAAAATGATGATCTTTTGGGGGCAAAAAAAGTCGGTTTTTCTCTTTAATAAAAGGGATAATCTCTTGCTTGGTTTTTTTTAGGCGGGTAAAGCTGTCAAAACGCTCTAAATGCATCAGGCCGATTATGGTAATAATGCCGATATGGGGTTTAATAAGCTGGCAAATTTTTTTAATGTCACCCATTTGATAGGCGCCAGCCTCAATAATAAACACTTCTGTTTGGCGATTTAATTTTGTCAAAATCATTTTGGCAATGCCCAGGGGGGTATTGATATTATTGGGAGTTTTTAAAACCATCCGGTAAGGAGAAATAATCCAGGCCAGCATTTCTTTGAGGGTGGTTTTGCCGTAACTGCCGGTGATAATAATCCGAGTGGTATTAGGATAAAAACCAAGCTTGATTTTGGCCAAAAGAATAACCAGGGCACCGATTAAATTGAAAAACTTTTCCATTAGACTATTAGTCCAAGCAACAGCCTTTGTGGTTGTTGTAAAGATCGTTAGGGGTAGAGAAAAAAGCCAAGTTAGAGAGACTCTCAGGGTCCACTTTAATTGATTTTTGTTTTCTTTTAAATTATTAATATTGTTCTTTTTAAGCCAGGCAAGATAGCGGTTGTTTTGGTATTCTTCCAATTGGAGTAAATAAAGGTGTTTTTTGATATTTTTCATTATCGGGCAATAAACCGACTAATAATTTGAGCGGCTTTTTTTGGTTGGTCCCAGAAAGGAAAATGGCCAGCAGGAATTATTTTTAATTGGCTGTTGGGAATTAGCCGGTTTATTTCTTGGCCATCGGTTAGCGGCAACTCTTGATCGGTTTTCCCCCAAATAATTAAAGTGGGAGCGTGAATATTGGCAAAAACTGATCTTAAGTCTTCTTTAACAATGTTTGCTAGTATTGGCTGAAGCGGTCCGGCCTCTTTAAAATCACGGCTGGTAAAAACGATTTTAGTGATTGGTTCTAATTTTTGTTTAATCTTTGGTGGGATTTTAGCGCTTAGAGGGTACCACCAGCGGGGATGAGGAATGCCTGCGGGGGCAATGAGAATTAATTTTTCCAACTCTTGGGGGCATTGAGAAGCCAGAAGGGCGGCTACCTTGCCGCCAAAAGAATGGCCAATAATAACAGGCTTGTTGATTTGCCTTTTTTTGGCCCATCGGGAAATTAATTGGGCATAATCAGCCGAGGAGGAAAGGTTTGTCGACAAGGGTGTTTTGCCAAAGCCGGGTAGGTCTAAAAAATACAGCTTAAATTGCCGGTAGAGGAAAGGAACTAGCGATAGGAACGATTTGCTGTTTTGTTGCCAGCCGTGGAGAAAAATGATCTTTTGTCTCCCTTTACCAAATTCTTGAAAATTTATTGTCATCCTTGCTGTTATTTTAACAAAAACCCGAAGACGCATTTTAGTTTTTAATTACGTCTTAAAATGTAACTAAAGATTAAAATATCGAAGGTCCGAATCTGTCCGACCCCTGGGGTCGGAATCGGAATTTGCAATTCTAGAGCCCTTTTCCTGATGCGCAAATAGAAATCCACATCGGGTGTGGTGACTACTTCGGGAATAGAATGGTAAAATTGATATTAAATCGGGAGGACCAACAAAAATGAAAAAAGATTTAAGGTGTCCAAAGCGTGGGAGTGAGAAAATAACTAAAACAGGTCTTTCTCACGGCGTCGGAACGGACCCTGTTTTACCCAAGGCCACGTTTGAGCAATATCAATGCTTGGAGAATGAGCATTATTTTAATTACCCGAGATTAGCCAAGGATGACAATTAAGGACAATATCTACGGAAAATACGAAGTTAAGGAGCCGGTTCTGTTGGATATTTTAAAGAATCCTTCGATCAACAGGCTTAAAAGGATTTCCCAATACGGGATACCGGACAAATATTACCACTTCGAAAACTACAGCCGGTACGAGCATAGTGTTGGCGCAATGCTTCTTTTAAGAAAGCTTGGGGCGACATTGGAAGAACAAGTTGCGGGCTTACTTCACGACGTTTCGGTTCTGGCGTTCTCGCATATCGCCGATTGGGTCTTTGGCGACGGACCAAACGGAACTGAAGGATACCACAACAGAATCCATGCCAAATTTGTTAAAAGTACCGATATTCCAAAAATATTAAAAAAATACGGGTTTCGGGTAGAGCGGATCTTAAATGAGGAAAATTACTCTTTGCTTGAGAGAAATATTCCCGATTTATGTGCCGATAGGGTTGATTACGCTTTAAGAGAGTTTAAGTATTGGTTAAACCCAAAAATTGTAAAGGAGTGTCTTAATAGCCTGGTAAATTATAACGGCGAGATTGTTTTCACCGACAAGGGTCACGCTCTTGATTTTGCAAATAACTATTTGGAGCTTCAGACCCAACACTGGGGTGGTTATGAATCAATGATTAGGTATCATCTTTTTTCAGAAATGGTCAAATTGGCTCTTGAAGAAAAAATAGTAGCAGAGAAAGACTTTTTTGAGGATGAACCGTTTGTATTGGGTAAAATTGAGGCGAGTAAGCATAAGGGGATACAAGAAAAGTTAAGTCTTTTAAAGAAAAGAGATTTAAGCAGTGTAAAAAGAGCTTCGGGGAAGAAAGTCTTTAAAAAATTTCGCTTCGTCAATCCGAAAGTGTTGGTAGACGGAAAACTTCAGAGGTTGACCGAATTAACGCCTGGGTTTAAGAAAGTAATTGAGAAGCATAGAAAAATTAATCTAAAAGGCTTAATGGTTTAGGTTCTCATCAAGGAACTTACCTTCAATTCCTGCCAACAAGTAAATCCTTTTTAACCTTTTCTTCGCCTGTTCAACCGCTACCGTATTTGTAAATCCTTGAAAATAGGAGAAAACAGTTTAGTTAGATTAATCTGAGAATTACGGAACCAACTAGAGAGTTAATATAACTTTCGCATATTGAAGGTCCGAAGCTACTCGACCCCGAGGGTCGGAACCTAGGGTCGGAACCTACAGTTGGGGTTTAGAACTCCTTCAAGCATAAGCGTGCGCTGGTTTCTCAAGAGTAGAAGTTTTAATATTTTCTATCACCCTGAGCGAATTAGGAATTAATATAACCAGATATTAGGAATGCAGAGTTATGACGTTCTTGAAGGGTGTAAAATAGGGTTATGAACAAGGAAACCCTAAAACAGTTTTTGATTGATGCTAATCAAACCGGATATGCCGGTGGTGAAGAAAAAAGGTGGGTTAAAGAACCTGATGGTTCAACCACTATCCCCTTTCAAAAAGGTCCTTGGCGACTTCACGACAACTTTTTTGGCGGGGAGCCATATGGAGGCAGGACAATTGTTTTTTATGAAGGCAAACCCTACTGGATGATGGTTTATTACGGTTGGGTTGAAGAAGGGGTAGAAACCAATCCTGTCTATAGAGTTTTACGAAACGCCTTGATGGGTATGCCTGAAGATTATCCCTACCGTGGACCCAAGGAATACAAGGAAGGAGAATATACTTATGTCAATATTTGGGAAGGTGAAGTAGATAGATTTTTTGGAGAAGAACAGATAAAACAAGGAGAAAAGCCAGTTTATAAAGCAAACTATATCGGTGGTCTAGTGGATCAGAGGAAAGGAGTATAAGCATGGCAAAAAACGACAGTGTTAAAAAAATCATCAAGGAATCATACGCTCAAATAGCAAAGTCCTCTAGCGGTTGTGGATGCGGAAACTGTGGTTGTGATTCCAATCAAACTGCTCAAAGACAATCCGGGCAGATGGGTTATTCACAA
>JAQVIV010000022.1 GCA_028695445.1 Candidatus Shapirobacteria bacterium
GAGATCTTAAAAGCTGAATTAGATCAGTTACGACCGGAAAAGAATCCATTGAAGGTGATATTCCTACAACATCAGGTTTTCTTTCCAGAACTCTTTCAGCCGTCTGTTTGGAATCCAATCCAGACATCCAGGTATCAAGATAATTAATCTTATGACCCCGTTCGATAGATTCTGCCGCCAAATATTCTAAACCTAAGCATTCCTCGGGTGTCCGATGGGTAGTAGTCGGTGGTGATATTAAGGTAATTTCTTTACTTTTAACCATGCTTGTTCTCTTTTGGTGAAAATATGCCAGTGCATAGATAACCCTTATGAACTAGGGCGTGTTCGCCTTTCTTAATACTTACTTGCCCGGCTTGTGTCTGTTTTTTTGGAGCAAAATCTTTAGGACAATAAGGATCTTTGACAAATAAAGTTCGTTTGTTATCTCCTTCTTTGTGCAATCTGTGTAAATAAGCTCTAGCGGCGCAGCCACCCCCACAAACAGATATCTGGTCACAATCTTGGCAACCTTCAATTATCTCAGGATTAGCCTTTCGTCTTCTAAAAGCTTGAAAAGGAGGGGAATTTAAAATTTCCTGAATATCCATTGTTTGTAAATTACCATATTTATAGTCATGTAAGTATATACAGGGAGAAATTGGTATCTGACCATCGGGTGTAATTGAATGAATTCTAAATGAAGTGATTCCGCACGGGCATCCGGAAATAATGTTTGGGGTAATATTAACAGAGCTTGCCCAGGCCGGATCGCTCAAATCGGTTGGTTCGCATCTTGCCAATATCGTCATTAAGCCTTGATAAAATTGTTTTGGCGTTAAGACAAGGTCCATATGTTCGGGCTCAATGGGCTTGATTGGATTGACGCGATAATTTGCCTGATGCTTAATAGCCAAGTCAATCATTTCGTTAATTCTTTCCGGAGTGAAATTCCAGTTCATTGCGCACATAATAAAGCTTCTTGGAATTTGGTGTTTTTTGCAAATCTTTAATGCTTGCATCGCCAATTTGTAAACTCCGCTTTTACCCCTATTTTGATCATGTTCACGAGGCCTAGGAGAATCAATACTAATATCAACATCGTTTATTTTTTCTACATAACCGGGAAAGAGTCTTTCTAACTGCACCAGTGTGATTCCTGAGGTAGTAATTCCAACTAACATCCCCTTTTTGGTGATGGAATCCAAGATATATGGAAGTAAGGAATTTTTAGGGTTAAGTCCGTTGGTGTAAATTGGTTCGTTTCCGCCAAGATTGACTGTTTCCACTCCCAAACAGGCTAATTGATTAACTACTCTGTTTACTGCCTCTTTTGTTAAATCTTGTCCGGGGTCTCTGGCGCTTTTTGAGTAACATTGTTTACAGTCCAGGGGACAGGCGTTACCTAGCGACCAGCCGACGTTTTTGTAATTGGGTTCCGCTTCAGGCAAATCAGCATGTTCTTCTATATATCTAGCTGAAGAATAATGGGCTCGGCTTACTCGCTTTAGTTGAGACATGGTGATTATTTTGCTATCATATGCACATTCAATGCACATTAAGGGAATATTATATTTTACGCTCTAAATTGTCAAGTCAAATATGACCTATAAAGATCAGCATTTGCATTACACCGGCTCTTTGCCCTTGTCGTATGTTTGGTTAAAAATTAAAGATTTTCGTGGAGGCCCTATTGACGATGTTCTTCTCGAAAACTTATTTTCAAGACAAGTATCTAAAAGATTAAAAGAAGGGAACTTTTCCAATGAAACCTATTCTCTTTTTAAAAAAGACGTAAAAGGATTATTTGGTAGCAAGAATAATCATGCCTGTAATTACAAGAAGTTCTTTGAACTATACGGGTTTATCCAAAAGATAACTAAACCCAGAAAGAGTCAAGAAATTGAATCAACCTATCGAGGGGGTATCAGCGCTATCGTTTCTTATTTGTCAAAACTTAAAGTAAGTAAAGTTGATATTTTTGCAGGACCACTTTTGGATTTAGAAAAAACAAAATACAGACTTCGAGGCATGGTTCAGGGATTAAAAGATAATAAAAATTTATCGGTTAAGGGTTCGATTAGATTGACTTTTATTAGCACAGAAAAGGGCTATAAAAATATAAATCAACAATCACTCGGAAAATTGCTTGATTATCTAATTTCTGACGAAGAAGTTTTTGGTTACATAAGCGGTTTTGATTTTTCAGGAAACGAAAACGTTGGCAACATAGATATTATTTCTTCTGCGGTAGACAGGCTTTCATCTTTTAATAAAAAATGCCATTCACAAAACAATCGAGAGCTCAAAATATCAGTTCATGCCGGTGAAAATTTTACTAATATTTCCCCTGAAAAATATCTGAGCTATTTTGATAAATTACTAAAACTCCCAATTGACGGCATTGGCCATGGTGTATTCCTTTGGGTTCCTGACAATTTTGTAAATTATTCGCGAAAAGTGAACAAACGCCGGGATGAGTTGTTAAAAAGAGTTATTGCCAGAAACATTGAATTGGAAATCTGTCCCACCTCTAACGTTCTGTTTTCTCCGCTCAAGTCTTATAAGGATATTCCTTTAAATTATTTCAACAAGATTGGCTTAAAATATTCAATTAATACCGACAATATGACTATTCTTTCAACTAATATCAAAACCGAGTTGAGAATGGTCAATAAAAGTTGAAGTTTGTTAATGAGTTTTATAGAATAACACTATGCCAGAATTCGGGGTAGCAACTAAAGCGATTATTTTTAATACTAAATTGAAAAAGTTTTTAGTTTTAAAAAAGAGTGACCTTGAAGATATTAATCCTAATACTTTTGATATGCCTGGAGGCAGAATAAGATTTGGGGAAAAACTTGAGGAGGCAGTCGTTCGGGAGGCCAAAGAAGAAACCGGACTGGATGTCGAGGTGGGGCAAGTTTTTAATGCCTGGACATTTGCTAAGGAAAATAAAGGCTTTCAGTTAACGGGAGTTGATTTTTTTTGTACGACCAAGCAAGAAAAGGTTGAGCTAAGTGAGGAACATTCGAATTTTGAATGGATAAGTGCGGAGACAATTATCAACGATGAAAAATATCCTGAATGGTTAAGGAAAACAATTGAAAAGGCAGAGCGAACTTGTTTTAACTAGGACCCAAGTAAAAACATTAAGCCGAACCCTATAAGCCTTGAAAAGGCGTGTTCCTACAAAAAATCAACCTCTAGTTTTGGGTTATCGAGCGTAATTAAAATTAGGCTTTTTTTGAGTTCAGCACGACCATTTTCAGAATCTTATCATCGGTTTCGTTTGTGTTGAAAAACATTTTTTTTGGTTTCGGAGGATAGATTGCTAATTTCTAAATCAAAACTTGTTAAGGATTCCCGAAAATTCTCCTTTCTAAGATTGTGAATAATTTTGCGAAAACAGTTTGCGCTGACTACTTAAATTTTGTTTTAGTATTTTTGGTTAAAATGCTCCAGATGGCGTGAAGTTCGCGATGTTCACCTAAAAGATGATTTTTACACAAATCTTTTACCGGCAAATCCCAAATCCTCATCTAGTTTAAAAGCACAATAGCCAGGTTCAAGGCCGAGGCAAAACTGGTCCATAATAAATAGGGCAAGAACAGCCAGCCAGAAACCTTCTTAATTTTAAAAAAGGAGATGGTCAGGTATAAAATTGCCCCCCACAAAACCATTATTTCTATAAAAGCCCAAAGCGGGCTTCTTAGGCCAAAAAATAGAATTGACCAAAGAGAATTTAGCGGCAGGTGGAGAAGATAAATTGTTAAAGCTTTTTTAGCCTTGGGGTCTTTCCTTTTTTGCCAGATCAAGAAAGAGGCCATCCCCATTAAAAAATAAAGCGTGGTCCAGGCCGGCCCAAAAAGCCAATTGGGAGGAGCCCAAGCGGGTTTATTTATAAATTGGTACCAAGAGGCAATAGCCGGAAGGGTAAAATAAGCGCCAATGGCGCCGGTCATTTGGGGCAAAAGCAAGAAAAAGATTAGGATAAGAAAAGTTTTTATTTTCATGGTGTTGGTACTTGTAGTACCCAACATTATAGAGGGCCCTGGAAGGAAAAGATAGTTTTTAGGGAGTTTCTTGGTATTTGCTATTCTATTGGGCCAATATATTCTCCTGTTTGGGGAAAGCCGTTTTGATAATCTTTTAAGATTTTTTTGTTTAATGTTTTAGGGTAAAGATTGTCAGGCAAATTATTAATATCAAGCCAAATGGGCCATTTTTTACCATCAAATTCTGGATCGGGCCGCCCGTTAATTTCTTCGAATTTATTAATATCGCCCAAGATAAACAATTCTAGGCTGTGCTCGCCGTCTTTTTTTAAAATAAAGTCGCGGATATAAAGAATTTTTTTAAAAGTAAATTCCACTTCTTCGCCTAATTCTTCTTTTATTTCCCTTTCCCAACAATCTTTAATTGTTTCGCCAAATTCTAGTTTGCCGCCAATGTAAAAATAATAATCGTCTATTGAGTCATAATAAGCCAAAAGCTGGCCGTTTTTTATAATCACTAGCCGAATTCGAACTTTTATTAGTAGTTGATTTTTTTTCTGCATATCGGGTATAATAAGACCAATCACGAGGGAGAAACGACCGCCTACTCGAGTGGTAGAGCGCTACGCCTCCCGCTTTTATTTTTTAAGGATAAGCCTCTCTTTCTCCCTAATAAGAAAAACCTTGTGGTTTTGAAAACTTCTTAATAAGGATGATTCTGATTTTCTATTTGGGACAATTATTTTTCCCAGTTTCCCCTTTTCTTTTAAGTATCGGTAAAGACAATAAAAATCTCCGTCTCCGGAAACAAAAACTGCCTTGTCATAGTTGTTATGCTCTATTGCGGCGGCATGCAAAACTATTTCAGCATCAACATTGCCTTTGGGCTTGCCGTCATTGTTCTTGACAGTGGGTTTAAAAATTAATTGAAAACCGTATCGTCTGAGATGTGCATATAATTTTTCATTTTTTTCTAAATAGCCGATAAACAAAAAAGCCTTCTCTACTCTGAATTTGTCAAAAAGATATTGCCTAAATTTTTGAAAATCTAATTTCCAACCCCGATATATTACTTTTCTGTTTTTGTAAATATTTTTACTTGTTCCCAAGTTTAGATTTTGGCTGTCAATGAAGGCATAAACAACCGGTTTTTTCTTTTTTACCTTAATCATTTATTCATTTTATCAGACAATTTCTAATATTTTTTTTTATATTGTTATAATCAAACCAATTCTATGCCCCAAGTCTCAATCATTATCAGAACCAAAAACGAGGCAAGATATTTAGGCCAAGTTTTGGCGATGCTAAAACGACAGACGTTTCAAGATTTTGAAATTATCATTGTTGATGATAACTCAACTGATAAAACTTGCGCCATTGCTCGCAAATACGGTGGCAAGATAGTCAACCTTCCTAAGGGAAAATTTACTTATCCTTATGCTGGCAATCTTGGCGCCAGTCATAGCAGTGGCCAGTATTTGGTTTTTTTAAGCGGCCACTCGATTCCTATTAATAAATACTGGCTTGCCAAAGGCCTGGCCAATTTTCAAGATAAAAAAGTGGCCGGTGTTTTTGCCAAACCTCTCCCCTTCCCGGATGCAACTTGGGCGGAGAAACTGTTTTCCCTGCCCAACAGGATATTTAAGAGGGGGCGGGTGGTTTTTGGGGCTGGCAAAAAACCTCGCGGCGGCGTATTGGGGTTTACCAATGCTATTATCCGTCGTGATTTATGGGAAGAATACCCCCTAAATGAAGATTTTGCCGGTGGCGGGGAAGATGTCGATTGGGCTTGGCGCTGGTTGGATAAGGGGTATCGAATAGTTCGCGAACCAGGCTTTGTGGTTTACCACTCCCACAACTTGGGGCTTATTGATTTAATTAAACAGTATATCGGTTGGAAAAAAATGGCCAAACCAAGCAAATTTACGCCTCAAAAGAGAAATTTTTAAGGGTTTTATTTTTTTCCTGTTCTTAGTTTGTTTTCTGTTTCTCGCACTGCTATCGCCGGCAAACTGTCTTTATTGTTCTCCAAATATTCTTCAACTTTTGCCCGATGGTTTTTTATCATTTCTCGTAGGAGCCAAGAAATTGCCTTGGTGATTAGTTTGTCTTTTTCGCCTTTTGCCTTATCGATAACCTCAAGTCCCAAATTAGCGAACCCTTCATCTGTCGACTGTCTTACCGGAGCGGTCAAAAGCACCAAACCGGCTCTTCTTTTATTTAAATTTGGGCTTTTGGTTAAAGTCTTAATTGTTTTTTTCCATTCTTCCCAGTGAAGCAAAAGCTCTTTTGCACCGAAAACGGATTGACAAACCGAATCCACCTGGCTCCACCCTTCCATTTTAGCCAAAATTTTTTCAACCTCTTTTGAGCTAATCGATTTTCTTAAATCACTATGATTTTCAAGAATTTTTCCGATTAATTGTTTTTCTTCGTCAAATTCTCCATTGGAAAGAAAACCAAAAAGCTCAACCCATTCGCTAGTAGTAAGGTTTTTATTAGCGGCAACAAGATCTTGGGCAATTTTTCTTATAGTGGCAATGCGCAGATGTAGCTTTTTGTCTTTATTGCCACCGTAGCTGTCTTGGTGTTGGCTTGGCTTATCATTGGCTTCTTTCAGTTTTTGAAGAAGCTTTTCATAAATTAGCCGGATTTTTACTTTTTCCATTGTTACTTTTTTTATCCCTCTTCATTTTATCAGACAACCCCTGTTGCTATAATAATGACTATGATTAAGATTAGGCCGGCCAAAAGAAGCGATCTTGATTTTATTTTAAAGCTAACGCGCGGCAACATGTCTTGGCTAATTGATTGGAACGATGATTTGTTTTTATCAAATCTTAAGCTAGAAAACATTTTCATTGCCTTGCTTGAAGAAGAACCGGTTGGTTTATTGGATTGCGAAAAGAAAGAAGATAGCCTCTACATCCATAATATTCAAGTTAAAAAATCATTTTGGCGGCAAGGTATTGGCTCTGAATTGATGAACAGAGCTTTTTCTTTGGCCAAACAACTAGATTGTCCCAAAATTACTTTAAAAGTTTTGAAAAAGAACACCGGGGTAATAAATTTTTATCAGAAGCTTGGTTTTTCTATTTTGGCAAATGCCGATAGTGAAAGTGTTTATTTGGAAAAGAAGCTTTTATAAAATTTTTTAGTTTAAGAAACCAAGATAATTATTTTTTTAATACCAGATTGTCCTAGTTCGGTGGTAGGGTTTATCGTCAGGTGATTTTGTTTGCCCCCTGAACCAAAAAATCCCGTCAACCTTAGCGGCGCTGGCTTGAGGGAATTTTTCCATTAGTTTTTGGGTCGCTAATTCTATTGCCCAGATGGTATTGGCCCGGATTTCAATTTCCTCATCGGATCCGGCCGGAATTTTGATCATGTTATCAACTTTTTCAGTTAATTCTTTATCATACTCAAGAATATTGAATTTTCTTAATATTTGGGGAACCTTATAATCGGCAAAGGCTGTCAACTGGTCATAGCTGGTGATTTTTTCTGAAATTAAGCCAAATTTTTCTAGATCAACTAAATGAGCCGGAACAAGCTGGGCTCTTTTATGAAAAAAAACTTTTTGTCCATGGTAATTGGCGGTGTCGTTAAATATTTTTGGAAAGTCTTTAACTAAAACTTCAACTATTTTGACGGCATCAAGTTGGCCCTTTTTAATAATGTTAAAGAAAGAGCCGTCAAACTTTTGGCTAACAATTTGCCCCAAATTTTTTAATAACTTTAGCCTTTCTTTAAACAGAGGAATTTCTACATTACCCAAGAAAACGGTTTTTAAATCTTCTTCCGGTAAAGAAGTAAGATATTGAGGGTTAAGTAGCCGATAGCCCTTTTCAAGACCTTTTTTCAGGGCGCGAAGCATAGCAAAACTGCCATCATAGTTTTTTCTATCGATGGTGATTGCCCATTTTGGCTGACCCCAGTAACAAAAGTTTAGTGAATTATAAACAATGCTGTAAGCAACCTGTTCTTCATTCGAGCCGTTTTCAATAATTGTTTCGTTATTATATTCTGATTGCTCAAAGTCGCCAGAGGCAATGGTTTTGGCAAATTCCAAAATGGCTTCTCGATTTATCCGGACATGTTTTGACTGCTCGATGATTGGTTTAGTCGAATCTAAAATAATTTTCATGTTTTTACCCCCCTTCCCTTCCAGTCAACTTTCGATACTGGCAATATTCACAATTCTCTCCCGGGTTGGGGATTTGGTCAGAGTTCAGACACTCTTTGATTTTGTAAATTGTCGGCTCAACCCAAGAATCATTGCCCTCATGGGGGATGATTTGCAATTCAAACTCTAACCTGGCGTCAAACTTGGGTCGGTTTTTTCCGGCATTGGCGTAAACAAAATAGCCGGTGTTGTTAACGGCAAAACCAAGTTGGCGAAAAATCCATTGGTAAACTTCCATTTGTTTTTTATAGCCCTGCTTGTATTCATCATCTAGGGAAATCTCGCTGGCGGTGCTGGTGGATTTGTAATCAACGATTAACAGCTCTTTTTGTTTGTTAATCCAAACATCATCAATAATGCCGCAAATTTCTAAATTGGTGGGTTGGTGAAGGGTGCAGGCGCCCTTAAAATGATAAACATCATCCCGCCAAATGGGCAAATCAGGATGAGAAAAAGGCAGGGCGTCAATACCGTATCGGGTCATTAATTCATGTCTTTGGCCATTTTTTCGCAATAAATCAAACTCGTTTTTCAAGAGTTGGTCAACAGCCGAGTTTAGGGCAAAGCCGGGCATAGACGGCCGGCCCAAGCCC
>JAQVIV010000006.1 GCA_028695445.1 Candidatus Shapirobacteria bacterium
CCACCAAACAATAGTCCGCCCGATCTTCTTTTTCTATTCCTCAAGAAAAACTTCATTTCAACAACAGTTTCGTTATACTATTAACTTATATGGATAAACCTGATTTGAGGGTTAGCCTTGTTTGCCAAAAAATTATTGAAATCGTTTTTGGTTGTCTTTTCTTTTTTGTTCCGCTTGTTTTCACCACCGTTAATTACGAACTCTTCGAATTTAACAAGATGTTTCTGGTCTATCTGGCAACCATAATCATCGTAGCCGCTTGGCTTATTAAAATGATTCGTGAGAAAAGGCTAATTTTTCAAAAAACCTCTCTTTTTTGGCCATTATTAATCTTCTTCTTGGGGCAAACAATAGCCACCATTGCCTCAGTCGACCCCTACACTTCGTTTTGGGGTTATTATACTCGACAAAACGGCGGTCTTTTGTCTTTCTTGGCTTATATCCTGCTTTATTTTGCTTTCGCCGCCAATATTGGCTCTTCAAAGGCCAAGCATTATCTTAAAATTTTTTCCCTATCCTTGGTTCCCGCCTCTTGTTATGGCCTCTTACAAAAAACCGGTTTTGACAATCACCTTTGGGCCC
Source organism: Candidatus Shapirobacteria bacterium (assembly GCA_028695445.1). Lineage (GTDB taxonomy): Bacteria > Patescibacteriota > Microgenomatia > 0-14-0-10-38-17 > 0-14-0-10-38-17 > JAQVFF01. Next base: position 583 of record JAQVIV010000006.1, read on the forward strand.
AGGATGTTCCGGCGCGAATTTTTTCGACTCTTGGCCAACCCAATTGGCTGGCCGCCTGGATTACCAGTTTAATTTTTCTTAATTTTGCCTTCTTTAACCAAGCCAAAAAGAAATCAAAAAAGGCTCTTTTTTTGGCTATCTTTCTTATTTCTTTTCTAACCTTAGTTTTCACTCGTTCTCGATCCGGTTTTTTGGCTTTCTGGTTCGTTTACCTTCTTGGTCTTATTATCTCCTTTTTCGCTCAAACTACTAAAGTTAAAAAAACCTTTTTACTGTTTGGCTGTTTAGCCATCATTCTTACTGCCTTTTTTCTTTCTCCTTTTCCTTCCATCAATCAACACCTGGAGCGGTTTTCCCTGATTAACCCTCAATCTTTACCAAAATGGGCCGAAAATGGCAATGACCCCGACTTGGGCAGTGCTACCGCCGATATCAGAAAAACTGTTTGGGAGGGAGCAATTACAATCTTTAAAAACTACCCCCTCTTGGGTACTGGACCAGAAACTTTTGCCTATTCCTACTATTGGTATCAACCCCAAAGCCACAACCAGCTGTCCGAATGGGATTTTCTCTATAACAAGGCCCACAACGAATATCTCAATTTTCTCGCCACTACTGGTTTGGTTGGTTTTACCACCCATCTTGGTCTCATTGGGATCACTCTTGCCTTAATTTTAAAAAAGCTTAAAAACACCCAGAACTTCCTTTTAACAATGGCGCTTGGATCCGGATACCTGACCATTTTGATAACTAACTTTTTTGGTTTCTCTGTTGTCGTTATCAATCTTTTGTTTTTCTTAATCCCCGCTTTCACCTTTGTCCTTAATAAAGAAACCTCTAAAGTTATGAAAAGAAATTTTCGCTCTTTTTCAGAACGACAAAAAATTCTAACAATAATTATTCTTCTTGTTAGTGTTAATCTTGTTTTTGGCTTAATTCGATATTGGCTGGCCGACTACTACTTTTACCAAGGCGAAAAAAGTTTCCAGCAGAGTAATTATTCTGGAGCTTATTTCAATTACCAACGAGCCCAGCATCTAAGACCCCAAGAACCTTTTTACACCAACAAAATGGCAACTAACTGCGCCTATTTAGCAATTGCCCTCAGCCAAGAAAACAATCAAAAAGAATCAGACAGATTTGTTATTTTATCTCAGGAATTAGCCCAAAAGACTCTTAAGGCCAACCCACATCAGGTCAATTTTTATCGTCAACAATCTCAAACCTACTACCTACTTTCCAGCCTTGATCAGAAATATCAGGAATCGGCTTATCGACTCCTCTTAGAAGCTCACCGGTTAGCGCCAGTTAACCCAAGAATCACCTATAATCTAGGCATCTTAGTTCATCAGCAAGGTAATCTCAACCAAGCCATCAACTGGCTGGAAACAACAATCCGCCTAAAACCAGATTATCAGGATGGTTATTACTGGCTGGCAAAGTTCTATCAAGAAAACGGTCAAACAGATAAAGCCAAAGAAAGATTAAAATTCCTGATCGGCAACCTTAATCCCGAACACCCTGAGGGCAGAGCTTTCTGGGAAAAACTCGCCGAATAATTAAATAACCCGAAATTGTGGTGCTATAATAAAAGGACTCATGGAAATTATCACCGCCCCCAGTCCTGTTTTAACAAAAGTTTCTTCGCCAATTACCAATATTGACCTGAAAACTTTTAGGCTAGGCAAACAACTAATTTCCTCTTTAACCGACAAGGGTGTTGGTCTAGCGGCGCCGCAGATTGGTAAGAATAAAACAGTTTTTATCATTAGACTTCCCCAACAAGAAGCCCAACTTTTTATTAATCCTGCCATTACCGGCCACTCAAAGAAGAAGCAGTATTCTCTTCTCCTAGAAGGGGCCAACCACCACCAAGAAGATTATCAACCCCAGCCTTTTCTGGAAGGCTGTCTTTCTCTGCCTCATCTTTATGGCACAGTTAAGCGCTGGGCAAAAATTGAGGCCTGCTGGTTTAATAACAAAGGCAGAAAAGTTAAAAAAACCCTAAACGGACTAGAAGCAATTATTTTTCAACACGAATTAGACCACCTGAAAGGCCTGCTCTTTCCTCAAAGGGTGAAAAAAGAGGGCGGCCAATTTTTCCAAGAAAAAAACGGCCAATTGGAAAAAATCTCCCATCAAGAGGCAAACTTTTAATTATGGACCACTTCTTTCCAACAATTTTTTTTGGCTCTCAGGAAGACTCGCTTATCATCTTAAAAAAAATTCTTACCCTGCCTTACCTGACCATCAAACTGGTCGTCACCCAACCTCCGCGACCAGCAGGAAGGAAAAAACTTCTCACCCCAACCCCTGTCGGTAAATTTGCTCAAGACAAAAACCTCCCCCTTCTAACCCCTCAAAAACTAGACTTTAAAAATCAACAAAAAATTAACCAAATACAACCGGCTTTAGGCATTTTGGCCGCTTATGGCCAAATAATCCCCGTCCAGACAATCAAGGCTTTCCCCAGGGGGATTATTAATATTCACCCCTCTCTTCTTCCCAGGCTTAGAGGGCCAACCCCGGTTGCTCAGGCCATTTTTAATGGCCAAAAAACCACCGGAACAACACTATTTTTACTTGATGAAAAAATTGATCACGGACCAGTTATTGCTCAAAAAAAAACCGCTATCAACCCTAAAGACACCAGGGAATCTTTAACTGAAAGGCTTTTCTTCCTGGGCAGTCAGCTGTTGGAAGAAAAACTTTTAGATTTTTTGACAGGAAAAGTCAATCCAAAACCCCAAAACCATCAACGGGCCACCTTCACCAAATTACTTTCCCGAGAAAATGGTTATATTGAGGTTGAAAAAATTAAAAAGGCTCTTTCGGGCAATCACAATTTAACTAATAAAATTGAGAGAAAAATAAGAGCTTTTAATCCTTGGCCAGGAACCTACACCCTAATCAATAATCAAAGAGTCAAAATTATCAGCGCTCACCAAAAAAACCAAAATCTAAAAATAGATCTTATTCAATTTCCCGGCCGACGACCAATTCCCTGGAATAAGGGCCTGGATCAAAGTCTGTTTCAATGAAAGTAAAAAAGTTTTTTCTAACCAGTCTTTTTTTTCTCCTTTTTCTTTTAGCAGTCTCGCTTCCTATCCGCTATTACAATCAAAAAAGGCCATTGATTTCACCAATATCTGATATCTTACAAATTGTTTCCGCCTGGAGCAAAGATAGTGATTTGGCTTGGCGACCAGAAAAACAACCCGATAATTTTGCCTCCTGGGAAATTGAAATTGCCGCTCAAGCTGGTCTAGTTATTAACTTGACCAAGAATAAGCTCCTTTGGGCCAAAAACGCCAACCAAACCATGTCTATTGCTTCACTGACGAAAATCATGACCGCCCTGATAGCCCTAGAATCAGTCCCTCTAGAACAAAGAATGATTATTTCTTATCAGGCAGCTCAAGTGGGTGAAGCGACAATGAACTTGGCCGCAGGAGAAAAGTTAGCCCTGGAAGAACTGCTTTACGGATTAATGCTCGTTTCTGGCAACGATGCGGCCTTTGCTATTGCCGAAAATGTCGCTGGTCGAAACTCTCTCTTTATTAACCTAATGAACGAAAAAGCCCACTCTTTAGGCTTAAAAAAAACTAAATTTTATAATCCTCATGGACTAGACCAAGAAGGTTCCCAAAATAATCATAGCACCGCCTATGAGCTGGCAATTCTGGCAAAATATACTCTAGATAAATTTCCCAAATTCAGAAACATTGTTGGCACTAGCCATATTATTCTTGATGCCAACGAGAACCATAAACAATATTTCTTAGAAAACAACTTGGGCCTAGATAAAACCTATCCCGGTTTGATAGGAATAAAGCCAGGCTATACTGATAGCGCCTTATATTGTTTGGTTGGCTTAATCGAAAAGAGCAATGAAGAAATATTGGTAATTCTCTTAAACTCTCCCCACCTTAAACAAGACCTGGTTAGTCTTTTAAGTTATTGGCTGGAGTAAGTCTTTATTTGACCGGTTTTCTTAAGCTTCCTTAAACAAGCGGTGCAAACAAGAATTTTTTTCTCTTCTCCAGAAGACAACAGGGTTGCTCTTTGCAAATTAGGCTTGCGTACCACCTTAACTCGCTTTTTAATCCACTTCCCAGTTCCCGTTCTAATAATCTTATTACCAACTACTGGTTTTTTATTGCAAATCTGACAACGCATTTTTTTAAAAAATAAATTAATTTTTCCTATGTTATACTAACACGAGGAAGTCACTTTTTCAATTTTTTCTTATGCTAAACTTTTCCGACCCTTTTTCTTTGCTAGTGTTTGCTATCAGCCTTCTTTTTGCCTTATCAATTCATGAGGCCGCTCATGCTTGGACTGCTAATCGATTAGGTGATCCCACCGCCAAATTTGCTGGTCGACTAACCATCAACCCCTTGGCCCACCTGGATCCGATGGGAACCATTTTACTAATTTTTTTTGGCTTTGGCTGGGGTAAACCGGTCCCAGTTGATGAATTTAACCTTGACAACCCTCGTCGGGACAGTGCCTTAATCTCTTTGGCCGGACCAGGAGCCAATTTGGCCGCCGCCATTCTAGGAAGCCTCATTTTATGGTTAACCCATCGACTCAACATTAACAGTTTGGTTACTGTTAGTTTAATGCTAGGGCTAATTCGGCTCAATGTTATCTTGGGAATTTTCAATCTTCTTCCCCTTCATCCTCTTGACGGCAACAAAATTTTAACCGGCTTTTTACCAAGTCAAATTGCCTCCCGGGTAGAAAAAATTACCAGACAACATGGCATCTTGCTGCTAATTTTTGCTTTTTTACCAATATTTTCTGGTCAATCGTTAATTAATATTATTCTTACTCCCATGATCGGGCTAACCGTCAATGGCCTACTCTTCTGGACTAACTTCTAACGAGTAATTGGGCAACAAAAGAAAAACACTTTTTTTAACCGCCGTTATTTCTTGAGGAAAAGCACCAAAAGTCCCGCCCCTGAGGTTACTGCAGAAGTGTTCCCCGGTTAAACCAGAGTGGGTTTCTGTCTCAAGCTTTTTAGGGCCTGGGAACATCCAAAACCCCTACACTTTTGCTTGGTGAGGAAGACTCTCATGCAGTCTTTCCCCTCAATGGCAGGACTAATCTAATAGTAGCAAAAACGAACTGACGTGTCAATCAAGATTAACAATAATTCCCGGCCCCATCGTTGAGGTTATTATCAATTTTCTAATATTTTGTCTACCAACCGCTTTGATTAAGGCCTCCAAATTAGCTTCCAACTCTGTTTCTTTTTGACTGGCTCGACCAAAAACAGTGTGAACTAGGGGAGTTTTTTTCTCAGTTCTAATTTTTACCCCGGTTTTGGCCAATTTTTTGGCTTTTTTTTCCGGATCAGCAGTTACCGTTCCTTCTTTGGGATTAGGCATTAATCCCTTTGGTCCCAAAAATCGTGCATAAGGAATCAACTTGGGCATCATTTTGGGACTGGCTAACAAAACATCAAAGTCAATTTTACCGGACTTAATTTTTGCCATAACCAATTCGTCATCGGCAATGGCAATCACCCTTTTTCTACCTTGATCGTAGGGAAAATCCACCTGAACAGAAAAACTTTCCTGTTTTAAAATTAAATGGGCTTCGGCTGTCTCATCAAAACCAGCTATAGCAGTTTTCTTCAAAAGAGAAACTGCTTCCTTAGCCGAATAAAGCCCTAGGGGATCAACCAGTTTCCTGGCCTTAAGATATTTTATCCCTCTTTTTCTATTCGCCGTCCCCGGCTTTTTTAAGTTTTTTGGCTTGTTTTTTTTAACGGCCGCTTCCTTACTATTGCTGACAGATGGAGCCTTTTCGTTGACAGTTTTTGGGTTGTTGGTTTTTGTTTTTTTGATCTGTGCCATTATTTAACCTCCACCCCCATGCTCTTGGCAGCGCCAATGACAATTTTCTTAGCCGCTTCGGGGTCGCTAGTATTAAAGTCAGACATTTTTTCCTTGGCAATACTGGCAACTTGCTCCTGACTCAAAACACCAACTAAATCTCGACCCGGAGCCCCAGATCCTTTAGCTATTTTCAAAGCTTTTTTAATAAAATCGGCCACCGGAGGCAGTTTGGTGATAAAATCAAAACTGCGATCCTCATAAACAGTAATTTCCACCGGAATAACACTCCCCTTTTTATCTGCTGTTTCTGCATTATACTGTTTGACAAAGTCCATAATTGGAATGCCATGCTGACCCAAAACAGGACCAACCGGTGGAGCAGGAGTTGCTTCTCCTGCCGATAAGTTTAACTTTATTTTGGAAACAATTTTTTTAGCCATATGCCGTTTTTGAGTTTAAAAAATTTAAGCTTTCTTTGCTTGTAAAAAGTCTAATTCAACCGGAGTCTCTCGACCAAAAACAGAAACCATGACTCTTAGTTTGCCTCGCTCTTTGTCGATATTGTCAATTGTACCCAAAAAACCGGCAAATGGGCCATCAACAATTTTGACTGCCTCACCAACAGTGAGTTTAACAGTATATTTTGGTTTTTCGGTAGCCAAATACTTCTCGATGGCTCTTATTTCTCTTTCGGCAACCGGGCTTGGCTGATCACCCGACCCGACAAAGCCAGTTACCCCCTCACTGCCTCTGGCCGCTGCCCAAGAGTTGTCGTCAAGAACCATCCTAACAAAAACATAACCAGGAAAAAGCATTTCCTCTTTAGTAAAACGCTTTCCCGCTCTTATTTTCATTCTTTCTTCGGTTGGTATAAGAATCTCAAAAAAATTACCTTCAATTTTTAGGGCCTGAATTCTTTGTTGCAGTATCTTAGCCACTCGAGACTCTTGGCCAGAATAGGTATGAAGAATATACCACTTAGCCTGAGGGTGATCACCTTCGGTGATTACCCAATGATTCTTAACCTGATTGCTGTCTGTATTTTTTACCATTTTTTTATAAAGATTTAATAACCAATTATCGTTCTTATTAACCGACCAAAAATAAAATCTGCCCCGGTTAAGAAGAGGCCGACAATAAAAGAAACGGCCACCACGACAATGGTTAAATTCATCATTTCTCTTTTAGTCGGCCAAACTACCTTCTTAAGCTCACTACGGGCATCTGTCAAAAAATTAAAAATCTTTCCTGCCATAAGCCTTATTCTATCACAAGCCCACTTTATCTTATTTCAGTTCTGCTTTGCCCCCTGCCTCTTCCAACTTTTTAGCCACATCTTCGGCTTCTTCCTTTTTAATACCCTGAACAATTTCAACCGGAGCACTTTCAACTAACTCTTTTGCTTCTTTAAGACCCAGATTGGGGTTGATTTCTCTAACCGCCTTAATCAGACCAATCTTATTTTGGCCTATTTCCTGGAGAAAAACGGCATAGCTTGATTTCTCTTCCGCCGAAGCCCCCGCCTCACCGGCAGCTGGAGCAGCGGCAGCTGGAGCAGCGGCCACGGCTGAAACTCCAAATTTCTCCTCTAAAGCGCTAACCAAATCGGCCAATTCTAAAACAGATAAAGAACCTATTTCTTCGATTAATTGTTCAACTTTTCCCAATCCTTTTTGGATACTTTTTTTCTCATCAGCCACTATTCTTCACCTCCTTGCCTGTCTTGTAATGCTTTTATAACTAAAGCCAATTTTTGTGTTGGACTATTAAGGCAAAATAACAAACGACTTAGGCTGGCCGCTAATCCCCCAACCAACATTGATCTTAATGATTGGACTGATGGCAGATTGGCCAGGCGAACTGTCTCTTGACTATCAAGAGATTGCCCCGTTTCGGTTAAGAAACCCGATCTTAGGTCTGGTTCGAGACTGTTCTCTTTTAAAAACTCACAAAGAATTGATAAGGGGGCAACTTCATCGTCAAGACTAAATAAACAAGCTACTGGACCGGTGATGGACGGTTTGTCGCCAACCAACCCTTCCGTCGCTCTTTCAAAAAGATTATTTCTAATTACCCTCAATTGTCCTCCCTCCTGGCTGATTTTCTGCCTTAAAAGATTAAACAGGTTCGCGTCCCAGCCTTGATATCCTATTAAGAAAAAACTTTTAGAATTACTAAGCTTAATCTTTAGATCATCAACTTCGTAAAGCTTTGTTTGTTTAACCATTTTTGTCAAAAAAAAACACCCCTTATCGAGGTGTCAGTAATAAAAAAACTGGCTACCTCGGCTGGAAATTAAGTCCACTATTGGACACCCGCTTTCTTCGGTAAAAACAAACTTATTTTTACCATACGAGTCTATCAAAGTCAACAAGAGAACAATAACCAATCTCAACCTGCCTATCTATTAATTAATAGTTCATAAAATATCTCCCAAGGCTATTTTATGACTTATTTTTATTTTCTCCTTGACAAACTAATTAATATTTTGATACACTTCATATCAGAAGTCTCAATTATAAGCCCCATAATACATTGGTTTATGAATAATCAGAAAGACCCTCTTGATAAAAAATTAACCCTCAGTAACTTGCCTGACTTGTTAACGGTTCGAGAAGTGGCCGATCTACTAAGAGTATCGCCACTAACAATTAAGCGCTGGGGAAAAAGGGGCAAATTACCAGCCATTAGAATTAATTCCCGGGGTGATCGTCGTTATCGTAAAGAACAGGTTCTTTGGCTTCTGGGCATCCAGGAAAAAAAAGACTAATCAGCAAAAAACTTTTCCTTCAAGGCTAAAGAAACAAATTTCGGCAACGCCAGCTGTCTTCGCCATCGCCATGGTTGACCAACCAAACGCCATAACCACTCCAAGCCAAATCTTCTAACCAATTTTGGAGCTCGTTTAACTTTTCCACTTAAAAAATCAAGCGACCCCCCTACTCCCATGGCCACTTTTACCGGAATCTTGTCTAAATTTCTCTTGATCCATTTCTCCTGTTTCCCGGCTCCATAAGCAACAAAAATAAAATGACATTCTCGATGACCAACTTTCCGGCCAATAACCTGGCGGTTTGTTTCATCTTGTGATTGGTCAGCCCAACCAGAATGAGTCCCTAAAACCCGCAAGCCATATTTTAATTTCAGTTTTTCGGCGCATTTCTCAGCTACCCCTTCTTTGGCGCCCAAAAGAAAAACCGACCATTTTTTTTGGGCGGCCATTTGACAAATATCAGCCATCAGGTCAACACCGGTAATTCTCTCCCCAAGACCGTTCTTTCCGTATAAAAGCCTAGAGGCCCAAATAAGACCGATTCCGTCGGGCACAGAAAGATCAGCCCCATTAAGAATATTACTAAAATCAGGATCCTCCTTGGCTAAGACAATAAATTCGGGATTAGGGGTAACAATATAGTGCTTTTCTTTGTCGATGGCCATCTTGGCTACCTTTTTAAGCACCTCTTCCCTGCTTTCGTTGTTAATTTGAACTCCCAAAAGGTTAATCTTAACCATAAATCAAACTAACATTATTGCTTTTTAATTGCCCTCTTATAAAGATCAATATTTTCTACAGCAATTCCTGTTCCTTTAACAACACAAAGTATTGGGTCAGGGGCAACAAAGCAAGGCACCCCAATCTCCTCTGTCATCAAACGATCAAGATTGCTTAATAGGCTGGTGCCGCCGGAAAGAACAATCCCCTTGTCAATAATATCCCTGGTCAACTCCGGCGGAGTATTTTCCAAAACCCCTTTAACGGCACTAACCATCTGGTCTAAAACCGGCCGAATTGCTTCATTTATTTGACCGCTGGTTAACCCTGTTGAACGGGGCAATCCAAGCAAGGAGTCTCGACCCTTAATTTCCATTTTAGATTCCTTCTCCGGCTTAGTGGCCGAACCTATTTTAATCTTAACCTCCTCGGCTGTTTGATCGCCAATAATTAAATTGTAATTCTTTCTTAAATAGCTGATTATTGCCTCATCAAGCTTATTGCCTCCTACCCGAAGAGAGTCGTGAACCACCACTCCCCCCAGGGCAATTACAGCAATCTCTGTCGAACCACCGCCAATATCAACAATCATATTGCCTGAGGCTTCAGCAATCGGCATTTGAGCTCCAATTGCCGCAGCCAAAGGTTCATCGATTAAATAAACCGTTTTCGCCCCGGCCTGAATTGTGGCTTCCATAACCGCTCGTCTCTCTACTTGAGTTGCCCCGGCTGGAATACAAATCATCACCTCGGGTTTTATAAAATGAGGCCCCAAAGCCTCGCGAATAAAATAACGAATCATGGCTTCGGTTATTCGGTAATTGGCAATTACTCCCTCCTTTAAGGGCCGGGAAGCAACAATATTCTCCGGGGTTCGACCAAGCATTTTTTTAGCTTCTTGGCCAACAGCGACTACCCGGTTATCATCAAAGGCCACTGCCACTACGGTTGGTTCATTGAGAACGACTCCTTTCCCCTCCAAATAAACCAAGCAATTGGCAGTTCCTAAATCAATTCCCATTCGTCTTGGCGACCACCCTCTGATAATATTTGATATTTTCTTATTCATTAATAGGGGTTAGTAAATAGCTAAATTCATTATAGCATTCTGGCTGAGGACCATTTTCCCATAGCTTTTTTAAAAAAAGATTAATTTTAATTTTTTGTGTTATCATATTAATGATGAATCGTGCTCAAAAAAGAAATTTAATCACCCTTGGTAGTTTAGTTCTGGTGGGAATTCTTACTCTAGTGGCGGGTTTTTTTGTTCGAGGTTACCGAATCGACATTGGCAATAGAACGTTTCGATCAAGTGGAATCTTGTCTGCTACCTCAATCCCTGAGGGGGCCCAAGTTTGGATTAATGGCAAACTAAAAACTGCCACCGATCAAACAATTACTCTTTCTCCAGACGAATATCAAATAGAAATAAAAAAACCGGGTTTTACCACTTGGAAAAAAACTGTTACCATTGAGAAAGAGGTTGTCGCCGAAACAAACGCCCTTTTGTTTCCCATTGCCCCAGACCTAAAAGCGCTAAGTTTTACTGGTGCCAGTCAGCCAAAAATTTCCCCCGATGGTATTAAACTAGTCTATTTTGTCACCACTGAAGAAACCGCCAACAGCTCCCCTGAGAAAGAATTGTCAGAACCCGATCAAGAACAGGCCGCCGCTACAACCAGCCTGTCCCAAGAAAAAGAAGAAAGTAAAATCGGCTTGTGGTTTATTAATTTAGCCGAAAAACCTCTGGTTCGCTCTCTTCAACCCAGAAACTTAGTCAAACTCCCAGTCTCCTTTAACTTTGAGTCCGCTACTATTCTCTGGTCACCGGATTCAAGAAAGATTCTCATGACAGTCGCCAAAACCGAACAGGCAAATGACTATTTCATCATCGACACCAATCAGTCTTATGATTTCACTATCCCTCCCCTAATCGGAGAAAAGGAAACCAAAACTCAACAAACCCTAACCGACTGGCAAAAGCAAGAAGAATTATCTTTTCAGCAAATCTTTATAAGACTGCCGGAAAAAATGCAGGAAATGTTAGTCAACCAAGGAAAAAATCTCACCTTTTCTCCCGACGAAACAAAAATCCTTTACCAGGTTCAAACAAAAACAATCCTGCCAGAAAAATTTCTCACCAAAGAAACCGTTGGCGCTTCGACCCAAAAAGAAACTCGGAATCTGAAACCCGATTCTTGGTACGTTTATGATCGCAAAGAAGACAGAAATTTCTTGCTTTCCGACAACAAGGATTTAAAAGTTAGTTGGTTTCCAACTTCCCGACACCTATTACTAGTAAAGGAAGGATTTTCCATTGAAATCGTCGAATATGATGGCCATAATCAGACCATAGTCTATTCTGGACCATTTGAAAATGGCCACGTTTTCCCTTTCCCCTCGGGAAAACAACTGCTAATCTTAACCTCACTGAATAAAAATCGCCCTTCCGATCTTTATTCAATCTCCCTGGAATAGGCCAAGCCAGTTTTGATATTTTTTTGTGCCGACGGAAGGAGTCGAACCTTCATCGGTCGCTTAGGAGGCGACTGCTCTATCCGTTGAGCTACGTCAGCCAAAAAACCAAGAAACAACAATTGAATTTTAACATAAGCCAAGCTAAAATAAACTTGTTTTTGCAAAAATAATTAAATACGGAGAGTGGCGCAGTGGCTTAGCGCGCTAGCATCGGGAGCTAGAGGCCCCGGGTTCAAGTCCCGGCTCTCCGACACATTTGCTTTTAACTATCGTTAGTTTATCTAAAATCTAAATTAAAGAGTTCCAGCTCAGCCTCCCAAACCAAAACAAAGATTTGCTTCAGGGCAATCTTATTCGCACCAACTGCCCAGCCCCGTCACCGTTTAGTCATTAATTTTTAGTTTTTTTGGTTTTGGGTTTATTCGCGGATTATGTTTTGCCAATTGGCCGTTTTTCCGATTACTCATCATCTCTCTTAGCCAACAGGCCAAAATTAAACCCCCCATCAACAAACAGGACGTCCCTCCAGTGAAACTGATAACAGCTAAAAAATTTCTACTGCCAAAAAAATAAAACAGCGGCGGCGGCAAAACCGTTAAGATTAAAGACAATGGTTTGCTAAAACCAAAATCCTGTTGCCAAAACTCTTTTAGGGTAAAGCCAAAAGTAAAAAAAGACCCGGCAATAGCAATAAGTGCGACAACACTCAATAGGCGTGCCCAAATCAACGACACCTTTCCCAAACTAAAAATAAATTCTTCTGATACTTCGCCCCCCAATATTCTCAATCCAACCACAACAAATAGACCATACAATATTATTGGCAGTAAGCTTCCTAGCTCAACGGCCCGGTAAACTGATCTTGGCTTAAAATTTAAAGTCTCGGCCAACTCCGGAATCACCGCAAAGCCAGTAAAGGAAAAGAAAAAAACCGAAAAAAACTGCAACAGGCTTCCGGAACCATCGCTGATTTTAACAAAAAAGTTACCCGGATTAACATGGAGTATTCCCCAGCTCAAAAAGCTAACCATTAAAAAAATTAGAATCCAAGCAAGCACCTCATTGGCTCGAGCAACCAATTTTAATCCTAGGGCAATAACCGGAAAAGCAATAACCAAAAAAATTAATCCGCCCAAAAAAGGACTTAATTGTAAAAAAAGAAGGTGTAAAAAATTACCAGCACCAATTAAATAGGCTAATAGGGCCCCATTAATATTAACTAAAACCGCTAAACTCCCCAAAAGCCAACCTGCTGTTCCCCAATATCTTCGACCATAATTACCCAATTGGCAATTATCACCGGAAACCAAGACTAATTTGGCATAAGCCAAATTTAAAAGCCAAGCCAGAAGGCCAGCCAAAATCAAAACTGCTAAGCCCCAAAATAAACCCAGTTGAAGACCGGCATATGGCAAGGCAAAAATGCCAATACCAACAATCGCTCCAAACAAAAATAATCCACCCCGAAAAGCGGATTTATTGGTTTTTAAATTCTTCCGAATAGATCTCATTCTCCCTAAACCACAACTCTCTTTCTCGAACCGCTTCTTCCACAGTTCCCGAAGCATGAATTAAATTGTGAATCGATCTTTTTTCCGCATTGGTAATATCCGGAGAATCAAGACCAAAATCACCCCTGATTGTTCCCGGAGGAGCGGAAATTGGATAAGTAGAACCAACAATTTTTCTAATTATTTCTACTGCTCCCGCTGGCCCTTCCCAAATCATGGCTAAAACCGGACCTTCGGTCAAATAATCAACGTTCCATTTTTGAACCATTTCCCCCATTTGGTGATTAGTCATTTTACCAAACTCTTCGTCAGGATCCTTGCCATGCTCCTCGTAAAACTGCCTAATTTTTTGACCAATATTCTCGAACCAATCATCATCAACACCATAGTGTTTGAAAGCCAAGTCTTTATCGATCCAGACCATTTTCATGGCTACTGGTTTTAAACCGGCTTTTTCAAAACGACCAACGATTTCGCCAATCAAACCCCGACTAACCCCGTCAGGCTTGACCAATACTACTGATTGTTCCATCTCTCTTCACCTCCCCTTTGGTTTTTTAACATTTTTTTGTTCTGCAAGCGTACTACCAACCAAAACCTGTTTGATCCTCTCGGGCAAAAATATTTCCTTGGCGACTGATAAAATCTCCTCAACATCAACCTTTTTAACAACATCTATCACTCGGCGGTAATCTTTGATATTTGTCTCGAGAAGTTTTTGCTTACCATAAAAATGCGCTCTTCTGTAGGAATCCTCTAACGACAACGCCAACTTTCCTTCAAAAAAACGCTTAGCCTTATCTAATTCTCCTCGGCCAACTTTTTTTTTAGCTAGCAAAAACAATTGGTTTTTAATTTCTTCCACTGCTTCTGGCCATCTATTTTTATTCAACCCTGCCGTAATTTCAAAAACTCCAACCTCACTAAACAGCTCTACTGATGAAGCAATCGAATAACAAAGACCCCTCTTTTCCCTGATTTCCTGAAAAAGCCGCGAAGACATCCCTCCGCCAAGAATAATATTTAACAGACTTTGGGCATACCGCCTTTTATCGTAATAAGACAATCCTCTTACCCCCATAGCCAAATGAATTTGATCGGTCTTTTTGAAAACTTTCTTAGTCAACTTCTCCTTCCGACGATTCTCCCTAAATGGTCGGGGAGTAATTTCTTTTGTTTTCACTCTCTTCGAACCGAAAAATGATCGCTCTATTATCCTGCTAAGGTTTTCTTTCTTTTTTACACCACCGGAAATGACCAAGACAACTTTTTCCAAATTATAAAACCTATCTTTAAATTCTAAAAAGTCTTTTCTGATAAAAGAGCCAATTGTTTCCTCTGTGCCAATACCACTCGACCCCAGGGGGTGATTAGGAAATAATAATTTTCCCAGCTCTATCTGAGCTCGATACTGGGGAATATCATAATACATGTTAAGCTCTTCCAAAATTACCCCCCGCTCGACCCCAATCTCTTCTTCGGCTAATCGGGGTTCAATCAAAAGCTGAGAAACCAAATCAAGGCCCATGATCCAATCTCGTTTGGCTGTTTTGACATAATAATAGGTGTATTCTTGCCCTGTTGCCCCGTTATATTCTGCCCCAATCCGGTCTACTGCCAGAGCCAAAGCCTTCTTGCTAGGAAACTTTTTGGTTCCCTTAAAAACCATGTGTTCGTAAAAGTGGGCCAAACCCTCTTGTTTTGGTGTCTCATAGCGAGAACCGGTTTTCACTAACCCCAAAACGGTAACACTCGGACTCCTATCAGGCAAAAATAAAACCCGTAAACCATTTGACAAACCAAACTCTTCCATCTCCATTTGACTAATTTTAGCATTCGTTTCCTTTTCTGACTAGAATTAGTAATCCGTAACTCCTAATCGGTAACTGGTAACAGGTAAACAGCAATATTACAAAAATTAGTAAACCAAAATTAACTTTTGCTATTTTTTAAAAAACAGCAAGTCGAAATAACAAAAGCGAAAAATTTTAATTTCTTCTTTCTCTTGTTATTTTGATCCGCCAACTGGCGAACGAAGAATTCCGCGTCGTTTATATTTTTTAAATTTAAAAGCTTTTGGCTTTAAGTGATCGCTTTGAGTTCTGAATTTTGGATTTTTCAGCTTTTATTGTGCCCCAATAATTGGGGTATAATATTTTTATGTTCAACCATCGAGCCCAAAAACAACTTCTTGGTCCCAAAACCATCTTGCCCCAATATGATAACTACTGCTTTGCCAACCTTCATCAGGCCATAATTAATCTTTTATCCTCCTCTACCGACAAGCAAAAACTTCCCCAAGACGTTTTTTTCGAAGGCAAAAATAATTACTCGCACATTATTCTCATCTTAATTGACAGCCTGGGATATCTTTCCTTTAAAAAATTTAAAAAATATTTCCGTCTTCCCCAAAAAAGTCTTGTCTCGCCCCTGACAAGCATTTTCCCCTCCACTACCGCTGGCGCCTTATCAACTTTTAGCACCGGCCTTCTTCCCCAAGAGCATGGCCTGTTTGAATGGCGCTTATTTTTACCTGAAATCGATGATATTATCAAAACTCTCCCCTTCTGCTTAGACAGCAATCATCAACAAGACCAGTTGCTTGATTTGGGTCTTGACCCCAAAAAAATATTTTTCAATCAACCAACAATTTATCAAAAGCTTAATCGGCTCGGAGTTGCCTCTTTCGCTCTTAACCACCAAACCTATTATAAGAGCGCTTTTGCCAAAACCGCCCAAAAAGGCGCCAAGCTAATCCCCTTTGCCAGTCTTTCTGAACTAACGGTAACCCTGGCTAATACCATCAAAAAAATTACCACCAAACACCCGAAAACCTTTACCTATGCCTACCTTGACTCTTTGGACTACATCGGCCACAAACATGGTCCGGAAAGTAAATATTTTGAGGCCGAATTGGCTCAAATCGGCTTTATGATTAGCCATCTCCTCCTTCAGGTTGTTAAAAAATCACCTTGCCGTGAAAAAAAATTATTACTAATCACCGCCGATCATGGTCAAACCCAAGTTAACCCTAAAGAAACTGTTTATCTTAATCGCTTTCAAAAACTAAAAAACAACCTGGCCAAAAAAGATAACGGCGAACCAATCCTGGCCACTGGCGGACCAAGAGATGTCTTTTTACATCTCCAAAAAAACCAGGTTAACACCACAATTGAATATTTAAGGAAGAAACTTATTAACCGGGCCGATATCTACTCAACAAAAAGTATTTTAGAGCAAGGTTGGTTTGGCAACCAGAAACCATCAATAAAGTTTAAAGAGCGACTAGGTGATATTCTAATTCTCCCCAAAGAAAATCAAACCGCCTGGTTAGACAACGGAGAAGAAAAAGTTAACAAGCTGGGCCACCACGGTGGTATCAGCGCCGCGGAAATGCTGATTCCCCTAATCGCTATCCCCTTCTAACAAGTCCCAAATTTGCAAGCCGGAAAATTTTAATCAAAAAAATCGAAACGCAAAAGTATGGTTAAATATTTTTGGAACTAGGGGTTTTTAAGTTTCTTTTATTACCTGTTTCTGCCAATCACGAATTACCATTCTTGAATTTTATTTCGAACCATTCTCACATTTTCTCCGGCGCTTCAATCCCCAGCAGGGCCAAACCATTCTTTAATGTCTGAGCAACGGCCGCAGTTAAAAGAAGACGGAAAATTCTCGTCTCTTGATCCTTAACTAAAACCCGATGCCGACCATAAAAAGTATTATAACTTTGAGCTATCTGATAAAGATGGTTGGCAATTAGATTTGGCGAAAAGTTTTTAGCCGATTGTCTGATTGTTTTTTCAAAATAGCAAATTAGTCTAATAATTGATAATTCATCATTTTTAGGTTGATAGTTGGGCGTTTTTAACAAGTCAGGCTTTTCTTTTTCTATTATCCGCCTGGCTCTGGCATAAGTATATTGCAAGTAAGGCCCAGAATTTCCCTCCAAAGATAAAATTTTTTCCCAATCAAAAACAATATTAGTCTTGGGGTTTTGTTTTAAATCGTTATATTTTACTGCCCCAATGCCAACCTTTTTTGCCACTTCTTTTTGTTCCCCTTCTGGCAGGCTTTTGGCAATACCGGCTTGAGCCGCCAATTGCTTGGCTCTATCAATTGCTTCTGTTAAAATTTTCTCTAGATAGACACTCTTCCCGGCCCTGGTCGACAATTTGCCAAACCTGCCCCTAATCATGCCGTGGGCAACATGAACCAGTTTTTTCCTATCAATGTAACCTAGTTTTTGGGCAGACTCGAAAACTTGGGAAAAATGAAGTTTGTGATCAGCGCCAACCTCATAGATAATTAATTCTGGATTATATTTCTCGACCCGATATCTAATCGTCGCTAAATCTCTTAGCAAATAGGTTGTGGCTCCATCAGATTTTACCAACATCGCCGGAACCAAACTATCTTTCAGGGGGATTACTAGAGCTCCTTGACTCTTAACAATCAAGTTTTTTTTATGAGCATCGGCCAAAACCAAAGCCATCTTGTCTTGATAAAAACTTTCCCCTAAACAAAGATCAATTTCCACCCCTAAAAGTTGATATACCCTTTGATATTCAGTCAAAGAAAGATCAACTAATTTCTGCCAAATTTTTTTTAATTTTGGCTCTCCTGACTCTAAGCGCCTAAAACGACTTCTCGCCTCATCCTGCAATTGAGGCTCTTTGTCTAGCCTTTTATGAAAACTAACATAAAGCTTTTCTAAGTCCTCGATTGTTAATTTGTCGGCATCAAGCTTGTTCTGGTCAATTTGGAAAAGGAGAACACCAAATTGTGTTCCCCAATCCCCCAAATGGTTATCACCAATAACTCGATAACCCAAAAAAGAAAAAATGTTATAAAGGGCTTGGCCAATGACTGTTGATCGCAAATGACCAACCCCAAAGGGTTTGGCAACATTGGGCGAGGAATAATCAATTACAATCGTTTTGCCTTGACCAACTGACTGCCGGCCAAAATCATCCCCCCTCTTAAATACCTCTAATAAAAAATGCCAATAAAATTCTTCTGACAGGTAAAAATTAACAAAACCTGGTGGGGCCGCCTCCATCTTGGCAATCACACCCTGAAGAGAAGCTTCCCTTTCTAGGATTTTTATTATTTTTCTGGCTAATTCCAGCGGATTTTTTACTGTCGTATTTTTTTTATCTTTAGAAAAAGCTAGTAAGGCGGCGTTAGTAGCATAATCACCATGAATCCCGCTTTGATCTCCCGACTCCAAATCAAAATCACAATCCGAAAGATCCATTTCTCTCAGGGCTGACAAAATTGCCCCCTTAAGGATATTTTCTATTTCCATTGAAAATAATTATACCCTAAACTAATACCTTATTTAATTTTCAATTTTCTAATGACGAGAAAATAAAAACAATTTAACAATGCAGCAATTTTTATTTCTCTCTCCACCAAGAATGACCATCGCTGGCTAATTTAATGCTTCCTTCCTCATCTGTTCTCAAAACCGCTAAGCCAAATTTGTCTAGCTGAGATAATAAATCTGGGTGAGGATGTCCCCAAGGATTAGCCCCAACCGATATTATCGCTAAAACTGCTTTGAAAGAAGCCAAAAAATCATCATCAAAGGCATACCTTGAGCCATGATGGGCCACCTTTAATACTTCCACATCAGAAAAGCCAATGGAGTTAAGAATCTGGGGTTGAATTCGACTATCGGCATCCCCCATCATTAAAATGTCAAAATCGGCAAAAGAGACAGTAAAAATCAAAGAAAAATCATTAAATGACATTTGGCTATTATCATCAAATACTGCTAAAACTGATCCTTTTTGATATGATTGATAGTCTTTTGAGGTATCAACTTGAACCACTTTTTCTTGATTATCCGATAGTTGTTTAGCCAACCATTTGGGGTCGGGCCAATAAAACCTAATTTTCATCTTATCTACCGCTATTTCATCGTTTTGGTTTGGTTTTATCAAAATAACATTTTGATTGCTAAGCTGGGCCAATAGTTTTTCAAAGTTATCATTTTTTCTCTCCAGTCCTCCCCAAACAAAATATGATAATCTATATCTTTCTGCTACAGAAATTAAACCAGAATAATGATCCTTATCGGGGTGGGTTAAAATTACTATTTCTAAATTCCTGTCCCAAAAGGGAATATTGTCATTTAAGCATTCTAAAACCTTGTTATTGGCTCCACCATCAACTAAGACCTGATAGTTTCGATAGCTAAACAAAATGGCATCCCCTTGACCAACATCACAAAAAATCACCCGAAAGTGTTTATCTGGCCAAAACCAAACAAGGGCTAAAACCGAACCCCAAAAAACAAATATTAAAAAAAGTCGTTTATTTATCATCTTTTACCGAAGATAACAATAACCATAATAGAGGCGCCAGGGCAAAGCTTGATACCGCCAAGACTAAAGAAACACCAATATTTGGCAGGATTTGAGCCCAAAAATGCCCTCCCCAAATAAAAACTTGTAATGGCAACCAAAGAAAAAAACCAATTAGGCTAGCCAAAAAACGATTAATCAAACCCAAAAAAGTTAATAACAACCCCCACAACATTA
Source organism: Candidatus Shapirobacteria bacterium (assembly GCA_028695445.1). Taxonomy (GTDB): domain Bacteria; phylum Patescibacteriota; class Microgenomatia; order 0-14-0-10-38-17; family 0-14-0-10-38-17; genus JAQVFF01. Next base: position 20,468 of record JAQVIV010000006.1, read on the forward strand.
AAGGTTCGACTAACCACAATAAAAAAGCATTGGACAAAAAAGACAGCGGTGATAACTGGCCAAAATGAAGAGCCAGTATTGGCAGGGTTACAGTTTGAGCCGACAGGGTTGTTGCCAAATCTGACCAGCCCAGCAAATTTTTTAATTTTCGACTAAAAAGCAAGATCCCCAAAGTCGCCCCAAAAGACAATTGAAAACTAATATCAGCAAACAGCAGAGGATCAAAAAGCATCATTGTCCCCCCAGTCAAAAACAGGCTTCTAAGGGGACTTGCCTGTCGACCAAACAACTGAGAAACCAATAAAAAACCACTCATTATAACTGCTCGAACAATCGGCGGCTCGGTTCCAACAACCAAACCATATAAAATAACTACCGGCAAGGTGATTAATATTGATAATCGCCGCCCTAAAAAAAGAGTGCCCTTTTTAAGAAGGCCCACCAGGCTCATAACATTTGCCCCAGAGGCCACCACAACATGAAGAAGGCCGGAATTTTTCATATCCTGATAAAAAGTCTTAGAAAATTGACCCTGGTTCCCCCAAACAATACCGGTTAATAAAGAAGCCGCCTCTGAGGGTAAAACTCGCTCCAGGCTAACAATCAATTTCTTTCGCAATCTAACCACCACCTTGATAAACTCAGACCAGCAATCATTCTTTTTAATGGAAATTTCGGGATAATGGATCAAACAATTTTCCTGGAATCTTCCTATCGGTTGACAGGTAGCTTTGCCAACCAGAGCCACCCTATCGCCAACACCTAAAGAGTGGTCGCTTAGGGTTTCTATTTGATAACCCTTTAACCAAAAGTTCTGTGTCGAATAGAAAATCCTTGGCTCTTCCCAGATAATCCCCTCAACGGCAACCTGCTCTGAAGATTTCCCGGGCTCCTTCCTATCCCTCATTACCAAATTAAAACGCCAGCTCCAAATTAATAAAAAAATAATTAAAAGGAAAAGATAACCACCCAAGAAGCTAGAAGGACCTGCCCGCGATTCTTTTTCTAACTTTTTATTCTGCCAAAAATAAGCCATTAAATTTCCAGTCTATCCTTAATCTCCTCGAAGGTTTTTTCCCCAATTCCTTTTACTTTTTTTATTTCCTCAATCGAACTAAATGACCCCTCCGACTGACGATAATCAATAATCTCTTGGGCATACTTTTCTCCAATACCAGAAAGGAGCATTAATTCTTGACGATTCGCCCGATTAATATTAACCTTATCGCCTAAAACCTCTTCGGGGCGACCGGTTTCTTCTTGATCCTGATAGGGAACAAAAAGTTTTTCTCCATCCTCAAGCAAACGAGCTCGATTAAGGTTTTTCTCTAAAAAATCTCGGCTTGCCCAAGAAGTAACCCCTCCACAAGCAGTTATTACATCATTAACCCGTGATCCAGCCGGCAACTGGTAAACTCCAGGCTTGTTAACTGCTCCGGCAATATCAATAAAAACCACCCCTCCCCCATCTGGAACAACAGACTCGAAAGTAACCCAGGAGACAGCCGGTTCTTTTTCCAACCAGCCCTGCCTTTGGCCAAAAGCCAAAAAAATTAAAAATAACCCCAAAGAGATTAATAACCAGTCTAATAAAACCGCTTTTTGAAACCAATATTGCCGACCCCCAAAAGGAGAATTTTGACTAGCCATAGTCCAAAATTAAAATTATTCAACCACAAAAAACGCTAATCGAAAAGAGGGAAAACTAAAAAAACTCCCAATATCCAAACCCACCCCTCTATCCAAATTCTAAACACTAAATCCAAAATACTAAACAAACAATAAATTCGAAATGACAAACATAACAAGCCTCATTATATTCTTATTTGAAGTTTCGAAGTTGAGGGTTTTAGACAGGAAAGCGGACAAGTCTGAAATGACAAAAAGGGGCTGTCACGCTAAGCTTTCTCCCCTCAAACCACAAAGTTTACTAATTTTTTGGGGATAAAAATAACCTTTTTAATTTTTTTACCGCTCAGGTGCTTTTTTACCACCGAATTCTTCTCCACCAATGAAATTATCTTATCTTTGTCTATCAAAATATTATTTTTTATATCAATTTTCCCTCTTAGGCGACCGTTAATCTGAACAATTATTGTGCTCTTTTCGGCTTCTAAATATCTTTTTTGAGGAGTCGGCCAGGACTGTTGATGAACAGAAAACTCATTTTCTAAAACCCGACACCACAACTCTTCTGCTAAATAGGGAGCAAAGGGTGCTAATAATTTTATTAAATTACCCCAATTCTCCTTTGTCAACAACAACTTCTTGTCTAAAATACTATTTAAAGTTTTCATCATTGCCGCAATTGCCGTGTTATAACCAAAACTGTCAATATCGGCAGAGACTTTGGCAATTAATTGGTGTACCAGCTGTTTAGTCTGATCATTTTCCTTATTATCAAAACCGGCCTGGTTCTCAACCAAATTTTTAAAACGAACTAAAAAACGTTCTACTCCCTTCAGAGCATTTTCATTCCAAGCCATAGTCGCTTCAAATGGTCCCATGAACATTAAATAGGTTCTTAAGACATCTACGCCATATTGCTTCCATTTATCGTCAGGATTGATCACATTGCCTCGAGACTTGCTCATTCTTTGACCATCATTACCCAATATTACCCCGTGAGAAACCCGGCGATAGTAGGGTTCGGGATATTCTTTTGGCACCACTGCTAAATCATATAAAAATTGATAAATAAAACGCGAATAAAGCAAGTGAAGGGTGTTGTGCTCGTCCCCACCGATATACAAATCTACCGGAAGCCAATACTTGAGAATATTTTTGCTTTGCTTAAAAATATTCTCGGACTTTGGACTTTGGACTTTGGACTTTGGATTATTTATCCTTTTGGCAAAACAATAAGCTAAATAGTACCAGTCTGATCCGGCCCAGTTGGGCATCGTATCTGTTTCCCGAACTGCTTCTTGACCACAATATGGACATTTAATTTTTTTCCAATCAGGCAAATTAGCCAAGGGTGATTCTCCGGTTTTGGTTGGCTCGTATTTGTCTACTCGAGGTAATTTTACTGGCAAGCTGTCTTCCGGCACCGGAAACCACCCGGGATTATCAAGCAAAACTTTTAGATCAACTTTCTCCTTCTCGGCATATTTTTTCAATTTCTCAAAAGATTCTTTTTGGGGCTTTGGAATTTGCTTTTTGGAGTTTATTTGGAAATTGGAAACCTGCCCGTCCGGCAGGCGGGTTGGAAATTGGAAATTATGGTTTATTGCGCATTTTTCGCAATAAACCATTGGTATTGGTTCTCCCCAATAATGTTGGCGAGAAAAAATCCAATCTCTAAGATGATAGTTACTGGTTCTTTGGCCAACACCTTCTGCTTCTAACCAACTAATGACTTTTTCTATTGCCTCATCAGGAGCAAAACCGTTAATAAAGTCGGAATTTATTATCTTGCCCTGATCTACCCTAGTATAGGCGCCTTGGTTAAAATCCCAATTTTCTTCCGGTTTAATTACTGGAATAATTGGCAAGACAAATTTTTTAGCAAATTGCCAATCTCGTTCGTCATGAGCTGGCACGGCCATAATCGCCCCGGTACCATAACTTTCCAAAACAAAATCAGACACCCAAACAGGAATTTTTTTCTTACTGGCCGGATTGATGGCATACAAGCCGGTAAAAACCCCGGTTTTTTCTTTAGCCAAATCTGTTCTTTCTAGGTCCGATTTATTCCTCGCCTTCTCAACATAATCTCTAACTTTCTTTCGTTTTGAGCTTTGATTTTTGAGCTTTGAACTTAGAAGCAAAGCGACGATCGGATGTTCTGGGGCTATTACCATAAAGGTCGCTCCCCAAAGAGTATCCGGCCGGGTGGTAAACACCTCAATATGGTCTTCGCCGTTTGGAAATTGGAAACCTGCCCGTCCGGCAGGCGGGTTGGAAATTGGAAATTTAATTCTCGCTCCTTCCGACTTCCCTACCCAATTAACTTGCGCCGCTTTTACCTTGTCAACAAAATCGGTGGTCTCTAAACCCCCCACCAACCGATCGGCGTAATCAGTAATCCGAACAATCCACTGATTTAGTTTTCGCCGAAAGACCTGGGCGCCACAGCGCTCACAACAGCCATCTATCACTTCTTCGTTGGCCAAACCGATCTTGCAGTCCGGACACCAATTAATCGGCATCGCCTTTTTATAGGCCAAACCCTGTTTAAACAATTTAATAAAAATCCATTGGGTCCAGCGATAATAGTCGGGGGCGGTGGTGTTTATTTCTCGCGACCAATCAAAAGAAAAGGCCATTTTTTTCATTTGACGACGGAAAGTGTCGGTATTTCTCTTGGTAACATCCTGAGGATTTTTTCCCATGGCAATAGCGTAATTTTCCGTTGGTAAGCCAAAGGCGTCCCAACCCATTGGAAAAAGAACGTTTTCGCCAGCCATTCTTGCTTTCCTAGCATAAACGTCGGCTCCGGTCATGGTAAAAGCATGACCAACATGAAGACCAGACCCGGAAGGATAAGGAAATTCTACCAAGACATATTTTTTGGTTTTTTTATCCTGGTCTTTAGCTTGATAAAGATTTTCGCTTTCCCAACGTTTTTGCCAAAATTTTTCCAAACGTTCAAACTCTAAGCCGAAGCTGGTCAGTCTTTTGCCTTTAGCATCATCCATATCCAAACAAACTTAGCCTCTATCTTAACACATTTCCAATTCCCGTCCTCTCCCGTATCCTCCCATCCTCTCCTGTAATTTCCTGTCTGGTCTTTGTTTTTTAGCGCGTAATAAATTGCGCTAACAATTTAACAATCTTAACAATATAACCACTTGTGTTTTCTATTTATCCAATCTCTTGACCAAGCTTTTTATTTTCGTTATGCTAATTTTAACTAAAAGACCTGTCTATGAAATTCAGCCGAAACTTTATCGACGCTCTCTTTGTTATTCTATCTTTAACCCTGACTGCTCTTGCGATTTTTTTCTGGGTCCAATCGCCTCTTGAAAAATATAGCCTTCAGTTGGTGGCTTTTTTAGTAATTTTGTTTTTTATCAGCCAAAAAATTGCCAAAGACAACCTTCTGGCTCATCCGGCTAACCTGATTATCTTCACTGCCGCAACCCTGCTTCTGGTTGCCGACACCGGCGGTTTAGAATCACCAATTTTTTTTATTGTTTATTTCCTGCTCTTTGGTACCGCCCTTTTAGCCTCTACTCCTGTTGTTTTGGCCTTAACTATCCTAATAATGATTTTTTTTGCCCCCTCGCTGACTAGCACCAATGCCGCCATCCAATTAGCTTCTCTGTTGCTAATAACCCCTCTGGCAATACTTTTTGGTCGTCAATACTTACAACTACTTGATCAGCAGGGCGAGATTGTTCTTCTAAAAAAAACCAACGAGGCTAACGAAAAAAGTCTCGCTCAGCAAGAAACCAACGCTCTTATCTGGCTCAGCCTCAATCTTAAAACCACTCTTGCCGAAACTAGCGAAACCTTAAGCTCCCTATTGGCCGATATCGCCCACCTTAACTCTGACCAAACCAAGAAGTTAAAGATTGTTCACCAACAAATCAACCGTTTACTAAAAGAAAGCCAAAAGGTTAAACAATTAATTGATGAAGAAACAGATTAATAAAACCATCCCGGAAGAACAAGTTCTTCCGAAGAGGAATTTTAACAAAATTTTTACCATTAAAAGTGGACGCCCTTTTCGTCTTTCCCAAAACCAAAGGGGTTTTCTTTTAATCTTGGCCGGCCTTACCACTATCATTGTAATTGCTTCTTTTACTATTGCCCTGGTCTCTAAAAACGATCCTCAACCAATTATCACTCCCCTGTCCAAGCAACAGGCTCAAAGTCAATCACCGGTCCAAAATGCCGCCTACTATATTAATATTTCTCAAAGATTTCTAACCAAAGCTGAGGCACTTTCCCAAAACTTCGATCAATCTCCTCAGGACAAAGAAAATATTTTAATCGCTGTTCAAAACTCTCTGGAAACTATTAACGAGGGCATTAATCATTATCCCAAAGACGATCGTCTTTATGCTCAAAGAGCTAAAATTTACCAGGGCATTGCTTCTTTTTCTCCTAACGCTCTAGAGGCGGCTATTGCTGACCTGGATCAAGCCAGGAAACTATCACCCCAAAACCCAACTTACCCCAAAATCCAAAGCCAAATTCTGGTCCAAATCGGGCGATATCAAGACGCCAGTTTTTACGCTAAAATTGCCTATGACATTGAACCACATAATTTACAAAATTTGGCTGATTTAGGGCAAATCCAAATTAAAGCAGGCCAAATTAGCCAGGCCGTTTCCTCATACCAAACACTAGCTTCGCTTCTTCCCCAAGACAGCCAAGAGGTCGAAGCCGTCAGACAAGAAATTATCAGCCTGGAAAAACTTCTCTCTCAAGCCGAAACTAACCAGACTTCAGGACTTTTCTTAGCCGGTGAGCCGACACCGAAATTAAACAATGTTCCCGCCGATATTAACCTGCTTCCCCAGGAACAAGCATCATTACCCGAAAACCTTGTTATTGCCAGTCCTCAAGAAAAAAACAATGCCCAACAAGAGCAAGAGTTTGACCTTAACGCTTCTGCCGGAGAGGCAGTAATTGCCGCCGGAAAAACTGAAATCGTAATTTACAACAATAATTTAACCGAAAACAGGAAAATTAATCTTGCTCCCCAAGGAGAAATAACCAACCAGGTTATCTATATTAAAAGCAAAGTCGCCAACCCCGGCAATAACAGTGCTCCCTATTTTATAGTTTCTCTTTCCAAACCCCTCTCTCAAGACCTGGCCTTCAAGTGGTGGATCATAGAATAAAATTTCTAATTTCCCGTATTTTCCCGTCCCCTCCCGTATGGTGTTTGTTTTTTTAAGCACGTAATAAATTGCGCTACTTCGAACCTGGAATAGCGAGCTTTCCACCAAAGGCGGACAGGTAGCCCGCACCAGCCATTTAACAATTTAAACATTTTAAAATTAGACATTAATTAGAAATTAGTAATTAGAAATTCCCTCCCTCTCTCTGCTATCATAGAGTTATGAAACTTATCTTTTTCTTGGTCTTATCCATCCTAACCTCTTTTTTTCCAAAGAATTGCCAAGCTCAAGCCTTTTCTCTTTCTATCAACCCTCCCATTCTTGAAGCCATGCTTCAGCCTGGCAAAAAAATTATCTATACTTTTGATCTCGAAAACAATTCTTCTTTGCCTCTTAGCCTCACGGCCAGAATCGTTCCCTTCGAGGCTCGAGGCAATCAGGGGCACATCCGACTCACGAATGACGAATCGCCGGCTTTTTTTAGTCTCCTCAACTCCGGCATGGCTTTTAACCAGCCTTTTTTTCTTAATAGCCAGCAAAAAATTCAATTAGTGGTAAGGGTCGCTATTCCCCAAAACCAACCCGAGGGAGATTATTACCAAACCCTGTTAGTAGAGCAGTTTTCAAAACCGATTCCTTCCGGCAATATCAGCCAATCCCTAGGAGCGGTTGGCACCAATATTCTCTTAACCGTTTCTTCCTCCGGTCAGCCCCAAAGGAGTTTAGAAATTGAAAATTTCAATATTCCAGCGGCTTATTTTGGTCGATTTATCGATTCTTCCGAGCTAGTTAACTTTAATCTTGTATTAAAAAATACCGGTCAGGCCTTTATTAAACCGGAAGGAGGTATTTTTATTCGGCCGGAAAAAGAAAAAAAAGACCTTCAAGAAATTAAAATTAGACCAGACAACATTTTACCTGGCACCAGCCGACAAATGCATTGTCTTGAAGAACCATGTTTTTTTAAACCGCCTCAAATCATTGGCTCATACCAGGCCCGCTTCGAGTTTGTGTTAGACGGTAAAAAATATCAATCGGCTATTTCTTTCTGGGTTTTCCCAATTAAAATCACTCTTGGTCTAACGCTTCTCCTACTGTTTTGGTTAATCCTGCTCTGGCGATTAAAAAGAAAACAAATTAGTAACCAATGATCATCGTCATTTTCCCTTAATTCCCCGTCCCCTCCCGTATATTCCCGCATTCTCCCGTCATCTACCGCAATTTCCCATATACTCTTTTTTTAGTGCGTAATAAATTGCGCTACTTCGAACCCGGAGTAGCGAGCTTCAGTTCACGCCAACCATCTAGCCATTTAACAATATAATAATTTTTCTGCTTTCCGCTCTTGACAACCAAAAAAAATTTTGCTTAAGTTAGAAAAGTAAAGATAAATAAAATTAACCATCTTTTTATGATTATCAATCGTTTTTCCCGCCGAAGGATTAGGGTTTTGCCGGTGGTTTTTTTGTTGGTTCTTTCTTCCTTTTTGTACTACCCCCATCTTCTCTCCCGTTCCACCGACTCAGCCAGCAACTTAAGAAATGCTCGAGTCGTTCTTTCTGATTCTCGACCGCTATTTGAATACACCAAACACACCTACTATTTCCAAACTACCACCGCTATCCCCTTATCAGGAAAAATCATCATTGATCTTGCCCCAGAAGCCGGCACTCCCTTCGATCTTGGTGTCGGCCATGACCATACTGATATGACTTTAAGATATAGTGCTAACGCCGATATGAGCAGTGCTACCACTTGCACTTTAGGTGCTAGTGCCAGTAGCGGTGTTGTCGGTGTCAGTGTTGATAATACCAATGAAATTATTACCATGACCTTACCCGCCGATGGAACCTGTGCTGGTATTACCGCCAATCAATATGTCGAAGCCACCATGGGAGATGGCGCCTCTGGCGGTCTAACCGACATTCAAAATCCGGCTAAAGTAGTCGCCGCCGCCGGCACCGCCGAAACCTATTTAATCGAGTACGAAACCCAAAACGCCAGTTCTACCACATTAGACACCGCCTCAGTTAGAGCCGCCATTATTGATGCTGTCACCATCAGCGCCGAAGTTAAAGCCACCCTTTCTTGCGAAGTGGCCGGAGTGGGTATTGGCGCCACCTTCAACACCGCCGGCAACACCTATGGTACCGCCGGTTTCACTACCACCGCTACCACCGTTCCCTTTGGCGTTTTAGAGGCTAATTCAGCCTCTCAGTCTGGGCAAATGCTTAAAGCCAGCACTAATGGGGCCAACGGCTTCTACTTTGCTGTTAAACAATATGGTGATTTGACCTCCGATGGCGCTGATACTATTAATGCCTTTGTTGATGGTGTTCTCCAAGACAACTCTTCTCCGGTTGTTTGGGATTCTCCCTCGGCGACCCCTGGATCAGCCGATACCTATGGTCACCTTGGTTACGGCACCACCGACCTGACTCTTGATGATCTTAATGGTTCCGGTGATGCCAATCGTTTTACCGGGGCTAAATTTGCCGGCTTATCAACCACCTATGAAGCCATCTTGAGCCATGATGGACCTGCTGACGGCGTTGGTACCGACACTAATGGCCAAGCTTATATTGTATATAAGGTTGAAATTTCTGGATTACAAGAAGCGGGACTTTATTCTAATACCGTTTCTTACCTTTGTACCGGTCGGTATTAACACTAAATTAAAAAAACTAACTGTCCAAAATGATTAAAAAAACTGCCCTAACAATAACTGCTGTCTTCTTATTATTTATTGCTGGCCCGGTTCTTGCCCAAGAATCCCTGCTTTCGCCTTCACCAACAGCTGAAGAAACACCGGAAACCGGAGGGCAAAACAACATTGATTCTGAAGAGGTTCTTATCCAAATTCAGGAAACAACCAACGAGTCGGAAAGTAAAGAAAACACCATAACTCCCTCGCCCAAACCAACGCCAACGGAATTCCTACCCAATAGCAATCTTATTACCATCAGCCCGCCGGTCAGAGAACTAGAACTACCTCGAGGCAGTGCCAACTCTTACCAAATGTCACTCACCAACCGAAGCCAAAAAACCGTTACCTTAGTCTTGAGAGCTTCTCCTTTTGTCGCTTCTGGCGACACTGGCGGAGTTGACGTTACCGACGACCCGTTGCCTGACTCTCAAAATTGGGTTGTCATAAACCCCAGCGTGGTTACTCTAGAAGCAGGAGAGCAAATTGACGTTACCTACACCATTCTTATCCCTCAAAACGCCGAACCAGGCGGTTTCTATTTCGCTGTTACTGCCCTGCTGTCAGGCGACGCTAACGTTGCTGGCCAGCTTAATCAAATCACAACCGGTTCTGCCGTTGATCTTAATGTTGCCGCTCTCAACCTAATTACCATCGAAGGACCAGTTGATTACAGCGCCCAAATCAGCGAATTCTCTACCCCAAAAATATTGTTTGAATATGGTCCAGTTCCCTTTGTCACCCGAATTTTAAACTTAAGCAATGTTCACATTAAGCCAATTCTAGAGATTGAAATTGGTAACACCTGGGGATTGGAAAACAATAGTCTAGTCCACCTTGAAAGGCAAAATATTTTACCTCAATCTCAGAGAAAATTCGAAGCCGAATTCGGCGGTAAATGGCATTTCGGCCGCTATTCAGCCACCCTAAACGCTCTTTATGGTGATGGTCAAACCCTTTCTTATACTATTTTCTTCTGGATTATGCCCTGGAAAATAATCTTGGCGGTTCTTTTGGCTTTGGCAATCATTATCCTGCTCATTCTTTCCATCAAGCGTCAATTGGACGAAAAGAAAATCTTGGAAGAAGAATTAAAAAAGATCCAAACTCCGGAGCAAGAAAAATAAAGCTTCCCCCCATTATTTTTCCTTAATTTCTCGTCCCTTCCCGTTATTTCCCCGTATTCTCCCGTATCTTTCCGTCATTCTGACCCTCCAAGTTGGCGAATTGAAATTTGTTTGGATATTGGAATTTGATGTTTTGGAACTTCATTAGAATAATTTTTATTCTCCCCTAGATACTAAATACTATTTTCTCTGCTATCATAGAGTTATGAGGTTGATTATTTTCTCTGTCTTAATTGCTTTAAGCTTCCTCCAAGCCTTCTCTCCTCTCTTAGCCCAAAACATGCGTTCTGACAACTATGAAATTCAAATGGGCAATATTAATATGACGGCCGGGGAGAAAACCTCAGAGAACTTTAAGCTCGGCGACACCGTTGGCCAAACCGCTTCCGGACTTTATGAGTCAACCGGATTCACAATTGGTGCCGGTTTCTGGTATATTACCGGTATTATCCCGTTTTCTTTTACCATCTCCAATCTTGATATTGCCTTTGGCCAATTAATCGCCAATAACCCCCAAATATTAACCAACACCCTAACTGTTTCTGCTGGCGGCGCTGGTGGTTACCAGGTTTTAGCTTTCGAAACCCACCCCTTAAAATCAGCCAGCGACAATTATATTCCTGATGTCTTGGGCGATAATGGCGATATTAACGAAGAAACCGCCTCAACCTGGGGCCAAAATACCACCTACGGCTTTGGCTTTAAAATAACCGGAGACGATATCCCCGATGACTTTAATCACCCAGATTGTAGCCCTAATTGCTACCGACAATTTGCCGATCCCACTGCTTCTCCCCCAGAAGAGTCACAAATTATCATGAGTTCAGACAATGTTACTCGCCAATCTGAAACCACTGTTTCTTATAAGGTCAACGTTTCTGGAGCTCAAGAGGCCGGCCATTACCAAAACCAAATTGTCTTCATGGCGATACCTAAATATTAGATACTATTTTCTCTGCTATCATAGAGTTATGAGGTTGATTATTTTCTTTTTGATTTTGTCTCTCTTAGTCTTCACTATTGCCCCGCAAGAGATTTTAGCCCAATCGGAAGAACATGTCTGGAAACGGGTCAGCCAAACCTATCCCCAAAGGATAGCTGACTACTTAAAGGTTGAGCAAACCCAAATTTCCGCCATTGTTGGCTATAGCCAAATCGACATCGAAGGCTATACCTCACCAGAAGCCAGTGTTCAATTAACCAGCTCTCAAGGAAATTTAGGCCAACACCATACCAGAGCCAATAAGGAAGGGCTTTTCCGGTTTGCAGGCATTGTCTTACCCGAAAGCCCTGGTGAACTTTGGCTTCAGGCTACCGATAAGCAAGGATTAACCAGCCCCCCCGTTGCTATACCTGAACCGCCGATTAATTTAAGAAAAATAGAAAACATTGTTCTTCCCCCCACCCTTGCCCACAACAACGGCGTCTTTAAAAAAGACAGCAAATCCCTAGCGTATGGCCAGGCTACTCCCAATTCCCAAGTTGAAGTTTATTTTTTCAAAATCCCAAACATTTCTTGGCTAAAAAAATTATTCTTGACCTCACCATTTGCCCCTAAAAATGCCCAGGCCCAGCAAGATGAATTGTTCCCTTCCTTAAAAGAAAAGTTTATTTTAAAAACCGACAAGGGGGGTTATTTTTCCTTTCAACTTCCTAGCCAAACCAGTCAAGCTTTTCGCTACTACGCCGGTAGCGTTTTTGCCAACAACTACTCCCCCAAAAGCAATATTCTCTCCTTTCGTGTTCTTAGCCTCATAGAAGCCTTTTATCAGCAAATACTTGTCTTTGCTGATAAAGTTTCAGCCTCAATTTTAATCATCATAAAAGACCTCACTTTTTGGATTTTTTTAGAAATTATAATTTTGATTCTTTTGGTAAAAAGGCGTCGGGCTTACAGCCCAAACCCTTAACCATCTTATTTTTTTCTTGACAAAGCTCAACCTTTCACTTATGCTATTGAGAAAGGGTTCTTATTTTTATGGAAGAACAGAGAAAGAAAAGGCGAAGTTTAATGCCTGTTCTTGTTGTTGCTATCGTCTTAATCATTGTTTCCGGAGCCGTCTTTTTGGTTCGTTCCCAAACGGTCTTTCAGGGAACGGCATCGCGAGCCCTAGTTTACTCTCCGGCTAATTCTTATATTTTTGGTTCCCCGCTAACAGCCAAAGCCAATGGCCAAGAAAAAATTAAAGTCAGCGTTTTTCTATTAAATGATCAAGGCTTAGGGGTTGAGGGCAAAACCTTGGAACTAATCGCTGATACCGGTGTGACTATAGAAAAGTCTCAACCCCAAACCGATACTACTGGTCAAGCCATCTTCTATCTTACCAGCCCATCAGCTGGCCGCTATCAAGTCAGAGCTCAATCCGAAGGCCAACCCCTCCCTCAAACCCTTACCGTCAATTTTAAGTAACTCTTAAAGCCTCTCCCCTCGTCATTTTCCCACAATTTCCCGTCCCCTCCCGTATATTCCCGTCATCTACCACAATTTCCCATATACTCTTTTTTTAGCGCGTAATAAATTGCGCTACTCCAAAAGCTGGAGTAGCGGGCTTACAGCCCGTGCCAGCTATTTAATAATACAGCAATACATCAATTGTTTTAAAGCTTTTAATTATTAATTATACATCTTTTCACACCCTACCAAACACAAACCTCTTTTTAGTCCAAACAACTTCCAAAAAACACTACCCCCAATTTTTATATTAATCAAAAATAATAACCAACTAATTTTCATGCCAATAAACAGAAAAAAAACCAACTTTCACATTTTCTATCAACTAAAGGTATTAACTGCCAAAAAATCAATTTTTCTATTAATTTTTCTCTCTAAGTGTCTTTATTTTCGTGAAAAATAAAAAGTTAACAAAAAATAACCACAGCTTATAAGCAAATCCTTATTTTTCGTTTTCTTTTAGCGGTAAATTTTAAGGGACAATTTTCCCTGTCGTCTTATTCAAATAAAATACCAACAAGTCGGCCCATTAATCACAAATAAAGCTAAAAACAATGCTTATTAAATCAAAAACCCTAATTTTTTAATCAGAAATGGTTTTCTTCATCAAAGAACTAATAAAGCAATTACCGCAAAACAAAAATAGGCCAATTTTTGTTTTTTATACCTTTTAGATATATTTATTTAGCTTTTAATATAGTCTTATTTTTTAAATGAAATCCACGTGAAAAATATTTTTTTACTATTGCGGTTAATCAATTGTTGCTAAAAAATAAAAAAATGTTATTTTTTGGTTTCTTTAAGACTATTCAAAATATATCAAACCACACAAACTTACTCTTGTTCGTCTTCTTGACAAGCTTTTTATAATAGTGTAGTCTGAATATAATTCTTGATAATCTTGATAATTTAAGGCTAAAAATTGATTACCGCAATGAAAAAGGAAAATTTAACCAAATTTGTTGATATCCTTACTGCTTTGTTAATTTTTACTGTTTCCTTCTTGTGGTTATTTCTATGAACTTCCAAGATATTGTTCGACCCTTTTCTTTGTATTTAAAATCTCAAAAAGTTTCTGAAAACACCCTCAGAAACTACCTTGCCGACACTCGGCACTTTTTTTCTTGGTTAAGTAAAAACTACTCTGGTTTAGCCTCAAGTAAACCAAACATAATCGCTCAAAATATATCAACTGATATTTTCAGAAATTATAAGAGGTTCTTAAAAAATAATCGCGTTCCCCATTCAACAATCAATCGCCGCCTATCAACCTTAAGAAAATTATCGAGTTTCTTTGTAAGTCAGGGCTGGCGGCAAAATAATCTTGGTAAAAAAGTCGCCAATATTACCAGCAAAAAAGAAACCAGTTTCTACTGGCAAGCTTTGAATCGTTTTGCTAAAACACTAAAAACTGAAGGTAAAAGTGAATCAACTATCAGAAACTATCTATCAGATATTCGTGGGTTTTTAACCTTCTTAAGCAAGGATGAAAAGAGTCCAAAAAAAATAGGGTCGGTTTGAAACTTTAAGGTCTTAGACTAAAACTGGGGGAAACAGTCTTTAGCAAAAACCAATTCGCCCCGACCCTAATTTTAATTTTAGCAAAAAGCCCAAAACAATCAAATAATTTGAATTAATTCAAATGGCCGATCACCAGCCTGCTCATCAAGAAAACCATTTTTTGGTTACTAGCCAAAAAATCAACCAATACCTCAACCTGCTAAAAAATCAAGGTTCTTCCCGGGCTACCATAAAAAGAAAAAAAGCTTCACTGGCCAAGTTTGCCGATTGGGTTAAAAAAGAATATGGCCGTCAAGAAGAAGCCTTAAAAGCTGTTTCTCCAGAACCAAAAAAAAACCAAAAAATCTCCTCTCCTGAAGAAACCTATAAAATTGACAAAAAAACCTCTCCCCTTTTCAAATATTTCAGCTTTTTTATTATCGCGCTTTTAATTGGATCGTTGGGCTGGGGTATCTACACCCAATTTATCGCCCGTCCACCCAAAGAACCGTCATTGGCCGCCCTGCCGACCCTACCGCCTAATCTGATTTCTTTTCAAGGCCGACTAACTAATTCCGTTGGCACACCTATCCATGCCACTGTTTCTGCTTCCTTTAAAATTTACGATGTTGACGAGGGCGGCTCATCCCTCTGGAGTGAAACTAAAGATATTACCACCAACCCCGACGGTATTTTTAACACCATGCTGGGTAGTTCCAATCCCATTGATCCTTCTATTTTTGCTGATAACGTTAATCTCTGGCTTGGTATCACCATTTCCGGCGATGACGAAATGGAGCCTCGCCAACAAATTGCCACTGTCGGCTACGCTTACAATTCCCGCTTCTTGCAAGGCTATTCTGCTTCTTCTTCGGCTACTGCCGAAACCATTCCTGTTATTAACGCCGATGGGGACTTGGTTTTAGCCTCTCCTTCACCAACCATTGAGGCGCTTTCCGGTTCTTTTGGCCTAAAGGGAGAGGCAATTACCATTCAAACCACTGGTGGAATTGGCGGCGGCGATATCCTAATTCAACCTGATACCGATACCGAAGGCCAGGTAATTATCTATTCCGGTACCACTTCTGACAATTCTTTTACTGTCCAAAACAGCAATATTACTACCGGTTCGTTAATTTACGCCGAAGCAGGAACTAGTAGTAGTGGTTACTACTTGTTAAAGTTGGCTTCCGGATCCCCTTTAACTACCAAATTCAGTGTTGATCATGCTGGCAATACTGATATCGCCGGCAACCTTACCGTTGATAGCTCCGGCTTTTTTGGCGGCAATGTCGG
>JAQVIV010000001.1:0-92818 GCA_028695445.1 Candidatus Shapirobacteria bacterium
CGTCGTGACAAAAATTCTGGCCAAACCGGTCATTACCTAACCCATTTTGTTGACATTGATCAGTTAGAATCAGAAAAAAATTATCATTTCACCATCCTCAGTCAAGGACAACAATATCAGGAAACCACTTTTTCTTTTACTACTGCCCGAGCCTTGCCGCCAGCCAATCGAACTGCCGACTTGGCCTTTGGCGTTGTTCTTAACCGGCAGGGCCAACCCCTACCAGAAACCTTAATTACTCTCTCGCTGGCCGGCGCCAGCAACTTAGCCAGTCTAACTGATAAAAATGGTTTTTGGTCAATTCCCTTAAGTATCGCCTACCAAAAAGACTTATCAGGATTGGTTAACTATGATCAAGATCGGCAAATCGTTGAAATTCTGGCCGAATTTGAACCTGGAGAAACCGCCACGGTTATCACCAATACCGGTAATGACCACCCCGTTCCACCGATTATGATTGGTAAAACATATGATTTTTCCCAAAACTCTCCTGCTCCCAAACAAGAACCTCAAGATTTTGATTGGTCCAACCCGGAAACCGTCAATGAAATTTCAGTTGGTAATAATTTTGATTCACTTTCCCCAACCAAAATCAATATTAGCCAAGAAAAGCCAATGATTGATATCAGCAATCCCCAAGAAGGAGAAACAATCTTTATTACTAAACCAGAATTTTCTGGCCAGGGACCAGCTAATCAAAAAATTAAAATTACTCTTGAATCACCAAAAAAATTTGAAGAAGAATTATTGGTTTCCTCTTTTGGTTCCTGGCAATGGACTCCTCCAGAAAACCTGACTCCCGGCCAACACAACATTACCATAGAGTACTACGACGAAAACAACCTTCTCCACACCGTTACCAGAAGTTTTTTAGTTCAAGCCGCCAGCGCCTCTCCCTCGCCAACCCCCATTACCCCCCTGCCAACACAGCCAGCCCAAAATCAACCCACCCCAACCTCCACCCCCATAATAACCCCCGCTGTTACTCAAGAAACACCAACAACCACCACACCGACCAAACAGCCAACAATAACTGCCACCACCATTACCCCCAAGGCCACCGGTCCAGAAGAAATTGTTTCTGGCAACTTGACTCCCCTGGTCATTCTTGCTATCTTGGGTTTAGGTTTAGTTTACTTTGCCATTAATAGCTACCAAAAAAAATTACCATGATGCCACCCCGAAAACCTCAAGGCCCACCGCCACCGCCACCAAAAAAATCAAATCTTCTTCAACCCATCAAAGTTAACACCAAAACTGCCAATGTTAACCAAACAAAAAATAACAGCTTTTCAACTAATCTCAAATCCAAAAAACCTAAAAACTGGCTAATAATTGCTATCATTGTTCTTCTTGCTTTAGCCGCGGTGGCGGGAGCTTTTTTTCTTCTTCAAGAAAGGCAGGATATTAGAAAAGGGGCAGTGAGTTCGGGAAAATTAATCTGCATGCCTGTTGATAATAACGGCAACATTACCAACGACAAATACCGCTATGACCGGATGCTGGTTAAAAACGAAACCGATCAAGATATCCAAGTCAAAATCCAAACTAATCTTTGCCCCTATCAGGGCCAAAACCCTCAACCTGGCTACCGATGCGATGATTATGTTAGCGCCAACCCCTATATTGTTCGGGCCGGCACACAAGTAATCCTCCCTAATAATGACACCGCCTCTTGGCTGCCAAAAACTTGGGTTGCTTGCCAAAAAATCGGCCAACTAGATGTCCAAAAAGACAAAGACCACTACCAGCACATTGGCGTTGACCCCAATTCTATCCCCGATTGCTTTAATACCGTTGATAATCGGGTTTGGGAAGGGGGAATAGCCTTCACGATCAAGGCTAACCCTGAACCTTGTTGCCCGGACATTACTCTAAGCGTGGAACCTAATAATCCCAACCCGGCTGATCCCATCATCATTAAGGCTTCCAGTCCTGAAGCCTTAGCCTGTACTGAAATCTCTCATTACACCGGTCTTGCTACCCCACCAGGCAATTGGCGAGTCAGCGGCCAATATAATTGGTCTTGGGAGGGTGTTGCCGGCGATGATCCCGGCCAATACAGTGTCACTTTTCGCGGTAACACCGAAGATTCCGGCCAGGGTGAATGCCCCGATCGGGCTATTGGTGACTGGTGTCAGGCAACCACCAATTTTAATGTTGGCAGTTCTCCACCAAGTCCCACCCCAACAGAAACTGAACCCACCCCTACCCAACCCCAATATACCTGTAATTGCCATACCATTAAAATCTACGATCAAGACAAAAATCTCCTTGCCCAAGACCAACTAGAAAAACTTGAAGCCGGTAATCTAATTTACATTGGCGTTGTCGCCAATAACGGTTATCCCAACTATCCAGTTAGTAAAGCCAAAGTTCGGGTTAATCGTAATTATTGGCTGGAACAAGACGAAACAACGGAAAAGATTAACCACGACTATCCTCTCCACCTGGCCGAATTTATTAAGCCTTACACCATTCCCGAAGGAGCGTTAACTTTTAAAATCGAGGCCGAGGTTTACCTTGACGGCCCAAGTGGAATTGGAGGTTGGTTTTAAACTAAAATGACTAAAAAAATTCCCAAAACAATTGCCATTATTGCTTCAAGTTTTGCCCTGTTGGGATTAACGGTTTTTCTAGCCTTTAAAATCTATCAAACCCGAGAAGAAAGTTTGGCTCCCACCGAGCCGGAGGCAGTTAGCGAATCTTGTACTTTAGAGTTTACGATTGTGCCACCAAAAATACCACTCGACTGCCAGGTCGTTGGCTATGAAATTGAAGATGACAACACTGTCGGTTTTTACTATCTTAGAAATCTTATCAACCCTGATTATATTTGGCAAAAGGATGAAAGACTGGTTATTACTAGAAAACCATTCGAAGAATATCCTGATTACAAAATCAGGTATTTTATACCTACTAATGATTTAGAATTTGTTGACTCCGATGGTACTAGAGGCGAAAAGTTTCTAATAAGAGATTTTAACCCTGAAGATGGCACAATTACTTTTAATATGGAATACACCAGCAACGCTTTCCAGGTTGGTATTAAGGAAGGGGACAGTCCGATTACGGTTCAAGCTGAAGTTCTTGACAATTCAGATAAAAAAATTTTAGATTGCCAGGTTTTGCTGTTAAACAGAGAACAACCAACCACTGATCCGACTCCAACCCCTACTCATACTCCAACCCCGACTTCCACTCCAACATTGACACCAACCTCAACCCCCACCCCTCAACCAGAAGCTACCCCTACCTCCACTCCAACCCAAACCCAAACCACTCCTCAGCCAACCACCGCGGCTCAAGCCAGTCCCACCAGTCCGCCGCCAACCGCCCTGCCCGAGGCCGGTAGTATTCTGCCCACCCTGGGAGTGATTTTGGGCGGAATCGCCTTGGCTGCCTTGAGTTTTTTCTTCATCTTTTAGTCCTGTTTAATTAATGGCTAACAAAAAAATCGCTATTGTCGGCGGCGGCATCACCGGCCTATACCTTGGTTACCGGTTAAGCCCAAAGTACCAGGTAACTATTTTTGAAAAGGAAGCTAATCTTGGCGGCTTAATTTCAACCATAAAAACCGGCCCGGGCTGGCCAATTGAAAATTTTTATCATCATTTTTTTACCTCTGATAAGGCCTTAATTAACCTTCTTAATGAATTATCTCTGCCATATTTTTTCACCAAACCAATTACGGCTGTTTGGCAAAGCAATAAGGTTAGCTCTTTTTCTTCTCCTCTTGATATTCTCACCTTTCCCGACATGAAACCATTAACTAAAATCCGCTTCGGTTTGGCGACCCTTTTCCTAAAGGCTTTGCCTTCGTACCGGCTAATACCAGAAAACCAAAGCGCCAACAATTTTTTTCCCAAAATAATGGGACACTCTGCCTATCAAGCCATTTGGCAACCGCTAATAAAAGGCAAATTTGGCTCTTACCAAGACCAGGTTTCTGCCGTTTGGCTTTGGGCCAGAATTAAAACCAGATCAACCAGGCTGGGCTACCCAGAAGAAAGCTTTAGCCGATTAACCCAAAAACTAAGCCAAAAAATTATTAGCCAGAAAGGTCAAATTAAAACCAATCAGGCTATCAGGCAAAAAAACCAATTAGCCAACTTTGATAAAGTAATCTTTACCACCCCAGAAGTAATTATGAACCGAATCTATCAAAACCAAGGAGAAGCCTCCCCCCATTATTTGGCCAGCTTAAATCTAATTTTATCTGGCCCCAAATCAATTATTCCTAAAAATGTCTATTGGCTAAATATTCTCGATTCAAGCTTTCCTTTTGTGGCCATAATTAACCAGACCGGTCTCGTTGATCCGCAAAGATACGGCGGCCAACACCTTACTTACATTAGCGGTTATTATCGTCAAAATGATCCGATCTTGAGTAAATCAGCCCAAGAAGTCTTGGCTAAATTTAGACCATTTATTAAAAAAATTAATCCCCATTTTCAACCTGATCAATACCAAGCTTTTCTAAATAAATATTACTGGGCCCAGTCGGTCCCGGAACCGAAAGCCCATCTTAAAACAACCTCCTTCCAAACCGTAAACGATCATGTTTACCTGATCAACATGGAAAAAATTTTCCCTTGGGATCGGGGCGTCAACTACTCCATCTTGCTGGCCGATAAATTCCTGGCTTCGGTTGCTCTTGATGAATAGTTAGTTTAGAATAGGATTAAATGTTTAAAATCAAGGTTCTTCTTATCGCTCTAAGACCCTATCAATGGATAAAAAACCTCGCTATTTATTCAGCTATTCTCTTTACCGGCCATCTCTTCGATGAAAATTATTTTTTTATCAGCACCATTGGCTTTGTCATTCTCTGCTTGCTTTCTTCAGCTTCATATCTTTTAAATGACATCGCCGACGTTTCCCACGATCGCCTGCATCCGGCTAAAAAAAAGCGGCCCATTGCTTCGGGACAACTGCCGATCGATAGCGCCTTTCAAATATCAATTAGTTTATTTATTTTCAGTTTGGCGGCGGCTTTCTTAATTAATCAAAGCTTTTTTCTTATCTGCCTGATCTTTGCCCTGCTTCAACTGGCCTATTCTTTTTTCTTAAAAAAACATCCCCCTTTAGACATCCTGGCTATTGCCACCTCTTTTCTTTTAAGAACCTTTGCCGGTGAAGCCCTAACAGGGTTCCACATCCCCATTTGGTTGGTTTTTTCGGTCATTTTTTTATCTCTTTTTATTGCCAGCGGCAAAAGAAGGTCTGAGCTGATCAAAGAGGGTCAAGAAACAAGGCCTGCCCTAAAACAATATCGCCAAGAACTGTTAAATTCTTACCTTTCTATTTTCGGCACCGCCACTTTAATCTCCTATGCTCTTTTCACTTTTACCGCTTCTCCTCCCGATTTTGGCGGTAAAATTTTAAGTTTTCTACTCGCCAATTATCCTAAAACTATTGATAGGAAATGGCTAATGATTTCTGTACCTTTCGTGATTACCGGTCTAATGCGCTATGCTCAACTTGTTTTTCTGGCCCAAGAGGGTGAGGCGCCAGAAAAAACTATCAAAGACCCCTATTTGGTTTTATCTGTTTTGGGTTGGGGAGCGGCTATTTTTGCGGTGATTTATGTCTTCTAAAAAGAAGACCAAAGCTCTTTTGCTGGGAACAATCCTTATTCTGGCCGGGCTGCTTCGATTTAGCGGTCTAGGCTGGGGAGAAGGGCATTATTTTCATCCCGATGAAAATAATATGGCCCAGGCTGTTCTCGCCCTAGATAAAACGGGTCGGCCTGATTTTTACGCTTACGGCCAACTACCACTTTTTCTGGCTCTTTTCTCTGCCCGAAGTGGCAGTTTATTTTCCCTTGTCCGCCACTCAAACCAACTCGACTTCTCAAAGGCAATATTTTTTCTTCGTTTTTGGTCGGCAAGCGCGGGAACAATTAGTGTCCTTCTGGTTTATTTGCTGGGTAGAAAGCTTGTTAATATTCAGGGGGGAATAATAGCCGCGGCCATAACTGCTTTTTTACCAGGGCTAATCCAGGCCGGCCATTTTGGCACCACCGAATCGCTTCTGACCTTTTTTTATTTGGCCATCGCTTATTGTTCCCTAAAAATCTACCAAGAAATAAAATTAATTAATTTTATTGCCAGCGGCTTGTTTTTGGGTCTGGCCCTAGCCACTAAAATATCGGCTGGTCTTTTTTTTCTTTTGCCCCTAGCCGCCGTTTCACTTAATTTAAAAAAAGAGGGGGGATTAATTAAGAATCGAATCGTTGGACTTGTTCTTCTGAGTCTATTGGCCCTTACGATAACTCTTGTTTTCTCCCCTTTCCTGATTATTAATTTCTCCCAAAGCCTGTCAACCCTAAAATATGAAATTGCTGTCGCCAAAGGTAAAATCATTCCTTTCTACACCCGACAATTCTTAACCACCGCTCCTTTTTGGTTTCATATCAAAAAAATTCTCCCCTTTTTGCTTGGCTGGCCGGCTTTTATTGTTTCTATTCGGGGAATAATTGGTTTTATCCAAGAAAAAAAGGGCCGATCTCTTTGGTTAGTTGTTCTTTTTCCCAGCTTGATCTTTTTTCTTTATCAGGGACAGCTATTTGCCAAGTGGACTCGTTTCTTGGTGCCGATTACGCCAATCTTTTCATTATTATTTGCTCAGGCGACCAGTAAAATTTCCAAACCACTACAATATATTGTAGTAATAATTTCCTGCCTTCCGGGGGTTTTTTTCTTTGATCTGGTTTATAATCAATCCGATACCCGCTACCAATTTTCTTCCTGGGCCAAAGAAAATCTTCCCCAAGCCTCTATTATCCTTTCTGAATCGGGTAATGTGGTCAATTTACCTATCGACGCCGATCGCCAAATAATTAATTTTGACTTTTATCAACTGGAAGAAGAGGGAAACCTGGATCTTCTCTGTCAACATCTTAAAATGGTCGACTATATTATAGTCCCCAGCCGAAGAGTTTTTGCTAATCACCCCTCAAGTTCCTTTCCCGCTACTGCCAATTATTACCAAAAACTTTTTTCTGATCAATTGGGCTTTTCTCTAATAAAAATCTTTTCCCCTAATAGTCGTTATTATTGGGCTAATTATTATTACCGAAAAAGCGAACTTGAGGCTGAAGAAACCTGGACTGTTTTTGACCACCCAACAATCAGGCTATACCAAAAAACTATTCCTTTTTCTACTAAAGACTATCAGAATATTCTTTCTCAATGAAAATAAAAAAGAAACCGGGCCGTTATTCACCTCTTTTTTTAATAATAATCTTCGGGGCTGTCGCAATTCGTTTATTCGGTATTAACTGGGACCAAGGCTATTATCTTCACCCTGACGAAAGAATGATTTTTTTTGTTGCCCATCGGCTCGATTGGCCTAAAGACTTAGCAGAATTTTTTCAAAAACAAAGTCCTTTAAACCCAAAATTTTTTGCCTATGGTTCCTGGCCGATTTATTTATTGAGAGGAGCCTTTTCTTTGGCCGGACTCTTCAATCCCAATTTAGCCACTTATTCCAAAAGCTATCTGGTTGGCCGAATCTTATCCGTCACTTTTGAATTAGGAATAATTATTTTCCTAATGAAGCTTGGTGCTCAGATGGCTAATAAAAAAGCGGCTCTATGGTCTGGTTTCTTTTACACCCTAACCATCCTACCGGTTCAATTGGCTCACTTCTACACCGTCGACACACCACTAACATTCTTTATTATTGGTGCCATCTTTTTTTCTTGCCGTTTTATTGATCAACCCAAGAAAAAATTCCTAATTTGGTCGGGAGTTTTTTTTGGTATGGCTCTGGCCAGTAAAATTGCCGCTCTCCCTTTTGGCTTGGTGGCTTTAGGGGCCAGCTTATTGGCTTACCAGCCAATTGGCAAAATAGCTTGGAGAAAAATTATTATTAGCCTCTTTGCCTTTGGCGGAACAGCTGTCCTAGTCTTTGTTTTCTTGTCTCCCTATGCCCTAATTGACGCCGATACTTTTATAAAACAAGTAAAAGAACAGCAGGTAATGACCAAAGACCCTTTTGTTTTTCCCTATACCCTGCAATATGTTAATACTCCCCCCTATTGGTACCAATTAAAAAATTATTTCCTTTGGGGGGCGGGGCCATTTTTAGCCGGAGCCGCATGCTTTTCTTGGTTACTGCTGGCCGACAGAATGCTAAGAAAAAGAAAAACCCAAGCGAATCAAAACAAAAAAATTGCTCTTCTTCTGGGAATTAGTTTAATTTATTTTCTAATTGTCGGTCGTTTCAGCGTTAAATTTATGCGCTACTTATTACCCCTTTATCCGTTGATGGCACTTTTAACTGGCCTTTTTTTCTCAAAACAAAAACCCTGGACTCGCTGGCTGGTTAGCTTACCGTCAATGATTTGGCTTTTGGCTTTTTTATCAATTTATGCCAAACCCCATTCTCGAATTGAAGCTTCTTCTTGGATTAATCAATCTATTCCTGCCGGCTCAACCATTGCCATTGAACACTGGGATGATCACCTGCCTCTTTTCGGCCAGGAAAATTATCAATTCCAAGTTTTGGAACTTTACCAGCCGGAAAGTTTTGCCAAGTGGGAAAAAATCGACCAACAGCTAGAAAGGGCCGATTATCTTATTATTGCCAGTCATCGTCTCTACCAACCCTTATCAAGGCTAACTGATTGTGCTCGCCTGCCAGCCAACCGCTGTTATTCCGAAACGGCTCAACATTACCAGAAATTATTCTCCGACCAATTACCCTTTCAGAAAGTGGCCGAGTTTTATCCCCAGCCAGAAATCAAAATTGGCTCCAAAACTATCCTCATCAATGATTTTGGCGCCGATGAATCTTTTATTGTTTATGATCACCCCCCAATAACAATCTTCAAAAAAAGCCTGCTATAATAAAATTCCAGCTATGGCAACTGTTTTTATCAAAAAAGCCGCTCCTAAAACTGTTGTTGACGATTATCAAAATCTGTTGCGCCAATTCCGAAAACAACTTCCCTCGGGGGAGGCAATTATTATCAAGCTAAATTTATCCTGGACTAAGTTTTATCCGGCCTGCTCCTCGCCCCCTTGGCAATTAGAGGGAATAATTAAGGGTCTTTTATCACTGGGGTTTTCCCCAAAACAGATCATTCCAGTAGAAAATAAAACTGTCGTCACCAACGTTAAAAGGGGCGCCGTTAATCATGCTTGGAACAAGGTGTGCCAAAAATATGGGGTTCAAATTCACTTTTTAGACGATGAGCCATATCGTCTTTACCAACCCAAAGGTAAAATGTTAATCCTTGATAAAATCTTCCCTGCTGGTATTAGTCTACCAAAAATTGTTTTTAACAAACCCCTTATTAGTCTCTGCACACTAAAGACCCATGTTTTTACCCAAAATACCGGAGCCATTAAAAATTATTTTGGTATGCTCGACACCAATCGCCACCACGCCCACCGTTTTATTCACCAGGCCATTATCGATTTATTAACTATCCAAAAAGAGATTCACCCCCAAACAGTTGCCTTCATGGACGGAACAACCATTGGTTACGGCTCCGGCCCTCGAGCCATGAAACTAAAAAAAGCCGATCTTATTTTGGCTAGCACCGACCAGGTGGCTCTCGACTCAACAGCGGCCAAAATTATTGGCCTAAACAATAGCAAGATTAACTATCTTTGTTTAGGCGAAAAATTAAATCTTGGTGAAAACCGGTCCAAAAACATTCGCTTCCGCTTTTTTGGTCAAATCAATCAACTACCCAATTTTCGGCTCAAAGGAGCCGATAACGCCGCTTCTTGCGGACAAAAATTTATTTACCACCATTGCCCTTGGTGGCTAGAAAAATTATTATTACAAACTATTGTTGCCCCCTGGTCTTATCTGGCCTCACGTCTCTATTATGACTTCTATTGGTATCAGACAATAGGCAGAAAAAGGTTGAAAGCCTTTTTGGCATCCGATTGGGGAAAATTATTCCAAGAATACCAGCAAGAATCGCTTGGCAAAACTCAAAAATCTATTGGCCAATCAACTTGAAGAAATCAAAATTTTTACTGTCCACCCGATAGATTTTAGTTTGGGGAATTTCTTTTCTTAAAAAGGAAACAATTTGGTTATCATCTTCAAAGTAAAAGTCTAACCCAAGCTTCTTAATTATTTTTTTCTTGAAAATATGAGGAAGCAAATCGGCCTCATTAATGAAAACCCCAGAAAGATTTCCCCCCAGCCCCTTTTTAGCCAGCCACTTGGCGGTTTCTTTTTCTAAAAAACTATAACGGCCAGAAATTAAATAAACTTCAAAGTTGGGATCTTGGCTAATTTTTTTCAAGAAAGTCAAGTTTTTTCTTATCGGCGGACGAAAGAAAGAGTGATGCGACAATTTCCTCAACCACTGGTGGCCTCTATTGGTAGGAAAATTGTAGACAAGGCCACAATCTTTTGTCCCCCGAAACAATCTTTCTAACCAAGTCTTTGGTACCAAAGGCGGGCGATCAATAATCACCCCATCCAAATCAAAGCCAATTTTTATTCTTCTCTTTTTCATTAACTCCAAAACACTTTCAATAATTATAACAAGTTTCGGGGTCGCAGGCTGTTATCACTTTCACTTTTTTTAGCTTTCCAGGAGTCTATTAAATAACTGGCTCCATCAAAAGAACAACCATAAGGTTTTTCTGACTCAACAAAGATCCGGAACCGAAACTGTGAAAAAGGTTCCTCTTTATCTTGCCAGCCTAATCCACTAAAATAAAGCTCATGATTAATCATTTTCTCATAGTTTCCTACTGGTGGTTTTTATTGTTTTCTCTGGGGTTAATCTTTTTTCCTCTTAGTCAAAAATTATTTAAAAAATTTTTTGATCAAGGTTATCTATTGTCCAAAACCATCGCTTTGGCCTTGCTTTCTTGGCCAATATTTTTGCTTGCCCACCTTAGGCTTCTTCCTTTTACTCAAGCAGGGGCTTTATTTCTTTTAATTTTGGCAATTCTGGTTAATGTTTTTTTGGCTAAAAGAAACCCCCTTTTAAAGAAAAGATTAGTCAAAGTAATTCTTCTTGAAGAAGCGCTTTTCTTAATCGCTTTACTTTTGGGTTCTTATATCCGCGGTCTAAAACCCGATATTGCCGGCCTGGAAAAATTTATGGATTTTGGTTTTATGAAAAGCCTAGTCAATAGCCGCTTCTTGCCCCCGGCCGATATGTGGTTTGCCGGCCAAACAATCAACTACTATTACTATGGTCATTTTACAGCCGCCTTCTTGACTAAACTATCCGGCTTATCGCCCTTTATTACCTACAATCTAATGATTGCCACTCTCTTTGCTCTAACAACAACCGGAGTTTTCTCTTTAACGGCTAATCTGCTTTTAAAAACAAGCAAAAACAGCAAGGCAATTATCGCCGGTGCCCTAATTGGAGCCTTAATCATTGGTCTGGGAAGCAACCTTCATACTCCATATCATCTCCTAAAAGACGGTGGGCAAAATTATTGGTATCCCAACGCCACTCGCTATATTGGTTACGACCCGCCGACCAGTGATAAAACCATTCATGAATTTCCCGCCTATTCTTTTATCGTGGCTGACTTACACGGTCATGTTTCCGGATTGCCGCTGGTAATTTTATTTATCGGCACTGCCTGGTCGCTTTTTCAAAGGAAAAAAATTTCGTGGTTAAAAACAATTTTTTTGGGATTTTTTTTAGGATTGATCTATATGACTAACGCCTGGGATTTACCAATTTATCTATTGTTCCTGGGGCTAGTTCTGCTAATCAAACAACTGGCCAATCAAAAAAACTGGCAAGGTAAAAAAACTCTTCTTGCTATCCTGTCAATCATATTACCCTTACTAATCATCATTGGTCTGTTTTTTTTGACCTCCTTGCCATTTAATCTTAACTTTAACTCTATGTTTGGTGGTATCGACCTGGTCATTAGTCAAACACCGATCTTCCAGCTCGTTGTCCTGTGGGGAGCTTTTGGTTTTTGGGTAATCAGTTTTTTTATTTTTTTAAGAATTTTCCCCAATAAAAAACCAGGTGATCTTTTTGTTTTAGGGTTAATTTTAACTGCCGTTATTCTAATCGCCCTGCCGGAAATAATTTACATCAAGGATATTTATGGGGCTGACTTCTATCGGGCCAATACGATGTTTAAATTCACCTTCCAGGCCTATTTGATTCTCACTATTGCCTCAGGTTACATTATTGTTCGTGTTGGTCAAAGATTAACTAAAATCGGTCGGTTTGCCTTTCTGATTGTCTGCTTTTTTTTGGTCTTGGGGATACTGGTTTATCCGGCCTTTTCTGTTTCCGGTTTTTACGGTTCGGTTCATCCCAAAAATTTTCAGGGCTTATCGGGGTTGGATTTTTGGGCCCAGCGCTATCCGGAAGATTATCAAGCCATTATCTTCGTCGATCAAAGCTTGCCCAAAGAAGCCATTGTTTTAGAAGCGGCTGGCGACAGTTATACTGATTATGGCCGAGTTTCGGCCTTTACTGGCCGCCCAACCATTCAGGGCTGGCTCGTTCACGAATGGCTTTGGCGAAACGGTTATGATCTGCCGGCCAAAAGAGCCAACCAAGTCCAAACGGTTTATCAAGATACCGATCTTAACTTGGCCCGAGAGGTTTTAGACCAATATTCTGTTGACTATATTTTCTTTGGTAAATTAGAGAAAGAAAAATATCCTAACGCCAACCCCGAAAGACTTAGTCTTTTGGGAAGACCAATTTTTAAGGCCGGAGAAACAGTCGTCTTTGAAGTAGGAAAATAGTGTTCAAAATAAGTTCCGATTTCTAAACAAATCTTAAATCACAATTTATAAAAAATATTAGTCTGATTGGTCTTATTGGACCGATATTTATAAGAATTAAAAATTAGAAATTTATACCCGTGTCTTTGCTTGATTCTCTAAATCCCCAACAAAAGAAGGCCGTTTGCTTCAACCATGGTCCATTGTTAATTCTGGCTGGAGCCGGTTCGGGAAAAACTAGAGTCATCACCTACCGAACCGCCTACTTAATCAAAGAAAATTTAGCCAAACCCGAAGAAATCCTTTGTATTACCTTCACCAATAAGGCCGCTCAAGAAATGAAGAGCCGACTAGAAGAACTGCTCTCCTTTTATCCCGGCCTTCCCTGGACCGGAACTTTCCACGCCTTCTGTGCTCGCCTTTTGCGCCTTGAGGGCCAGGCGATCGGGATCCCCTCAAATTATCTTATTTGGGACAGAACCGACCAACTATCAATCATTAAAAAAATCATATCAAGAAAAAGCAGTCAAAAACACTCTCCCACCACTATTATCAACAATATTTCTGGAGCCAAAAACGAACTTATCGGCCCGCTAGACTATGCTCGCTTTGCCCAAGGTTCTTTTCAGGAATTGGTCGCCGAAATTTACCTTGCCTACCAAAAAGAACTTCGTTTGTCGGGCGCTCTTGATTTCGATGATCTTTTGGTAAAGACGGTCAACCTCTTTGACCAAATGCCAAAAATTCTAGAAAAATATCAGGAACACTATCGCTATCTTTTTGTTGATGAATATCAAGACACCAATCGAGCCCAATACCAACTAACCAAAGGCTTAGCGCAAAAACATCACAATCTCTGTGTTGTTGCCGATGCCTCCCAGTCAATTTATAGTTGGCGAGGAGCCGATTATCGCAACATTAGCCGAATTCAGAAAGATTTTCCTGAAATTGGGGTAATTAATTTGGAACAAAATTATCGCTCTAGTCAAAATATCCTCGATACCGCCTATCATGTTATCAGCCAAAACCGATCTCACCCAATTCTTAACCTCTGGACAAAGAATAGCCGGGGCGAAAAAATTACCACCTATCAAGCTGAAAGCGCCCAAGATGAGGCCCAATTCATTATCAAACATATTATTACCAGTAAAAATCAGGGCCGACCACTAAACGATTTCGCTATTCTCTATCGAACCAATGCTCAGTCAAGAATCTTAGAAGAAGCCCTGCTTCACTATAATATACCGTACCAGTTAGTTGGCGGTTTTCGTTTTTATGAGCGAAAAGAAATTAAAGATATCTTGGCGTTTTTAAAAATTATTGCCAACCCCAAAGATCTGGCCTCAACAGAGCGGGTGAGGAAAATTGGCAAAAAAATCCTAGCCACCGTAAAGACTTTAACCAAAAATAAAAAAAATCAATCCTTAAAAACCCTTGAGGTTATTAATCTTGTTTTAAACAAAACCGGTTATCTGTCTCGTTTTCGGGTAGAAAACGAAGAAGACATGAGCCGACTAGAAAACATCAGAGAACTTAAAAGTGTCGCCCTGGAGCTTCCCGACTTAAATCAATTTTTAGAAAATATCGCCCTAATGGAGCAAGAATATTTTCCTCAAGGAAAAATAACCAAAGAGGGGCAAAAAAAGGAAAAAATTACCCTAATGACTCTTCACGCCGCCAAAGGAACAGAGTTTGGGGTGGTTTTCTTGGCCGGATTTGAAGAGGGTTTACTGCCCCACTCAAGATCCCTGTTTGATAAAGAATCCTTAGAAGAAGAAAGAAGACTGGCCTACGTGGGTATTACCCGAGCCAAAAATAAACTGTTTTTAACCTATGCTTCTTCCCGATTAATTTTTGGCCAAAATCAAACCAATGGATCATCAAGGTTTTTGGCTGATATTCCTGAAAATTTAATCGATCAACAAACTATTTCGTGGCTTTAATTTGAAAATCGGTTAAAGAAACCTTTTTTATTTTAGACCGATCAACCACCTCAACATCATCAACTCTGGCCAGCGGTGAACCTTGGTGAAACCAGACGAGCAGCTTGGCAATTTTTTCTTCCTCGCCGAAAACTTCAGTTTCGACTCGACCATCAAGACGGTTTCTAACCCAGCCAATCAAGCCCAACCGCTGGGCCTTTTGTTGAGCAAAAAAACGAAAACCAACCTTTTGTACTCGACCAGAAATAAAGACATGAACCCTAATCATCTAAAAAAAATAAAATTAATTGCTATATTGCTAAGTTACTAATAAGTATTTCTTTCAAAAATAGGCCCAAAAGAACAATATAACAATTACTCTTTTTTTGAGTTTCTTTCATCAGTAAGTTATTATAACAATTAATGAGCCCTCAATTAAATTCTAATCCTCGACAGCAAGAATACGACCCGCTGGTTAATCATCCGATTCAGTCCTGGGCCTGGGGGGAGTTTAGAAAAAAAATGACCGCCCAGGTTGACCGTTTTATTATCAATCAAGAAGCGGGTCAAATTTTTTTTTATCAATTACCACTGTTTCCTTTTACTATTGGTCACTGCCCAAAAATTAATTTTATCAACCGACAACTAATCGATCATCTCACCCTCCTTGGCCAAAAAAGACAAGCCTTATTTATTAAAATTGAGCCTCATATTCTGGCTAATCCCAAAAAAGAGAAAGAACTATCAGCTCTTGGCCTACACCGAGGAAGAGAAAATTTTTCCCAATACACTATGGTAATTAACCTTAATCAAAGTCCCGATCAACTTCTGGCCAGCTTTGCCTCTAAAACCCGCTACAATATTCGCTTGGCCAAAAGAAAGGGAGTAAGGGTTATCAAAGACAATTCTACCGCCGCTTTTAACATTTACTGGCGATTGACAAAAAAAACCACTGCCCGACAGGGTTTCTACGCCCATAATCAAGACTATCATGAAAAAATGTGGCAAACCATGAGCCGGGCCGGTATTGCTCATCTTTTTCGAGCCGAATACCAAAAAGAAACTCTGGCCGCCTGGATTCTTTTCAAGTTTGGGAACACCCTTTACTACCCCTATGGGGCCTCATCCCGAAAACATCGCCAAGTTATGGCTTCCAATTTATTAATGTGGGAGGCAATTTTGTTTGGTCAAAAAAGTGGCTGTCAACAATTTGATCTTTGGGGAACGCCAGGACCAAACCCCGAAAAAACCAATCCCTGGTATGGTTTTCATCGTTTCAAAGCCGGCTATAATCCAGAAACTATAAAGCTTCTGGGAGCCCACGACTTGATCATCAAACCAAGCCTATACCCCTTCTACCAAGCCCTTGACAGTCTTCGCCGCCAATATTTAAAGTTTAAAACTAAACTTTAGTTTTAAACAAAAAACCGATTTTGGACATTGATAATATCAATTCCGCTTGCGGTTTTGAGAGTGGCGATTTTCTTCTGCCTTGGTATAATTGGTCAACACGGGCAAGAGGTGCCCGTGTTTTTTTAGTCTAAAAAAATTTAAAAAATAATGAAAATTGGCGTTTTTGATTCTGGCTTGGGAGGATTATCAATTTTGAAATCCTTGAAAAAGTCTCTCCCTCAATACGACTATCTTTATTTGGGTGATAGCCTTCACGTCCCCTATGGCGATAAAGACCCTGAAAAAATCACTACCTGGGCGAAAAAAATTATTCCCTTCTTTATTGAAAAAAACTGTTGTTTGATAATCTTTGCCTGCAACACCATCACTGCCACCTCGCTATCCCAAATCCAAGAAAAATTTGACCACCAAATTAAGGTTTTGGGCATTATCAGGCCAACCAGCGAATTTTTGCTTGCCAATCCGGCCAGGAAAATCGGTATTATCGGCACTACCAATACCATTGTCTCAAACATTTTCACTCACGATCTTGAAAAGATTAGCCCCAAAAAAAGAATTAATTACCATCAACAAGCCTGTCCCGGCCTAGTAGAAGAAATCGAAAAGGGTCCACCCTATTCCAAAAAGATGAAAACGATTCTCTCTTCTTGCCTTGCTCTCTTAACAGAAAAAAAAGTTGACGTTCTGGTTTTGGGATGTACTCATTACAACTTAATTGCCGACCAAATCCAAACTCTACTTCCTAAAACTAAAATTATTACCCAAGGCGATATTGCCGCTCAAAAACTGGCTGCCTATCTAAACCGTCATCTGGACTTGGCCCAAAAAATTACCTGCCAATCAAAACTAGAACTTTACTTTACTAAAATAAAGGTAAATTATTCTTTTCTGGTTAATTTCTTTCTGGATAACCGCGAACAATCAGTTGAGTTAAAATTAGCTAAAATCAACTTTTCTTAAACAAGAAGGCTTATTCTCCCAACAGGATAATATTGGCCTGATAGTCCAAAGAAACCCTTTCGGCTGAAGTTACCAGAGTTTGGTGGTCAATAAAGCTGGCTACGACCAGTTTTTTATGCTCCCGATCAAGCTCAGAAAAAATATCATCCAACAATAAAACCGGCCGGCGGTTAGCCGCTTGCTCCAAAAACCTTAACTGGGCTAATTTCAACCATAAAACACTCAGGCGCTGTTCCCCTCGAGAACCAAAAATAGCTAAATCTTGATTATTGGCAAAAACTAGAAAATCATCGCGGTGAGGACCGGAAAGAGTTTGGCCGGCGGCAACTTCAACTGCCTGCTGATCAGCTAATTTTTGAGGCGAAATAATGTTGGGCTGATAACTAATCTCGTATCCGGCCGCCGATTCCTGACAATTAATAAACTCTATTAGTTTTCTTCTTTTTTGACTAATTTCCTGGCCATTATCAAGCAAAAGCCGGTCCCAAAAAAACAGGGCTTTGGGGGTGGTCTGGCCGCTCCTGATCTGTTCCAAAACTTTATTTCGAGAGCGAAGACCTTTCTGGTAAGACCGTCTGGCCCGATAGTAGTCTTGATCGGCCTGGTCTAAAACATCATCCAAAAATCGCCGCCGAAAAGAGGGGGAATCAGTAACAATATCTAAATCTTGAGGAGCAAAAAGAACCGTCAGCAAACAACCAATAAATTTAGCCTGGCTTCTTTTTATGCCATCAAGAGAAAACTGCCTTAGGGGCGTTTTCTTACCATTAATTTCTCCCCTTGATAAAGCTGATGCCAGTTTTTGTTGTTCTTGACCCTGCTCTATTAACCCTCCAATATGAGCAACAGGAGATTGGTAATTAATCATCTGGCTAATCTTGCTAGCCCGAAAGCTTCTTCCAGTAGAAAGCAAAACTATGGCTTCTAAAAGGTTGGTTTTTCCAGAAGCATTGGGACCCAAAATGAGATTAATACCATCAGAAAAAGAAAAGCTTCTTTCTTCTTCATAATTGCGAAAACCGGTTAAAGATAATTCCTTTAAAAACACCCTGTTTAATTCCTAATTGTTCTAATTGATCTAAATAAACCCCAATTTTCAATTTTTAACTTTTAATTTTGAATTTTGAATTTTGAATTGTTAATTATTCTATTTCTGGCACCCGGGACACCAAAAGGTACTACGATTATTTTGTTTGATTTTTTTTACTATCCCCCCACAGGAATAACAAGGCTTGCCCTCTCTTTGATAAACCCCAAGCTTGTTCTGATATCGGCCCGGGGAGGCGTCAGGCCTAACATAGGCCTGATCGGCGGCGCTAGTGCCGCCATAATCAATGGCTTCGGATAAAATTTCTTTTATGGCCCGATACAGCCTGCTAATCTCTTGGTCTGAGAGTGAGTTGGCCTGGCGGCGGGGGCTAACTCTTGCCGCAAATAAAACCTCGCTAGCATAGATATTGCCAATCCCCGCCACCAATCTTTGATCTAAAAGAGCCATTTTCACAACTCGCCTGGTCCGACCCAGACTGTTAATAAAATACCTTAAAGTAAAATCTTTTCCTAATGGCTCCGGACCAAAGTCTGCCAGTTCTACCTCCGCCTGTTTTTTAGTTAAAAGCTTGAACCAGCCAAACTTTCTCAAGTCATTAAAAAATAGCCTTGAACTATCATCAAGGTTAATAACCAGCCTGGTTGTTTTGTTGGGCAATTGATTAAGAATAAACGGCAAGGGATGACCAACACTGACCAACCTCTTCTTGTTCGATAAATAGATAATCTGGCCGGTCATTTTAAGATGAACCAGCAAGATCAGACCGTTAATATCAATAACCAATACTTTGGCCCGCCGCCAAATTGATTTAATCTCCCGGCCAACGACCTTTTTAGGATCACCCAAAAATTGTTTTTTTTCTAAGACCTCGATCTTGGCAATCTTTTTGCCAACAATTCTTTTTTCAAGTTCTCGCCTAACTGTTTCTACTTCCGGTAATTCGGGCACAATGACAATTAAAAATTGATAATTAAAAGTTAAAAGTCGAAAATCAATTGACAGTTAAAAATTCAAAGTCCAAAGTAGGGGCACTCCCATGTGAGCGCCCGAATTCCAAAATTTTGGTCATTAAATCATTAGGAATTGAATAGAAATTAAGAATTAGAAATTAGAAATTTTTTATATTGTTTGGGAATTAGGTCAATTGGAAATTGGTAGCTTTGAAGAATTTATTTTTAAAATAAATTCTTCAATCTCTTTTTTGAACCTTTCTTCGCTAAAATTTTTGGCCCAAGATTGAAGGATTTTTTTATCCCAGTTTATTTTATTGAAACGCTCTATTGCTTGGCTGATGGTATCAACATCGGTATCGTTGATCAAAATCCCCGTTTTGCCATCCTTAACCGACTCTCTAAAACCGCCGCCATTAAAGGCAATTACCGGCGTACCGGCCGCTTGAGCCTCAACCACAGTAATACCAAAATCTTCATCCCGGGCTAAGGCCAAAAAGCCCCTGCTTTCAGCATAATAAGAAGCCAGTTCCTCGTCAGAAACTCGACCTAAAAATTCAACCCTCCCCTGACCAATTTTTTCTAAACGCTTCTTAAGCGTTTCATATCCTGCCGTACCGCCAATAATTTTTAGGCAAAAACCTAAGTTCTTGGCGGCCGCAACTGCCTCTTCCAAACCCTTGGCTCCAACCAAGCGGGAAACAATTAAAAAATAGGCCTCTTTTTTAGCTTTTTGGCTGGCCTTAATAAGGCGATCTACCGCTACCGGAGGATAAATAATCTTTGACTGGACCCGATAAAATTTTTCCACTCGTCTGGCAACATTGCCTGAATTAACCAGCCAATAATTAATCTGTTGGGCTGAACGATAATCAAACTGGCGCAAAAAATGATTAACAATCAAGGCGTAGAGCCGAACCGGCCAATATTTTTGCCAGTCTCGACTAGTTTGATAGCCATATAAAAACCTGGGCGGGGTATGACAATAGGCCACCACCTTAGTTTTCCTCCCAACCCGAAAACCCCGAGCAAAATAACCCGAACAGGAAGTAATCACTAAATCATAATCCGATAAATCCAAACTTCCCCAAATTTGAGGCATCAAAAAACGCAGCGGGCTATAAAGATTCTTTTTCTTCAACAGGGGTCCCCAGGCGCTTTCAATGACTTTTCGATCAACAAAAGCCTGAGCAGCATCAGAATTTGGATCAATAAAGGCAGTATAAATCGGCGCCTGAGGAAAAATATCGGCCAAAGCTCGCAAAACCCTTTCCGCTCCACCAAACTCTTTTAAATAATCATGAACTAGGGCAATCTTAACCATACCGTGATAACTTTAAAATAAATTCATCTGTTCGTTCTTCCTTTCCAGATCCGCCATAAGAGAGCGAAATCCCAAAGAAGAAAAGGCTGATTTCAACTCCTGGGCATTGACCCGATCAAGACGGTAATTGGTTAAATCAACCTTAATGGGTACCTGGCAGTTAATTTTAGCCAAATCGGCCGACAGGAAAACATCATCCTGATAGGAAACCAGCTTTTCTCTTATCGCACAAGAATCAATTTTAGCCAGATTATCATAAATCGCCCCCAAGGTCCCAAAGCAATTTAATAACTTAACTCCGGTCTTGGGGCCAATTCCCAAAGCGCCTGGATAATTATCCGAATTGTCCCCCACCAACCCCTTATAATCAACTACCTGACCGGGCTTAATGCCCAGATCTTTTTTAACAAAGACAGAGTCAACAATTTGGCCGCCAGACAAACCGTTCCTTGGTAAAAATAAATTAATCCTCTCATCAACTAACTGCATTAAATCTCTATCGCCGGTAACAATTAACACCGGCAGTTTTTTGCTAACTCTTTTGGCTACCGTACCAATAACATCATCGGCCTCAAAGCCGGTTTTTTGCTTATTGGCGATTTTGGCTCGATTTAAAATCTCTCTTACCAAACCAATCTGGCTAGCCAATTTCGGGTCGGTTTTGGGCCTTTTGGCTTGGTAACCGACAAATTTTTCGTGACGAAAATTGGGCCCGGGGGCATCAAGAGCAACAAGAAAGTAGTCGGGAGAAAAATCGGCCCAAAGTTTAAAAATCATTTTGAAAAACCCATAAACGGCTCCGGTTGGCTGACCGCCGGGAGCCGTTAAGGCCGGTAGGGCGTGAAAGGCACGGTGCAAAACAGCATGGCCATCAACAATAATCAACTGCTTATTCATTGGATTTCCTTTTTTTGCCAACCACCCTCTCAAACTCCGCCTGATCAAGAGTTTCTTTAACCAGCAGCTCTTTGGCCAATCTGATTAGGATTTTCTTATTCTCCTTTAATATTGTCTTGGCCTGACGATAAGCTTTTTTAATAATGGCTTCTATTTCTCCATCAATCCTGGCTTTCATTTTGGCCGATACTGAATCAACAACCAACCATTCTTCTTCCCCGTCCTGACCATCCCAAGTAACTGGTCCCAAAGAACTCATACCAAAATCAACTACCATACTTCGGGCCAGCCGATTAGCCTTTTTAATATCATCAGAAGCCCCGGTTGTCATCTCTGAAAAAACCAATTCTTCAGCGGCTCGTCCGCCCAATAGAACCGACAATCTTTCCATGAGTCGAGTTTTAGTCTCCTGGGTTCGATCTTGAATTGGAGAAATCATCGTATGACCCAGGGTTAAACCTCGGGCAACAATAGAAACTCGACCAATAGGATCAACATTAGGCAAAAGATGAGCAATTAAGGCATGTCCCGATTCGTGATAGGCGGCAATTTTCCGTTCTTGTTCTGATTGTAATCTTTTCTTTTGCGGTCCTAGTTTTACTTTAGTGGCCGCCTCTTCTAAATCCTCCATTTCGATTGCCTTTTTGTTAGCTCTGGCCGCCAAAATTGCTGCTTCATTGAGCATATTCTCTAGATCAGCCCCAGAAAAACCGACTGTTTGCTTGGCCGCCTTTTCCCAGTCAACGGATTTATCAAAAGGTTTCCCCTGAGCATGAATTTTCAAAATCGCCCCCCGCCCCTGAATATCAGGCATATCCAAAACCACCCGCCGGTCAAAACGACCAGGCCGAAGCAGAGCCGAATCCAAAAGATCGGGGCGATTTGAAGCTCCAATGACAATCACGTTATCGTTGGGGGAAAAACCATCCATCTCTACCAGCATCTGGTTTAAGGTTTGTTCTCTTTCGTCATGACCGCTGCTAACAGTCCGAGATCGCGATCGGCCAATGCTTTCAATTTCATCAATAAAAATAATGGCCGGGGCGTTCTTTTTGGCTGTTTCAAATAAATCGCGCATTCGGGCCGAACCAACCCCGACCAACATTTCCATAAATTCTGAACCGGCCATAGAATAAAAGGGGACATTAGCTTCTCCGGCTACTGCCCGAGCCAACAGGGTCTTACCGGTTCCCGGCGGCCCAACTAACAGCACTCCTTTGGGTGTTCTGGCCCCTAAGCGGCGATATTTAGCAGGATGTTTCAAGAAATCTACCACTTCTTCCAGTTCATTTTTGGCCTCATCAACACCAGCCACGTCCGCAAAAGTAGCATCTTGCTTGCCCTTAAAAAATTGCCTTGCTTTGGATTTGCCAAAAGAAAAAATCGAGTCTTGAGCTCCTCGGGCCTGTTTAAAAGTAAAGTAAAAAAAGGCTCCAATCAAAACGAGCGGAATAATGGTTAACAAAATGTCAATCCAAATTTGCGATAGGCTTTCGTCTTTAACCTTAATTTCTAATTCTGATGGATCAATCCCCTCCTGTTGCAAAAGACTCACCAGACTATCGCCAGATTCTTTTCTGGTGGTGGTAAAAGATTGATCTTGATAGTAAAGATCAATCTGGTTGCCGGAAATTTCAATTTTCTCGACTTTTTCGTTTTTTATATCAGAAAGGGCCTGAGAGAAGGAAATCTCTTCTGGTGAAATAGCAAAATTTGCCAAAGCCCCTAAAAGCCAAAAGATTAAAAAAATCGCCAAAACCCAAGTCAAAATCTTTTTAAGATCTATCTTTATCTCTACTTTTTTAAACTTCTTTTGGGATAATTCGGAGAAGGGGTTGGTTTTTTTGTCTTTTTCAGGCATGGGTATATTGTATCAAATCAGCCACTAATAAAGTAGGGTTTCTCCCAAATATCTAATTCCAAGGGTCCGAAGCTATCCGACCCCAGGGGTCGAACGGCTTCGGACCTCTAAAAAATCTTAAAAAATGATAGGCATAAGCGTAATTTACCCAAAAGTCGGATTTTCTCCTAAATACTGCATTATGCTATAATATTTTTTAAACGTGCGGGGTAGTGTACGGTGGCACGTGAGGCTCATAATCTCACAGATCAGGTTCAACTCCTGACCCCGCAACATTGGCCGTTAATTTTTAGCCATTGGTCGTTGGCAATTTGAAAAATAAATAATTAAAGACTGTTTGAGATCTGGGGGGGTTGGGTGGTGAACCTGATAAAAGATTCCTCATTGATGATGCATCAACCGACAATCGTGGTGTTGTTACACCAACCAACAAAACAAGAAAAAGGCTGGTGTCATCTTCAACTCCTGACCCCGCAACATTAGTCGTTAGTCTTTAGTCCTTGGTCGTTGGTTCCTGATACTTTTTCTCTTTCCGAAAATGTATAAATTCGAAAAATTAAGGGTTTGGCAATCGGCGATGGATTTGGTAGTTGAAGTTTACAAATTCACAAAACAGCTACCCAAAGAGGAAACTTATGGCCTAAGAGACCAAATAAGAAGAGCAAGCGTTTCTATTGCTTTAAACATTGCCGAAGGGACGGGAGATAAAAGCGACAAAGAATTAATAAGATATCTTTATTTATCTAAAAAGTCTCTTTTTGAAACAATAACCGGATTAAAGCTTACTCAAAGAATTTATCAACTAAAGCCAGAACAAATTTTAAAAAATTGCGATAACCTTGGTAGATCGCTTCAAGCTTTAATAAACTCTTTATCTAAAAGCCAAAAACTAAAGACTAACGACTAAAGACCAAGGACTAACCTGGCAGGGTAGCTCAGGTGGTTAGAGCAGGCGAATCATAACCGTCAGGTCGTCGGTTCAAATCCGACCCCTGCCACTTTAGGCTATCAAAGAAATCGGGTTATTAAAGAAAAAAGTTATTTCTTCTTCCAGCCCGATCTCGTTTTTTAGCTTATAGGGATGGTGTGAACGATGTTCACACCATAGCCCTAAAAGATAATTCCCCTAAAAAATAATTCCCACCATTGCCGCCAGGGGGGCAGCCAATCTTTAGAGTCAGCGGTCACTTTTTCTATTCCAAAAATATCTTCTGGCAAGATCAAGACTGTTTCGTCCTTAGTCAAGCCCAAGCTATTACGCGCTTCTTGTTCTAAAAATTGCTCCGTCTTAACATAATCGAGCTGTGCCCTGAGCTGTTCATTGCTTTCTCTTAGAGCTTCCAGATCCTGTTTTTCTTTTCTGACTACCAGACCCCGATTGACAAGATTAACGGTGTTGCTGGATAAAGAAACAATAGCAAAAAGCAAAAACAACAATAGCAGAATTTTAAAGACTTTCCCCATGGTTGACATAGAGGCCGATCCGGTGTTATTATAAGCTATAAATGAGCTTAATTTCTTCACTGGCAAGCTTTTCCTTAAATAAAAAGGCTCCCACAATCAATAAAGTAGGCTATTTTTAAACAAACAAATGAACAACAACCTAACCTCTCTTGATGGGGCCATAAGTAAATTCCTAACTCGCTTGAAAAACGAGAACCGTTCCAGCAACACTATCATAGCATACGAAAACGACCTTAAACAGCTAGTCGAATTCATTGGCCAAGATAATGTTGTCAACGCCAATCAAATCGGTACCGACCATATTAAAAATTTTAAAAATTACCTCCTAAAAGAAAAAAAATACACTAACAAAACCGTTTCCCGAAAATTAAATTCTATTAAGTCTCTTTTTCGTTTTTTGACCGCTTCCGGGGTGATTAGCCAAGATCCCGCCAACAATATCACTCATCCAAAAATCAGTCAAAAACCACCACGAATTCTTTCTCCCCTAGAATACCGCGCCCTAAGAGATGTTTGTCGAGACGACCCAAGAAGCTATGCCATTATCGAGCTTATGCTTCAAGCGGGTTTGCGAATTTCTGAGGCGGCCAACCTAGAAGTAACCGATATCCAAGAAGATAAAATTATTGTCCGCCCCTACGAATCCCACGGAGGGCGAGTCATTCCCTTAAATAGAGCGGCCAAAAAGGCGATTGAAGATTACTTGGAAGAACGACCCAAAACCAAAAAATCAACCAACTTGTTTATTACCAAAAACGGCAATCCTTTGCTGGTAAGAAACATCAGAAACAGCATCAATCGCTATTTCAAAATTGCTGAAATTGCCGATGTTTATGTTAATAACCTGCGCGATACTTTTGTTGTCCAGCAATTAAAAGCCGGCGTTCCTCTAAACATTGTCTCCCAAATTATCGGCCATAAGCGAGTTTCTTCAACTGAAAAATATTTAGAGCTAGTCGAAGAAAGAGAAACTGATAATATCAAACTAAAAGAGCTCTAGCGCTATCCCTACCGGACAATGATCAGAGCCTAAAACTTTGGGTAAAATAAACGCTTCCTTAACTTTTTCTTTTAGGTCTTGGCTAACAAAACAATAGTCGATCCGCCAACCAATGTTTCTTTCTCTGGCCCTGGCAAAATAAGCCCAAAAAGAGTAATTGCCTCCCTCCTTATTAAAAAGTCGAAAAGTATCAACAAATCCTAAATCCAACAGCTGGTCGATCTTTTCTCTTTCTTTCGGGGTGAAACCGGTGTTATTTTTGTTCTCCACCGGCCTGGCCAAATCGATTGGCTGGTGGGCAATATTAAAATCGCCAATTAAAACTAAACTCTTCTTGTCCTTAATGTAAGAAAAAAGCCTATCATAAACTTTGAGCTTATAGCCCATATCCTGCTTTTGCCGACCGCCGTTGGGTAAATATAAATTCAT
The DNA here is from genome assembly GCA_028695445.1 of Candidatus Shapirobacteria bacterium. Classification (GTDB taxonomy): domain Bacteria; phylum Patescibacteriota; class Microgenomatia; order 0-14-0-10-38-17; family 0-14-0-10-38-17; genus JAQVFF01. Next base: position 25,977 of record JAQVIV010000001.1, read on the forward strand.
TATATTAAAGTTTTCAAATTCCAACTCTATTAACCGTCCCTCATTATCAAAACGATCAAGGCCCAAGCTTTTGTTTGTTGACTTTGGCTCTTTTTTAGAATAAACGGCTGTACCGCTATAGCCGGCTCTTTTGGCCGGATTTAAAATTAACTGATAGCCGGCCATTCGGAGAAGATTAGCTGGCAATTGATTTTCTTTGGCTTTAATTTCCTGAAGACCAATAATGTCTGGATTAATCGTCTTCAGGTTAGTTAAGAAGTCTTTTTGATAAATCGCCCGAAAACCATTAATGTTCCAAGAAATAATTTTCATGGGGATATTATATTCTCAGGATATTATGTTCGCTACGCTCATACCAGCCCCATCAGGCTGGAAGAAAATCAGTTACGATTTTCTTTGATGGCCTGAGTGGGTCAGGGTAGATTCGAACCGCCAAAACCTCGATTTTACCTGCCCGCCGTACTGGTGCGCCTGCTTGGATTCGAACCAAGGACATCTACTTTATAAGAGTAGCGCTCTACCATTGAGCTACAGGCGCGCTCTTGCCAACTAAAGTTACTGATCCCAAAAGATTAGTCCTTTATATTATACTCCACAAGATTGGATCACAGCTTCGCCCGCCTGGCTACCTGGGCCTCTATTAGGGCCCTGTCTTGAGCATATTTGAGCCGAGATAACTCAGTAATATTTTTGGCCAATTCCCAATTATCAAGAGCCTTTTCTTTGGCCATATCTTTGGTCAAATCAAGAGAAAATGGCGGCACCGGCTCATTATTAACAATAGTTTTAACATAGGCATTAAATCTTTCGATATTTAAAAGGTCGTTTTCAGAAAAATCCGGTTGGAGCTCGTGTTGAAGATAAGAAGCATCGGCCACCCCTACTCGAAAAGAAACCAGAGTGCCGACATTGCCAAAAACAGCATTTTTAACCTCTTCGTCCATCTGGCCAATAAATTGGTTGGCTACTGTCAGATTAAGGTGATACTTTCTAGCCTCAGATAAAATTTGGGCAAAATCGGGAGTAGCAAAATTCTGAAATTCATCAACATAAAGATAAAAATCACGCCGGTTGTCTTCAGGAATATCCTGCCGACTCATGGCGGCAATTAACAATTTAGGAATTAATACCAAGCCCAAAAAGCTTGAATTTTCCTCACCGATTTTACCCTTAGCTAAATTAATCAACAAGATTTTACCCTCATCCATCACCTTTCTAAAATCAAAGGCTGATTGTGATTGGCCGATAATGTTGCGCATCATGCTGTCGGTAACAAAACGGCCAAATTTGGAAACAATATAATCTAAAACTTCACTCTTGTGAAAATCGCTAGTTTGGGCAATTTGATCAGTCCAATAGCGGCGAACCATCGGATCCTTAAGTTTGGGCAGTAATTCCCGAACATAAGAAGCGTCAGTCAGAGCACGAACCACCTCAACAAAAGTCGCTCCTGGCTCAGTCATCACCGTTAACATGGCATTTCTAATGGCATGTTCAAACCGAGGGCCAATAATACCAGTCTTATAAGGATCATAAAGCTTGTACATTAGGTTAATAATTGAAGAAACCACAAAGTTTTTTTGCTCCTCGGTGTAGGCCTCTAAAAGATTAAGGCCCATAGGGCGGCTGGTATCGGAAGGATCAAAATAAATAACATCTTCTGCTCGTTCAGCCGGGATTCTCGGCAAAATCTTTTCGATAGTATCATGAGGATCAATAAAACAAACCCCCTTGCCTTCTTCGATGTCCTGAACGATCATTTGTTTTAATAACTCCGACTTACCGGTGCCGGTTTTACCAATAATATAAACATGGCGGCGGCGATCGTCTTCAGAAAGACAAACCGACCGGATTTCGCCCCGATGAACGCTTTTCCCCAGATAAAGACCGCTTTTAGGTACTTCGGGCGGCACTGGAGCTCTTTTGGCATTAAGCCAAGCGATATTGGGTGTTTCCACCGTCTTATTGGGTAGATGAAAAATTGTTGCTAATTCTGCCGAATTAAGAATAATTCTATTTTTATTTAACGGCCAAAGCGGCCGATAGCGGTAAATAAAATCAATCATAAAGGTTCTTTTCCACCAAATTTTCTTACTGCTAAAACCGTTTTGATCAGAGCTAAACTGAGACAAGGCGCTTTTAATCGAAGACAAATGAGCCTTGGCCTGCTCAATACTTTTCGAACAAACCACCACCCTTAACTCAACTTCAAAACCGGGCCTAGAACATTTTTCATCAATCTGCTCCAGGGTTTTACTATCAACTTTAAATTCGGCTTTTTCAGGATCAGCTTCCTTTTTCTTGGTCGATGATAAAAAAGACCGGCCCAGCTTTTGCCACTTGCTCCCGGTAGGGGCAATCAAAATTTGAATAGCAACCCCCTCCCCCTCAATAAGCTTGGATAGGGTTGAGGCTAAAGAAGAAAGAGGATCAACAGAAAAATCCTGATAGGTTTTAATGGGATAAAAGGGTGAATTTTTAAACTCAAAAACGGCATAGGCGACCTTACTGTCTTTGCTAAAAATATTGTATTCGTCTACCCTCTTAATCACTGCCGTCGGGTAAAGACCATAAATCTGGCGCTCTAAAAGATCAACTTTTTTTTGAGGAATAGCAAAATAAAAGCGAATGCTGTCCTGAGTACCAACAATTTCGGCGGTAAAAAAAAATTTAGGCTTTAAAAAGGCCAATTTGCCGCCAACTTTTAAGGAGTGTAGGTTGGTAAAGAGTTGTTCGGCGGCATCAATTTTAATTTCATTGTCACGGGGCAAGATTACTTGCAGTAAAACCAAATCCAAGGAGTGTTGTTCCCGATTCCTTTCTCGCCAAAGCAAAAACAAGAAATAGATTAAAAATCCCAATAGAAACAAGAAAAAAACCGCCGCTCCTCCCAAGACAAAATAACGAATTAACAAATAAAATAAATCATTAAGGCTGTTAATAATCATAGCTCGCTTTTGAAATTAACCTGATGGCCTAACATTTTAGTTACCCTCTTTGACCATTCTGATAACCAGCGCCAAGCCGACTCAATTGATTCTTTTAAACCGGCTCGATATTCAGTTAAAGTTAGGGGCAAAATAATCTTGGGGGGTTGGGCCTGAGGAGAAGTTACTATAATTTGGCCGGTTTGGTCATCCAAAACTTGATTAGTCAAAAAGTGATCTTCTTTTTCAATTTTTTCTAAATAACCATCCAGCTCTGGGGAGAGTTTTGGAAAATGACCAATTTCAATAATATTGGCCTTCTCCTCCCCAAGACTTTCTTGAGACAATCTTTGAGGCTCTCTTTCCTTGCTGGCAAAACCGGTTGGGCTAGTATCACCTGATGCCATCTTCACCTCATTGTAGCTTATCTTCCCAAGAAGATAAAGGGAAGGGGTTAAAAATCACCGCCTGCCTGAGGAATAATTGACTGGGCCGCCGCCAGCAAAGATCCAAGTTCTTGACCGGTAAAGGGAGGCAAACGATTAAACTTCTCGTCAAGACAATTTTGAGGAAGAAATTTTTGCAAACGCCAAACCAGGCTCTTGGGATTAATCTTATTTTTTAAAGCAAGACTTTTTATCTCTTTGGCCAAAAGGGTCAAATTTTTTGAATTATGAATTGTCGGCACCAGAGTCGTTCGCAATTGATAATCAAGACCGCTGGTGATAATTAAAGCCAAAGATTGAATAATTCTTTCATAACTAATTTTAGTTAACAAGGAATAATTTTTTTTATCTACTTTAATATCCATGGCAATAAAATCAATCAACCTTTTACTGATTAAATCCTCTACCACCTCAGGCCTTCCGCCATTGGTATCCAGTTTTATTAAAAGGCCTTTATTTTTAATTTTTTGGCAAAAAGAAGCTAAATCCGGTTGAATGGTTGGTTCCCCACCGGTTAGGCAAACCCCATCTAAAATTTTTTGCCGTTTGTCTAAAAAATTAAAAAAATCCTTTTCCTTAATTTCTGATAAGGAAGACTTTTTAAATTTTTTTTTGAGAACCAGATCTTTATTATGGCAATAAGGACAAGAGAAGTTGCAGCCAACCGTAAAAATAGTGCAAGCCACCTTGCCGGGATAGTCGATTAAGGTTGTTTTCTGAAGACCACCTAGTAGCATGAATAGAATTTCTAATTAGAACAATTTTATTTTCCGCTGTACTCTTTCCTCATCTGATACTCGGACGCTTTGCCTTCGTTCCATTGGCTAACCGGACGCAAATAACCAACAATCCGGGAATAAACCTCGCAGGGGGTGCGATCTTTTGGAGTTGCCTTGTTTTTCTTTTTAACCATAATTTCACCTCCTCGAAATTAGTATTTAGTATTTAGAATATAGTATATAGAGTTAAAAAAATTTTAATTTTTAATTCCTAATCTCTAACTTTCTGCCCAAAAAGAACAGGTGGTTCGCGCGATAAATTGCGCTATTCTATTAGAGAAAGATAAAATAGCGAATTTTAATTCGCGCATTTGACACGAACCGGAAATCCGCTACTACAAAACAATAAAGCAATTCAGCAATTTAACAGTTTAGCAATTTAGCTACTTCTCCTTATACCCTATTTCTTCGTCGCACCTAGGACAAAATTGCCACTCGCCTGACAAATAACCATGCTTTGGACAAACAGAAAAGGTTGGGGTAATGGAAAAATAAGGCAGTTTATAATTGGCTGTTACTTTTTGGAGCAGATTTTTAACGCTTTCGGTATCAGGCAAACTTTCCCCTAAAAAGCCATGGATGACAGTGCCACCCGTATACTTACATTGTAATTCATCCTGATGATCCAGGGCCTCAAAAAGGTCGGTGGTGTAATCGACCGGCAAATGAGTCGAGTTGGTATAAAAAGGCGCTTCTTTCTTTTCTTGGTAATTTTTTTCATTAGCACAAATAATTTTGGGAAATTGCTCTTTATCCAGCCTGGCGAAACGATAGGCGGTGCTTTCCGCCGGTGTGGCTTCAAGATTAAACATTTCCCCAGTTTCTTGCTGGTAAATTAAAATTTTTTCCCGCATATAATCCATTACCTCTAAAGCAAAAGCTTGCCCTTCGGGGTCGGCAATATTTTTCCCCATCAAGTTAACCAAGGCCTCATTCATACCGTTTAAGCCAATGGTGTTAAAGTGGTTGCGCCAGTAAACTTTATTGCGCTGATAAATATCAGATAAATAATGGCGGCAGTAGGGGTACAGGCCGTCGTGGGTAAATTTTTCCACCGCCTCTCTTTTAATTATCAGCGAATCTTTGGCCAAATCCATTAGACGGCCAAGGAGAGTAAAGAATTTTCTTTTGGCAAATCCCTCGGTTTTAGAGCTTGCTTTGGCCAAATAACCAATTCGAGGCAAGTTGATGGTAACCACCCCCAAGGAACCGGTTAGGGGATTGGCAGCAAACAACCCGCCTCGCCGCCTTAATTCCCGATTATCTAAGCGCAAACGACAACACATACTTCGAGCATCGTCAGGATCCATATCAGAATTAACAAAATTAGAAAAATAGGGAATACCATATTTTCTGGTCATTTCCCAAACCGGCTCCAAATTTTTATTATTCCAATCGAAGTCCTTGGTAATTGAATAGGTTGGAATTGGGAAGGTAAAGACTCGCCCTTGAGCATCGCCCTCCATCATGGTTTCGGCAAAAGCTCGATTAATCATATCCATTTCTTTTTGAAAATCTTCATACTTATCTTGGGTTGGCTGGCCGGCAATAACAACCGTTTCCTCGCCGACCATTTTGGTAGGATGAATATCCAAAGAAATATTGGAAAAGGGGGTTTGGAAGCCCACTCTGGTAGGAACATTCATATTAAAAACAAACTCTTGAAGAGCCTGTTTAACCTGTTTATAGGTTAGGTTGTCATAACGAACAAAAGGAGCCAAATAGGTATCAAAATTGGAGACTGCTACTGCTCCAGCCACCTCGCCTTGAATGGTATACATAAAATTAACAATCTGCCCTAGAGCCGAAGAAAGGTGCCTTGGAGGAGCACTGTTAACCTTGCCGGAAACGCCGCCAAATCCCTTAATTAAAAAGTCTTTTAAGTCCCAGCCGGTACAATAGGCCGAAAGGGAAGACAAATCATGAATGTGAAGATCGCCTTGGCGATGAGCCTTTCTTACCTCTCGAGAATAAATTTTATTAAGCCAAAAATTGGCCGAAATTATACTGGCCACATGATTATTCAAGCCCTGTAAAGAATAGGTCATGTTGGCATTCTCCTTTACTCGCCAGTCGCCCTGATTAAGATATTTTTCTGTTAACTCATCGGCATCGACCAAACTGCTAACGCTTCTTAATTTTTGGTGAAGCTGACGATAAAGGGTGTAGGCGCTATGGACTTCTTCGTGAGCACGCCTTAATAGAGTCTGCTCAACAATATCTTGAACCTGTTCTACCTCGGGAGTAATGGAAGAATTAAACCGCTTCTCAAGTTCTAAAACCACCTCTTTGGTTAGGCGGCGAACCTCTTGAACATCATCTTTACCGGCAGCCTTAAAAGCGGCCTTAATCGCCCTTCCAATCTTATTAGGACTAAAGGCCACTATCCGGCCATTTCTTTTTTTGATCCTGGTAATTTTTGATTTTATTCCTCCTCTAACCATCTATACCACCAAAAACACCCTTTCCAAAAATTAATAAGATAAAAAGGGCCAATTTATGGCCTATTTTGCCGGGGCAGGCAACCTCTTGTCAGTTCCATTTACTAGCAGGAACTGATCTTTTGGGGTCTTTGATAATAATCATTAAAGATCATCTTCACCTCTTGTGTCAACCACCAATTTCTGTATCAAAATATTACTCCCACTGATCACAAACCATCTTAAAAGGACAAAAGTCGCACCAAAAACCAGGCTTGGGGGTAAAGTCACTTTGATTAATTTGTTCTATTGTTTTAACCAAGTTTTTTCTTGCTTGGGCTAGCTCCTGTCGAGTTTTTTTAACCGAAACCTTTTGACCGGTGGCTAAAAAATAAAAAGTTCCGGTTAAATTCTTAGGATCGGCTCCTAAAATGCCCCGATCGGCCGCCGCTAAAAGGTAAAGGTTCATCTGAAGGCTTTTGTTGGCTTGTTTTTGATCCAAAGGCTGACCAGTTTTATAGTCAATAATTTCCCAAGCATTTTGCCTCTTGTCAACCCGGTCAAAAACACCAGCAATTTTAATTTTTTCTGTTAAGAAAAAATTGAATTTCCTTTCTAAAAAATGAGGAAGATTATCTTGATTAAAATCTTCCTGATAAAAACGCTCTAGCATTGCTCGGCCCTCTTTAAAAAGGCGCTTTTCATGATGGAAAGAAGCGTAGCCAAAGGAAAGCCAATTAGCCTGATACAAATTCAATAAATCTTTCAGACCAGTCTTTCCCTTTGGGGCAGTTTTAAAAAATTGATGCAGGGTCTGATGAATAGTAATACCAAAGCTCTGAACTCCGCTAGGAGCAATGGGAATTTTTTGTAAATACTGATGGCGATATTGGGCCGGACAGTGCTCAAAAGCAGTGATTTGAGAAAAGGAAAAATGATCAATTGGCTGTTTGGCAACAAGAGGAGTCTCCGGCTCGATTTTGACTGTTTTAAACTTCAACAAGGATAATTGATTGGTTTTGGGCGGCTGATGATCAACCGCCTCCCGACCCAAAGATTCATAAACAAAGGGGGAAATTCTCAAAGAGCGCTTCCCTTCGCCATAAACCCGGGAGGCGGTTAAAAAAAGCCTTTCTTTGGCCCGGGTCATACCAACATAAAAAAGCCGCCGTTCCTCTTGCTGGTGATAGTCTCCCTGAGGCAAGATTTCTCGAATTAGTTGATCTGGAATAGGAATTTGCTCCCTTCGACGATGGGTGGGAAAACGGCCAGAAACCAAATTAACCAGAAAAACCACCCCAAACTCTAACCCCTTAGCTGAATGAACAGTCAAAATGTTAACTTTATCTTCTAGAAACCAATCGTCATTATTGGCCGCTGGCGACTCGCCCAAATCAAGAGCCAACCTTAACCAGCTAACAACCGAACGAAGACTGGCATCATCATGGTTCATCTCATAGACAGATAAACGGTCAAAAAACTTGGCAATGTTGGCTACCCTCTTTTCCTCTCGAGGAGAATTAGCCTGAGTCAAACTTTTGAGCAAGCCGGAATCTTCCAAAAAATAAAAAAGGAGCTGACCGGCACTTTTTTCTTTCGCTAACTCCCAATGACGATTAACCATTGTCAATAACTGGTCCAGTTTTTCTTGGGTTTCAAGAGAAAGAGAGGGCAGTCTGACCTTATTAGCCTTGTTTTCATCCTGATCCAAAACCAGGTTAACCGCCTTAAACAAACTAACGGCGGTTTTTCGGGAAAAACTACCCAAAAGAGCCAAATCTCGGCCAGACAAATTAATCGGCTGATGAGCCAGCAGGCGATAAAAAGAGGCATCATCCCCCGGATCAGCTAAAAAAAATAGATAAGCGATCAAATTTTTAATTTCTTCCTGGCGAAAAAGCTGGCCCGGTCCCAAAAACTGATAGGGAATCCCCATCCAGGAAAGAGCTTTCATAAAAGGACCGGCATGGTTATTGGCCCGAACCAAAATGGCAAAATCTGACCAGGCAAGCTTTGGCCTTTTTTCCTTTAAGGACTCAATAATTTTAGCCACTTCTTCTGCCTCAGAATTAACTTGAGCAGTATAAACAAATTCGACTCCCTCCCCTGAACCGGTAAGACTTTGCAGATTTTTATCAATGCCAAGCCTTGCTTCTAGAGTATCGGGGTTATTGTGCTGAATCAGTCGATAGGCGGCGTCTAAAATCTTTTGACCTGACCGATAATTTTTAGTTAAAACTATTGACTTGGCCTGTTTATAGTCGGCCATAAACTGCAAAACATTAGACACCGCCGCACCTCGAAACCGATAAATCGACTGAGAGTCATCAGCCACCACCGAAAGGCCGGAGTTTTTATCGGGCGGAACCAAAAGTTTAATTAGATGGTATTGGGCGATGTTGGTATCCTGAAACTCGTCAACCAAAAAAAATTTAAACTTATTTTGATAACCGGCCAAAACATTGGGCCGCCGACGAAATAGTTTTAATGTTTGGGTAATTAAATCACCAAAATCCATTAAGCTTTCTTTTTGCTTTAAAGATTCATAATCCCAATAAGCCTGAGCCAACTCCAGGTGTTTTTTACTTTCTATTTTCACTTCTTTTTCTTTTAATTTTAAATTTTTAGCTTCGAATTGTTTGGCCCAAGCAAAATATTGCTTGGGGGTAATATCCTCATCTTGCAGCCGAGAAAAATGATTTAAAAGACCAGTGATGAATCGATTGGGGTTGCCAAGGGGACGAAAGTAATCTAGATTCAAGTCGAATAGGTGATCGGTTAAAAATTGGACAGTTTCCGATTGACTCATCAAAACAAAGCCCGGGTCTAAACCTATAGCGGCCGCCTCATCTTTTAAGATGCGATCACAAAAGGCATGAAAAGTCATAATCCAGGCATCGGTATAACCATAGGGAAGGGCAATATCAACTCGCTCTTCCATCTCAAGAGCAGCCTTTTCAGTGAAAGTAAGAGCTAAAATTTCTTCGGGAGAAGCTTGCTTTTTAGCAATTAAATATTTAATTTTTTCAGTAATAACAGTGGTTTTTCCTGTTCCGGCCCCCGCCACGATCAGCAAGGGCGAAGACAAATGTTCAACTGCTTGTTTTTGAGCCGAATTTAATTTCTTCGCTTCTTTTAACATCACAGTCTAAATTATAACAAGAAGGCCAAACAAATTTGTAATCCAAAAAAAGACAGTCTTAAACCGGCGCTTCTCTTCTTTTGTTTTCTTGGAATAAATACGGTAAAGTATTTATTGCCCAAAACATCTGGACAAAGTAAGCTTTTATTCTTTTTTTAAAAAATACGATATCGTATTTTTTAAGACAAAAAACAAGGAAATCGAAAAAAGAGATTAAATTAAAGAAGAAAAAAGGCGGCCAATCCTAAAATAAGGCAATAAAAAGACAAATACCACATTTTATTGCTCAACAATAAGCGGTGAAGAGTTTTTAGAGCCACCAAGCCAGACAAAAAGGCAACTAATACCACCACTAAAGCCTCTCTAATTTGTCCATTATTAAAACGAACAATTTGGGGTGCTTCATAAATTACTGCCCCACCAATGGAGATTAACCCCAAGAAAAAAGAAAACTTAAAGGCCCCCTCCCTGCTTTCACCCAAGATTCGACCTGAGGCGATGGTGGTGGCTGAACGGGAAATTCCCGGAACAATCGCCAGAGCCTGACAAACACCGATCAAAAAAAACCGGCCTCGGTCAACCGGAAAACGCCAAAATCTTCCTAAAACAAGCAATAGGGCGGTACACCAAAAACCAATCGCCAAAAACTTGGAATTAGCAAAAAACAAAGGCAACCGATGGCCCAAAAATAGCCCCACCACCATTATCGGCAAATTGGCCAAAATCAACCTAACTAACAACCATCGCTGTTCTTTAGCAATCTTCTTGCTGGCTTTTCCCAATACCCCTCGAGCCAAAAAGAACAAATCGTGTCGAAAAAACCAAATAATTGCCATCAGGGTACCCAAATGAGCCAAAACATCAAGAGTTAAAACAGGATGATCCCCTAATAGCAGATGAAAAATAGCCAAATGGCCCGATGAAGAAATCGGTAAAAATTCAGTAATTCCTTGAATAAAACCTAGTAGAATTATTTCCAACATTTGTTTTTAAAACAAAAATCATTTTGAAGCTAAAGAAAGCTTGTCCTAATTGTCATTTTCCCTCCCCAAGAGCCTTACCATCAGAAGCCTCAATGCCAGACTCTAGTTGTTTAGCGCCAACTATTTTTTGGCCCAGCAAATTAAAACTGGCATTAACATTGTTCATCTGATTGTGAGCATTGGTTAAATGACGCGATAGGGTAGACAAATTATCAGCAATTTTCTCATAGTCTTTGCCAATTGCCCCAAGAGCGGCCAGAATTTGTTTAGCCCGCTCCTCAACTTTTTGCCCCTCAAAACTAGCCAAAATCGCCTTCATATAGGCATAAAAAGTGGTTGGTGACACTGGTAAAACCTTGTTTTTACCAGCATAATCAAAAAGATCAGGATCATTGACAATCTCATAATAAACTGCTTCCGAGGGAATGTACATTAAAGCGTAATCGATTGTCCCCTCATCGGGAAGAATGTATTTTGCGGCAATAGTTCGAATGTGCTTCCGAACATCGTTAATAAAAATCTTTCGGACCGAATCCCTGTCCTTGTCTGTCTCGGCGGCTATCATTTTTCGAAAATTTTCCATAGGAAATTTTGAATCAATCGGCACTAAACCAGCCTCGGTTTGAATTGCCGCATCAACCGTCTCTCCGGATTTAAATGAATACTGCAAATTAAAAGTTTTTTTTGGCAGCATTTGACCTAATAATTCTTTCAAAATCATTTCTCCAATATTACCTCTTAATTTTGGAGAGCGTAAAAATTCTTGGATATCCTTCATGCCTCGACCAATTTCCGCCATCTGGCCAACCTCTTTCTTAACACCAGCAATAAATTCGGCCGCTTTATCTAGACGCTCATTCATGCTTTGCGTACTTTTTTGTAACGAATCAGCAACTGTTTTGTTAGATTCCCTCATGGCCTGATTTAGGCTTTCATTGGTTTTATCCAAAGACTGCTGCATAGACTTGAGCCATTCCGTCAAGGAATCGTCTTGTTTGCCGACAGACTCTAACCGATTTAGTTTTTGGACTAAAAAGTAACCTAAAACCGCCATGACTAAAAATAAACTGCCAATCAAAAAATACAACATCATAAGAGTCATTATAAGACAAAACCCTCTGGTCCGCCAACAATTTTTACCAAATGATAAACTATGAATAATGACCAGGAGGTTAATTCGGATTCATCACCGGCCCCAAAAACTAAAACCAACCAGACAGGGACAAAAATCACCCATTAACCACTCCCTGTTATTGCTAATTTTAGCCTGGATAACAGCAATCGGCTTTTTCTTAACGGTACCGCCGCAATTTTGGTGGCAAATAACCATCGGCCTATCTTTGGCTTTTGTCTGTTTTTTTTTAACTGCCAACATCACCAGCCACAAAACAACTCTTTCTTTGATTGCCGCTGGCCTGCTTACCATTTTACCAATCTTAAAAATAATCCGCTTTCTTACTTGGCCCATCGGTTTTTTGATTGGTTTTTTAATAATTCTTCTTGGCGCCTACTTTCTCCTAGAAAAAAAATAACCCCTCGAAACAATCGTGTTATTATAGTTTTATGGAAAAGTACGATCTGATTATTATTGGTGCCGGCCCAGCTGGTTTGGCCGCCTCCATCTATGCCAGCCGTTACAATATCAACCATTTAGTCTTGGGGCAAAATTTAGGTGGTACTATTGCCTGGGCCCATAAGGTAGAAAACTATCCTGGTTTCCCCTCAATTTCCGGCTTCGAATTAGCTCAAAATTTCCTAAACCATGCCCAATCTCTGGGAGGAAAAATTGAAAACCAAGAGGTGGTTAACCTGGAGAAGATTAACGGTTTTCTAATCTTAACAGCCGGAAACCAAAAAAAATATCAGGCCAAAACATTGATTATTGCCACTGGCACTAAAAGAAGAAAGTTAAACGTTCCTGGCGAAAAAGATTATTTAGGCAAGGGTGTTTCGTATTGCGCTACTTGCGACGCCGCCTTTTACAAAAATAAAGATGTTGTCGTTGTCGGCGGGGCTAACTCGGCCTGTTCCGGAGCTCTTCATTTGGCTCGTTTTGCTAATCGGGTTTATTTAATTTATCGAAAGGGCGACCTCAGGGCCGATCCTGCCTGGGTAACCGAAGCTAAACAAACCAAAAACATCACTATTATTTATAATACTAATGTCACCGCCATTGAAGGTGATGGCCAAAAAGTAACCCTGGTCAAACTCGATCGGCCCTACCGGAAAAAAAACAATCTTAAAGCAGCCGGGGTTTTCGTTGAGATTGGCGGAGCTCCCATTATCGATCTGGCTAAAAAATTGGGCCTTAAAACTGACCGAGATGGTTTTGTTATCACCGACAACTTAATGGCCACCAATGTTTCGGGAGTGTTTTGTGCCGGCGATGTTAACGCCTGGCAAAAACAATGCCAACAGGCCATTATCGCCACCGCCGAAGGGGCCATTGCCACCCTGGGCGTTTATCAATACCTTGGCAAGGTTCCTCGTAAACCAGCTCCTTGACAAAACCAAAATTTTTTCTTATCCTTCTTGTCAGGAGCAAATGAAAACAACTAAGTTTATTACCATTATTATTTCCTGATAAAGAGCCGAAAGGCTCTTTTTTTTTGCTTAAAACATGACTAAAATCATCAAAAGAGTCTTGCTTTGTCCGCCAGACTATTTCCAAATCCGCTATCAAATTAATCCTTGGATGAAAAATGGTCAAGTCAATAAGACCCGAGCCAAAAACCAGTGGCTAAATTTAGTCAATCTTTGCCAAAAACTTTCTATCCGAACAGAAACCATTACCCCCCAAGCAAGTTTACCAGACATGGTTTTTGCCGCTGATCAGGGCTTGATTAAAGACAACTCAGTAATTTTGGCCCGTTTTCACCACCAACAACGCCGGCCAGAAACAAAAATATATCAAGACTGGTTTAGAAAACAAGGGTTCCAGCTCCTAAGACTGCCTGCCAGTCTTTGCTTTGAAGGAGGAGATGCTCTCATAGTTAACAACAATATTTTTATCGGCCATGGTTTTCGTACCAGCCCTCAAAGCCCAAGAGCGATAGAAAAATTAGCAAAATCACCCGTTATTGACCTTGGGCTAATTAATCCCCACTTTTACCACCTGGACACCTGTCTTTTCATTCTCAATCCTAAAACCGCTTTTTATTATCCACCGGCTTTTGATCAAACCTCCAGTGACAAGTTGGCTAAGTTCTTTTCTAAACTTATTCCCCTAACCAAAAAAGAAGCTTTTTCTTTGACCGCCAACAGCCTCAACACCGATCACCAAGTCATTATCCAAAGAGGAGCGCCGATATTTGCCCAAAAACTAGCGCAACTTGGCTATCGGGTCCACCAGGTTAATGTTAGTGAATTTTTCCGATCTGGTGGCGGAATTCACTGCTTAACCTTAACTACTCAAACTAATTAACCCAAATCCTATCGCTTCAGCGCTTACCCTCAAGGTCCCGGTAATTGAGAGTAAAATTATCCCAAAATCTGAGGTAATCTTGACATTATAGGCCTTCCGGGCTATAATAACTCTTAATCTACACTAGTAAAGTGTAGATTTTTTAATGCCCGGGCCAATAACCCGTTTTATGATAAGTTTCAAAAACTTACTTGTTAAAGGCAAATTTTATTCTTCTCAACTCTCCCAGCATAAGCTCATTGCGGGCTTTTTGCGGCTTAAAAACATCCGCAAAGGAAGTCGATTAAGTCGTATGGGACGGATTATTGCCCAAAAATTTCAGGCTAGTTTCTTGGCCGGAATGTTAATTGCCGGTCTTTCTTTGGGTGGCTTAAACAACCTGCCGATTCTCAATAATCGACCAGTAGAGGCCGCCTATAATCAAGTTGTCATAGAAGAGCCGGTTAATATCACCGCCCACACTGAGACCACTACTCAACTGCCTTTGGCGGCGGATTCTTTTTCTCTAACTCAAAGGTTTCATCTTTTCCACCCGGCTATTGATTTGGCTGCCCCAATCGGGACACCAGTAAAACCAATTGCGGCCGGAAAGGTGGTTCTTACCAACCACAACAGCTTTGGTTTGGGCAATTATCTTGTTGTTAAACATGGGGCTGAATTTTACTCGGTTTATGCCCACTTAAACGAAATTCTAGTGAAGAAAGACCAGGAAATTACTAAAGAAGTCGTTATCGGTACCGTTGGTAACACCGGTTTTTCCACTGGACCCCATTTACACCTAGAGGTAATTGTTGACAATCAAAAAATTAACCCTCTAACCATTTTGCCCGAAATCCACTAACCTCCTGGCTCCTGGCTCCTGGATAGATCCAGGATCCATCCAAAAATAGCTACACCTAAACTACTGATAGATCCTGGATCTATCTGGGCCTAATCAATTAAAAAATAGCAAAACGGGGGGCTTACTTGGAATAAAAAGAAGGGGAGATTAACTACTAACGATCAACACCAAAAGACCAACAATTAATTTTACATTCCCATTCCGGACATATCACCCATACCGCCAGCACCAGGAGTGGCTTTTTCCTTTTCTTCCGGCTTGTCAACAATCATGGCTTCAGTAGTTAAGGCCATGATTCCCACTGAAACGGCATTTTGCAAGGCCAGGCGAGTAACTTTGAGAGGATCAATAATCCCGGCCCTAACCATATTAACAAACTCGCCGGTTAAAGCATTAAAACCATAATCGCCTTTCAGGCTCTTATCTTTAATCAATTCTTCTTCGGTTTTGGCCACCACGTAGCCGGCATCAGCTCCGGCGTTCTTGGCTAACCATCGGGCTGGTTGTTCCAGAGCCGAATAAAGAATTTTTACTCCCACTGCCTCTTCTTCATTGTCGGTTTTTAAATTATTTAAAACCTGCCGGGCAAAAATTAACGAAGAACCACCGCCCGGAATAACCCCTTCTTCAACTGCCGCCTTAGTCGCTTCCACCGCATCCTTAACTCGCTCTTTTTTCTCTGACAATTCAATCTCAGTGGCGGCGCCAACGTTAATCTGGGCTACTCCCCCGGCTAATTTTGCCAATCGCTCCTGCAATTTTTCTTTGTCAAAATCAGAGTCTGACTCTTCGATAGCTTGACGAATTTGGTTTACTCGTTTGGCAATATCAGCTTCTTTGCCTTGACCACCAATAATACGAGTATTTTCCTTATCGGCCCAAACCTTATCGGCTCGGCCACAATCTTCAATATTAATTGAGTCTAGTTTGCGACCAGTTTCCTCAGAGATTACCGTCCCACCGGTTAAAATGGCAATATCAGATAACATTTCTTTTTTTCGATCGCCAAAACCAGGCGCTTTAACAGCCAAGATATTAAAAGTACCGCGCAGTTTATTAACCACCAGCGTCGCCAGAGCTTCACCATCTAAATCATCGGCAATAATAACAATATTCTTAGAAGTCTGGATAATTCGCTCCAGCGAAGGCAAAATGTCAGCAATGGCCGAAATTTTTTGGTCGGTAATAATAATGTAGGGCTCATCAATCTCGGCCTCCATCGCTTCTGAATCGGTGACAAAGTAAGGAGAAACGTAGCCCTCATCAAATTCCATGCCCTCTTTATACTCAATTTCCAGCTCTAAACCCTTCGATTCTTCCACGGTAACAATACCATCCGAACCAACCTTGTTTAACGCTTCAGCAATTTTTTGACCAATATCAGGATCGCCAGCGGAAATGGTAGCAATTTTTTCAATATCGGAGTTGTCTTTAATCTCTTTTTTAATCTTACCCAATTCTGCCACTACTGCAACCAAGCCCTTCTCCAGGCCCCGACGCAAAATCATCGGGTTAGTGCCGGCGGTAATATTTTTCATGCCTTCGGCGATAATGGAGTAAGCCAAAAGAGTAGCCGTAGTCGTACCATCACCGGCATTATCATTAGTTTTTGAAGCCGCCTCTTTCACTAATTGAGCGCCCATGTTTTCAAACTTATCCTCTAACTCAACCTCCTTGGCAACTGTTACCCCATCGTGAACCACCTGTGGTGAACCCCAAGATTTTTCGATAGCGACATTGCGACCTCGAGGACCCAAGGTAGTCACCACCGCCTTTGAAAGAAGCTCGGCCCCTTTCAAAATTTTATTCCTGGCGTCTGATCCAAAAATAATTTGTTTGGCCATAATTTAATTAATTAAAAATTAAAGTAATAACAATTCTTATTTACCAACAACGGCAAGAATATCTTCAAACTTAATAAATAGATACTCTTCGTCGCCTTCCTTATACTCATTGCCGCCCCATTCTTTGTAAACGATTACATCACCCTTTTTGCAAGGAGCGCTAATTTTAACCCCTGATTCGCTAACTTGATCTGCCCCCACCGCCAAAACTTCGCCTTTTTGTGGTTTTTCCTCGTGAGAATCAGGCAAAACAATCCCCGAAGCGGTTTTTTTCTCACTTTCTTTTGGGAAAACTAAAACGTAACCAGGAGTGGGTTGCAGTTTAACAATTTTTGTTGTCATAATAATTGATTCGCTCTTTTCTTTCTAACTCCAAAAAAAATTATCACTTTTAAGAATGATAATTAATCATATTCTAACCACCGGGACTAGTCTTGTCAAGGGGTTCTTCTGTTGACAGATCCGGGATCTATCAAGACATTATTAGCTTTTGATAAGTTTTTTGAAAACGAACCAAAACTGGCTGTCGCTGATCTTGGGGATGAAAAAATAACTGCCGCTTATTATCGGCTACCAGTTGGCGTTGATGAGCCTTGGCATAAATCGACTGGCCAAACATGGCCATCCTTTCTAAAAAATCAACCTCATTTTTGAGAATCGGAGAAACAACAAGAGAGCCTTTTTCCAATCGCTTCCGATAGGCTTGGGGCAGATAATTAGCCAACCAGCTATTACTAAGCAAGAACTGTTGATAAAGGTCATGATCGCCGGCAATTGGCAACAACTGTAGAGCCTCATGGGCAGTATAAAAGTCTTGTCTCGTTCGGGGCAGACTTAAGTTGTCTTTCTCCAAAAAAAGATTAAGGCAAATTTTATTGGCCGCCTCTTTTTCCCCGGGCCTTCGGCGCTGACCAAAAATTTCAGCTAATAAAACACTGGCTAACCTAGCCCGATAAAGACAGCCCGGTAAGGCGATGATGAAAAAATCAATATCGTCATTCTCTTCTGCCGCGCTAATAGCCAAGTTGCCGCTGATCGCCACCAGCCCCACCCAAGGAAGACAGGCTAGTTTTTGACCAAGCTTCTCAGCCCGAAACATTTTCTTTCTAGAAAAAGCCTGTTTCTTTTGACGCAAATCAATAACCGCCCGATCACTTAAAAAATAAAAGGGAGAAGAATAGTAAATTTTTCTTCTCTTAACTAATCGCGCCAACGACTGCCCTACTTCTTTTAGGGGCGCTTCTTTAGGCAACCAAAACCAAACCTCCTTAACCGTTAGGGGATGAGCAAAAAGATCAGAATAGGCTAGAGCCGCCAAAACCGCTTCTTCCAAGCTTAAGGCGGTGGGGATAAAGGGCTTCATCGCTGACTGACTTGGTACTTGGACAAAACTGAGGCAACCCCCTGACTAACTGTGGTTTCCATTTCCGAATTTGCCCCCATTAGCGACCGATTCACTGCATCTTCGAAATATTTGATAATGGTATCGTTGAGACCATTATCGGCAGTTCGTGATGACAGATACCAGCTTCTGGCATAAGGCGCTTGCTCTAAAAATGGTGCCAGCAATGGGTCTTGTTTTAACTTGCCGGCCATATCAATTTTGGGATAAAGCTGACCAACATAATGAGCTTGTGAACCAGCTTTAAAAATCCGCTCCAAAGACTCTTCCTGAGACAAAAAATCCAAAAACTGCCAAGCGGCCGCCTGTTTTTCAGATCGAACCGAAACCCCCTCAACCCAAAATGTCGCCCACGATATCGGCTCCCTTTCCGGCAATTGCGGCACCGGCACCACTCCAAAATCAAGGTTCGGATTAAGCTCATTGAGATTAATAATTCGCCAAGAAGGAGCAAAATAAAGAGCTAGCTTGCCGCCGGCAAAAGCCCGTGTTGACTCCGGTAAAGCCTGATCCCAAACTTGATCCTGTTTGGCAAAAATTAAGAAAAAATCCAAGGCTTGCTGAGCATCAATTCCATACGGACCCGCGATCGAGGCGCCATTTTGAATCGTCATCAAACCCAAAATATCACTCCAATGGTCAACATTAGAAGCCGTTCCCATCGCCGCCCCTGATTGCAGAATTCGCCCCTTTTCATCGCGAATCGTTAACTGATTAGCCACCTGACGAAATTGATCCCAGTCTTGAGGTACCGACAATTGGTGCTGATTAAAAATTTCTTTATTATAAAATAGGGCCAAAGTATCAATCATCAAGGGGAGGCCGTAAAACCGGCCACCGACAAATAGAGACTCCTTAACCACCGGATAGTAGTTGGTCTCTAAAGATAATGATGAGGCCAATTCATTGGGCACGGGAGCTAGATCATTGGCAAACATTGGCAGCCAGGTATTGTGAATTCGAAAAATGTCCGGCCCTGAACCAGAAGCCAGGGCCGATTGAAGACGCTGACGATAATCAACGATATTTTGCTGAGTATAATTAACCTTAATTTTAGGATTTTCTTTCTCAAATTCTTCAATTAAACCAGCCATGACTGATTCTGGCTCCCATAAACCCCAATAGTCAATCCTCGTCTCTTGGCCCGGAGTAAATGAGGCGCTTTTATTTTGCCACCAATAATAACCAGCGCCAATCAAAAACAACAAGCCAACAACAATCAATAAAACCTTTTTTAGACCAAAGGAGCTTTTAGTAGCGGTTGGTTCATTGACCGGAATATCAACCGCCCGAGCCACAACGGCTCCTTCTTCCTGGGCAACAGGCTCAGGAGTAGTTGCTGGGGTTGGAATATCGCCAGCCGATTCTGAACGAGAAAAACTACCGGGCGAACGAGGCGGTCGATTGGGCAAAGACTCAGTGTCAACCATAAAAATTTTCTACTTTCTTCTATGGTTATCATATAATACAAACAAGCCAAGAGGCAAGAACAGATTTTTTAAGCTTGAAAAAATAAAAGAGTGACTAAAAAAATAAAAAAAACTAAAACCGGTAAAAATTTTGGTTGGTTTATTTTTACTGGTCTAATAGCCTTGGGTCTGATGATTCCCGCCGTTTACGAACTGGCTTTTTATGGCCAAATTTATCCTGGCGTTAAAATTCAGGGAATAGTCTTGGGAAACCTAACTCCCCAAGAGGCCCAAAAAAAGTTGGAACAGCAAATCCGATCACAAACCCCAGAAACAATCACTTTTCAATTCGAAGACCAACAATGGCGGCTGGCAATCATCGACCTCAATTTAAAATTCAGCGCCGACCAAGCCATTGCCGCCGCTTACCGAATCGGCCGAAACGGAACAGCTATTAACCGACTAAAAGAAAAGATTACCGCTTGGCAAAAGGGTATTAATCTTAACCTTGATTGGTACTTCAACCAAGAGACAGTTGACAAACAAATTAATCTCATTGCCAAAAACCTTGATCGTCCAGGCCGGCCCACCCAGCTTCTCTACCAAGGAACCAATATCGTTGTTCACCCCGGCCAAGAAGGTTTGTCAGTTGATCAAAGAAGGCTAAAAGAACTGGCTATTAGCCAAATTGTCAATCTTGGCCAAGAACCAATTTTGATCCCAACTCGAACCATCAATCCAGTTCCAAACCAAGAAACCATTACTAGGCTCCAAGAGCAATCCCAAAGCTTGCGGGGTAAAAAAATTATTTTAGAGCTAGAGGCAGAAAGCTTTGTTATCAACGATACTGATTTAGTTAGTTTTCTCCATTACAATCCGGCCGCCAGCCAAAATAACATTGCCAAATGGGTAGCCGATTTTGCCAACCAAGTTAACCGTTCACCCAAGAATGCTCGTTTTTCATTCCAAAACGAAACCCTGCTGGTAACCGAACCCTCTTGGTCAGGACAAAAAGTAGAAGAAAAAGAGTTAATTAACCTAATCGAAAAAAACTTAATTAGTCTTGCCGCTGGCAATGACAAAGAAATTATCTTTGATTTACCAGCCCAAATTGTCCCCGCCAAAACCAGGGCCGAAGATGCCAACTCTCTGGGTATTAAAGAAAGAATTGGTCAAGGCGAGTCTCACTATCGCGGTTCTTCTACCTCAAGAGTAAACAATATCAAAGTAGCCGCCCAAGAATTAAACGGCCAATTAGTGGCTCCGGAAGAAATTTTCTCTTTCAATAACGCTCTGGGCGAAGTCACTTTTCAGGCCGGTTATCAAACCGGCTACATTATTAAGAACGGGCAAACTATTCCCGGTATCGGCGGCGGGGTTTGTCAAGTTTCAACCACCCTGTTTCGGGCGATTCTTGATGCCGGCTTGCCGGTTGAAGAAAGACACCCTCATGCCTATCGAGTTGGCGTTTATGAACAAGAATCTCAACCAGGTTTAGATGCCACCGTTTTTGCTCCTAGCCCAGATTTAAAATTTAAAAATGATACCGGCCACTACCTATTGGTCCAAACTGTTTTCTTGCCCCAAGAATGGCGATTAATTATCGATTTTTACGGTACCAATGATGGCCGCCTTAGTAGTTTATCAAATTTTCGCCTTTGGGATGTTACTCCACCGCCACCCCCTCTTTACATTGACGATCCCTCTCTGCCAAAAGATGAAATCAAGCAAATTGACTGGGCCGCTTACGGAGCTAAGGCCGCCTTTGATTGGGAGGTTGTTCGTGATGGTAAAATCCTACAAAAGGAAACTTTCTATTCTTATTATCAACCCTGGCAAGCCAAATATCTGAAAGGTACCGGAGGAAACAATTGATAAAATTTCAAATTTCTAATTTTTAATTCTTATTGAATTTCTAATGATTTAATGTTTTAAGCATTTAGACAATAAAAATTGAATAGAAATTAGAAATTAAGAATTAGAAATTATTTACCTAGATACTATACTATGATTATCCTTGGTATCGAAACCTCTTGCGATGAAACCTCGGTGGCTATCGTTGAGAATGGCCGCCGGGTGCTATCGGTAGCCACGGCTTCATCAGAGGAACTGCACCAAAAAACCGGTGGTATTGTCCCGGAATCGGCCGCTCGAGAACAACTCTCCTGTATGATTCCGGTTCTAGAAGAAACTCTAATCCAATTCCAACCTAAAATAAAACCGCAAAAAGCTTTGGAAAAAATTGATGCTTTGGCAGTCACTTATGGGCCCGGATTAATCGGCTCGTTATTAGTCGGAATCGAAACCGCCAAAGCCCTAAGCTTGGTTACCGGTAAACCATTAGTGCCGGTTAATCACCTAGAAGCCCATATTTTTGGCAATTGGCTGGAGAAAAGACCTGATCAATTTCCGAATCTGCCAGGCTTGGCCTTAATCGCCTCCGGCGGTCACACCGAACTGATTTTAGTCAATAAAAAGGATAAAAAATACCAGTTTACCTTCCTTGGCGGCACCAGAGACGACGCCTCAGGCGAATGTTTTGATAAGTGTGCCCGTGTTTTGGGCTTGGACTATCCGGGAGGGCCGGCCATCGCCCAAAGCGCTCAAGGGGCTCCGGAAAAACTGATTGGTAATCCTCCCCTTAGTCTGCCTCGGCCAATGGTTGATCAAAAAAATCTTGACTTTTCTTTTTCCGGATTAAAAACGGCCGTTATTAACCAGGTCCGGAAACTTAGAGAAGAGGGCTTTTTAAACGAGGAGACGAAAAACTTTTTTGCTTGGGAAATTCAAGAGGCCATTACCGACTGTTTGGTCAAAAAAACTATTCAGGCGGCGAAAAAATACCCGGTTGGGTCACTGCTCTTGGGCGGTGGGGTAACCGCTAATCAAGTATTGCGAGAAAAGCTTCAGGAAGAAGCCAATAAATTAAATTTTAATCTTTTTATCCCCGGAATTCGTTATTGCACCGATAATGCCACCATTGTTGCCGCCGCCGCTTATTTTAACTACCAACCCATCCCCTGGTCAAAAATTACCCCCCAGCCAAGTCTTTCATTTTAACCACCTCGAGGGTGGAACACCCTAAGGTGTCACCAAACACCGCTAATTTCCTGACCGCAATTTGGGCATTGACCCTCTTTTAGGCTCGACCTAACCAAAAAATAACCGTCTCTTTTAACCAACTCTTGGCCACAGCCAGGACAATAAGTTGAGGCGTTTTTGGTGCTGGCAATATTCCCCAAGTATACATAATTTAGACCAGCCTTTTGGCCAATTTGATAGGCTTTGATTAATTTTTCCCGAGAGGTTGGCTTCCTGTCCATCATCTGATAATCGGGATGAAAGGCCGACAAGTGCCAGGGAATATCAGGCGAAACTTTTTTAATAAACTTGGCCATTTGGGTTAATTCTTTGACCGAATCATTTTCTCCCGAAATTACTAAGGTTGTCACCTCTGTCCAAATCCCGGCCTGATGATATTTTTTAATATTTTCCAAAACCGGAGCCAGTTTTGCCCCACCGCAAACTTCCCGATAAAAATCATCTCGAAAACTCTTTAAGTCAATATTGACCGCATCAAGATGGTCTTTAGTTAACCGAAATGATTCCGGTGATTGATAACCGTTGGTAACGAAAATATTTTTTAAGCCCTTTAGGTGGGCTAGTCTCATCGTATCAAGAGCATAGTCAATAAAAACAGCCGGTTCATTATAGGTGTAGGCAATCGAGGCGCAATTTTTCTTCAGGGCCAGGCTAGCCAATTGCTTGGGGGTAAATTTTTTTGAATATTGTTTAATTTGCCGTAGTGGTTCTTTTTCTTGTTTTACCCCCTGCGATTGAAACCAGTTCTGGCAAAACTGGCAGGCAAAGTTACACCCCAGGGTGCCAAAAGACAAGGCCTTACTTCCAGGCAAAAAATGAAATAAGGGCTTTTTTTCCACCGGATCAAGGCTTGGCCCAACCGCCCAACCATAAACCAAAGAATAAAGCTGACCATCTTTATTTTCCCTAACCGAACAAGCCCCTCTTTGACCATTGGTAATTTGACAATAGCGCCAACAAGCCTGGCAAAGAACCCGATTATCTTCTAGCTTTTTAAATAGCTTTGCTTTTCTCATACTAACAATGATTTCAAATATTTTTAACTGTTATTTTCGGCTTCCCTTGCCGCCAAGCTTTAATAATCGGCTCAACAAAACGCCATTGGGCCATGACTTCATCAGTGCTAACAAACAAAGTTTGGTCACCGATTAAAATATCTAAAAGAAGTTTTTCATAGTCGCTAGCAAATTTTTCACCGTTAAAATTAGCCCGATAATCAAAGCTCATCTTGGCCTCTGAAAGACGATCGACCAGGCCTGGTTTTTTAACCAACAGCGTCAAAAAGATCGTTTCTTTAGGTTTGACTCGATAAACTAGAACATTCTGGCAAGACGAACTTTGGTGAAAACACTTAGACGGTTGTTTAAAAAAAATTTTGGCTTCAACTAAATTTTTCTTCATTGCCTTGCCGGCCTCCAAAATTAAAGGAACACCAGCTAAATTACCATCAGAAAAAGAAGTACTAATTTTAAAATAGGTTTCGGTCGAAGAATTCTTCTTTACCCCCAGCTGGTTCCGATAACCATCGTATTGGGCTCGAACGGTTTTTTTCTCTACTTGACCAGGAGACAAAATCGCCAAATTTTTTAAAGCCTTGGCTCGGGTTTTTCTGATTGCCCCTGAAGAAGAATCTTGGGGTTGATCCATCGTCAAAAGGGCCAAAAATTGCAGTAAATGGTTTTGGCCCACGTCCCTCAGGGCCCCCAAACCGTCATAAAAAGCCGTCCTGCCATCGGCTACTTTTTCTTTCTCCCAAAGCCTAACCTCAACTTTATCAATAAATTGCTTATTCCAAATTGGGGTTAAAAAAGTATTATCAAACCTTAAAGCCAAAATATTTCTCAAGTTCTCTTTGGCCAAGTAGTGATCAATTCGATAAACCTGATTTTCGGCAAAAAGACTACCTAATAGTTGATCTAGCTTTTTAGCGGTAGGCAAATCCTGGCCAAAAGGTTTTTCTAGAGCTATCCTAGTCCAAGAACTATTATTACAAGTAACCACCAAATTATTCTCTTTTAAACCGACCAAAATTGTCTGATAAAAATGGGGGGAAACGGCCAAATAATAAAGTTTGTTGGTGCAACTACTTGCCTGTCGATCAATTTTTCTTACTCTCTTGGCCAAATCAACAAATGAGGAAGGACAAGTAAAATCGGCCTTAAAATAAGAAAAAATGGCTAAAAAATCATTCCAAAGACTCTTTCGGGGGAAACCCTCTTCGATCATAATTTTTTCCAAATGAGCCCGCAGGTCGTTATCATCCCAATCACGCCGGGAAAGACCAAGAACCAAAAAATCTTTTTTGGGTAATTTCCCCTGGAGAAACAAATTAAATAAAGCCCATAATAATTTAGTTTTAACTAAATCACCGGTAATACCAAAAACAATCAAGGTGGTTGGTCTTTTAGTCATCAAATTATTCGGCAAAAGATTCCACAGTATAAATGAAAATTTCTGTCGCTGGATCTAAATAACAATCTCTATTAAGGCCCATTTTTTGAGCGCAAATCTCTCCCAAAAAGTCCTCTTTAGTCCAATCGCCTTCTTGGGCCACTTGAGGAAGAAATGTCCCCGTTAAGGTATCCTGCTTTAAATAAACACCATGCTTGCCAAGTTCAACTTCTTCCCAAGAGGTCACTTTTTTAAGCGGAGAAAGAAGAGAAATTTCAATAGTAATTTCTTCTAATTCATCTTTGGTAACGGGCGAAAAGCGGGGATCATTGGCGGCCGCGGCAATAGCCATATTGGCCACTGCTTGCCAAACCGGCTCCTTAGCCTCAAAACCGCCAAGACAACCCCGAAGCTGACCATTTTTTTTGAGAGTAACAAAAACAGCCCTTTTGGTTTCCAAAGAAGCCTTGGGGGCTTTTTTTAGGGGGATTTGGCCGGTAGCCAAATAACCAGTTAAAGCTTCTCTGGCCCAAGAGAGTAATATTTGTTTCTCTTCCTGGTCAATTCCAACAAAGTCTTGTTCCTGTTTTAGCCAAAAAGCCACTGCCCCATAACCAACCACCTGTTCTGTCTGACCAGAAACTACCCCCGAATCGCCTTGAGCCAAAATTTTGGCCTCTTTTAGACCAATTTTACTGGCAACCAACAAACCCACTCTAATGGCATCAGCCCCGCAGGCAAAAGTATCAACCGCCGGATATTGATTGGCCAAATTGGCCAGTGTTTGGCCAAACCTTTCCCTACTACCGGAGGCAATCGCCGCCAGGGTTTTAGTATCAACCTTTTGGGCCGTGATTTGATCGGGATAATGAGACAAATCAGAAGAAATTACCAGCAAGGTTTTTGGGTCATTGGCCAAAACTTGAGTTAATTTTTGAGCCAAAGCCAAAAGATCAGAATCTTTAACCTGACCGATTAAAATTGGAACAATGCTAAAATCAGATAAAACCGTTTGTAAAAAAGGCAACTCCACTTCAAGAACATGATCATCCTGATGAGTCCGACGATTAACAACAATTACTCCTTGATCAACCAAATTAGCAATCAAATTTTTATCTGTCGACACCTGACCCAAGGGGGTCTGCCAAAAATCATGATCATCCAAAACAATTTTGTCAGTTGATGATCGGTGAGTGGTTCCCAATAAAATTACCCGATTAAAACCGCTACTTTTGAGAAGATTAAAACCGTAAGCGGCCACTGGGCCAGAATACGACCAGCCGGCATGAGGGACAATAATTATTTGCGGTGGCAAAGAAAAGGCAAAGTTAGCCTCAGCCAAAAAAGTCTTTATTTGTTTCCTGGCTTCCCCCTCTTCTTCAGGATAAAATTGTCCGGCTACTGCCGGCAAGCGAACCAAAAAATCTTTCTCATTATTCATGATGGCACCCTTCTCTAATTTTAGCAAAACTGCCAAAGTTACCAAAAACAAAGCCACGGCCCCGAAAACAAAGAAACCCAACACTCTTCGCTTATTTTTCATAAACCAATTTTAACAGTTCTTGCCTTCCAGCACCGGAATCTAGAGGATAATAATAGTTTATCGTTCTGTTGGATCCCGGATCCGGCAGAAGCTGATTTTCCGATCAATTTATTTGTTGCTATAATAAATTAATTATCATGGATAAACGCTACCAACCCGAAAAAACTGAAAAAGAGATTAGCGCTCTTTGGGAAAAGAGTGATTGCTTTACTCCTAAAGTTGATCCCAAAAAAGAGCCTTTTGTTATTACCCTGCCTCCCCCCAATGTTACCGGCGGCCTTCACGCCGGCCATGCTATGTACACAATTGAGGATATTATGGCCCGCTTTAATCGAATGAAAGGAATACCAACCCTGTTTCTGCCCGGTTTTGACCATGCCTCAATTGCAGTAGAATATTTAGTTAGTAAACAGATTAGAAAAAAAGGAAAGACAAAGTTTGATCTTGGCAAAGAAGAATTCCTAAAACAGGCCCACCAATTTGCCGATCAGTCTCGGGATTACATAAAAAAACAGTTAAAACTGTTAGGCTTTTCTTTAGACTGGTCGCGAGAGGCCTACACCATGAGCCAGGATTACTCTGAAGCAGTCAAGACTGCTTTTAATCACCTAAAAGAAAGGGGGCTGATTTATCAGGGGGAAACTATTGTCAATTGGTGCCCCGATTGTCAAACGGTTCTTTCCGATCTAGAAAATGAACATCTTGAAAAAAGAGGTCAACTTTATTACCTTAAATACGGCCCCGTTACCATCGCTACCACCCGACCAGAAACCATGTTTGCCGATGTGGCGGTGGCCGTTCATCCTGATAACAAGCAATATAAATCCCTGATTGGCCAAAAAATTCCCCTTCCTTTAACAAAACGAAAGATTCCGATTATTACTGATGAGACAGTTGACCCGGAATTTGGCACCGGGGCCTTAAAAATTACCCCCGCCCATGACGAGTTAGATTTTCAAATCGGCAAGCGCCACCACCTCAAAACCCTAATTGCCATCGACAAAGAGGGCAGACTAACTAAAATCACCGGTCCCTTCCAGGGCTTGACTGCTCAAGAAGCCAGAAAGAGGGTGATCGAAAAGCTAGAGAAACAAGGCCTGTTGGTTAAAACCGAAACCATCACCCACTCGGTTGGCCATTGCCAGCGTTGCGGAACAACAACCGAACCGCAAATTTCCCTTCAGTGGTTTGTCAGGACCAAGCCTTTGGCCAAAAGGGCTATTCAAGCGGTTAAAAAAGGCCAGATTAAAATCGTTCCCGATCATTTTGCTAAAATTTATTTTCATTGGCTAGGAAATATTCATGATTGGTGTATTTCCCGACAGCTCTGGTGGGGCCACCCAATTCCGGTTAAGGGGGAATCGGCCATTTTAGACACTTGGTTTTCTTCTTCTCTTTGGCCAATGGCTACCTTGGGCTGGCCAAAAAAAACAGCTGATTTTGCCTACTTTTATCCCAATACTATTCGAGAAACCGGTTACGACATCATCTTCTTTTGGGTCGCCCGAGAAATTATGATGTGTCTGGAATTAACAGGTAAGATCCCTTTCAAAACCGTTTATCTTCACGGTTTGGTCCGCGATGAAAAAGGCCGTAAATTTTCCAAAACCAAAGGCATTGGTTTTGATCCGGTAGAAACCATTGCTAAAAACGGGGCCGACGCCCTAAGAATGGCCTTGGTTTTAGGCAATGCTCCCGGAGCCGACGTCTCCCTGCCGGAAGAAAAAGTAATCAGCATGCGCAATTTTACCAACAAAATTTGGAATGCCACCCGATTCATTATAATGAACCAGAACAATTTTAATTTAAAGATTAAAAGTCCGAAGTTAAATTTGCCTTCTTTTGGTAAAAATAATGAGGATGATCAAAAAATTTTAAAATCACTGGAAAAAACTATTGACAGCGTTACCAACCATATTGATAACTATCGTTTTGGCCAAGCCGCCGAAGATATTTACGGCTTTTTCTGGCATAAATTTTGTGATATTTATATTGAACAAACCAAAGACCGGCTTTATGATCAAGATAATCCTGGTGGCCAGCAAGAAGCTCTATTAGTATTGCTCTTCGTCTTAAAAAAAAGCCTAAAACTACTTCATCCTTTTATGCCCTTTGTCACCGAGGAGATTTGGACTAATCAGCTAGGAGAAAAAACCCCTTTAGCAATTTCACCCTGGCCGAAAATAACAGTTAAAAATTCAAAGTCAAAAATTAAAAATCCTAATAGAAATTAGAAATTAAAAACAAATTGCTAAATTGCTACATTGTCTAATTGCTTTTTTAGGCTTGTTTTTAATAGCAAAAACATCGCCAACAATTTAACAATTCAGCAGTGTAACAATGTTCTTTTCATTAAAAATTAGAAATTAGAAATTTTTAAGGAAAGGGGGGTGAGGAAAATGAAAAAGGTCAAAATTCAAAAAAAAGATGGCCGCATCGAAGATTTTGATAAGGAGAAATTAGAAAGAAGCGTTTTTTCTGCCGGAGCCACTAAGGGTCAATCCCAACTAGTTACTCAAGAGGTAGAAGAGTGGCTTTACAACGTTGCCCTAGAAGAAATCGTTAACACTCAGGAAATTCGTAATAAGATCATTGGCTCTCTAACAGAAAAAAACCCCAGGGCGGCTAAGAGCTACCAAGAGTACCAAAAAAAAGGTTAAACCGGTTTTCCGTTCTCAAAAAATAGTTGCCTAAAATCCTTAAGTATTAGGTAATATTGTTTTGTTTCTTATTGGGCGAATATTAAAGTCAAAACTTATGATTAAGGTAAACGTTTTCTCTCAAATTATTGTTACTATTGAAGAAAAAAAGAAAACTCTCCAGCAATTGTTTTGCCAAAAACAAAAACAACTCCAAATTAAAATTGGTTGTTGGGTTTCTTCGGGAAAACAAGGTTTCAAAAAGCTTAGAAAATTACCGCAAAATTACCGCAATATCGCCGCAAAGATTGTTGATCCGGTAATGCTGGTAATTTTTACGACTGCATTCACCATCAGCCTCATCCTCCCCACCAATCAAGCCGAAAAAATAAGGCAGGTCTTTTTGGCTTCTCCTAAAAACTTCAACAACCAAATGAACATTGTCCAGGTTCTTATTGCCAATGGCTATTTAAAAACCGCTAAAAAGGAACTGGATAAAATTGGCAATCCGGAGTTCTTGACTAAAGAAGAAAAAGAAGTTTGGCAGAAAAATTACCTAACTTGGGGTCTGCACTCGCCGGAAGGCCAAGACAGATTAATTGACAACTGGGAAAAATTTTTAGAAAAATTTTCTAATTACAAAATCGGCTGGGTCTATTTGGGCTATTTCCAATCGTTGCGAAACAAAGAGCAAGAAGCCCAAGAATCTTTCCATAAAGCTGAAAAAATCGACCCAGGATTAGAAGAAGAGATAAAAAAAATTACCAATTTTCAAATTCCAATTAACCAATAAAACTTTTAACGTCAATTCACCCAAAACATTTCAGTTATTTCAATAAATCCAATTCCTAAAATAGATACCCACGGGCAAAGCCCGTGGTCCTCGCGTTTCGCCCCGTTCACTCGCCTACGGCGAGTGAGCTATTAATATCGGTTTCATCCACGGCCTACGGCCGTGGTTTTCACCTATCTTGAAATAAAGCACCTTCTTTACCCCAACAAATTCTAATTATTTTTCTAAAGGTCTGAGGCTGTTTCACGCTAGGGGTCCGGGTTTATGGCAAAGTCTGAGCGTCCGATGAACGGGTTGGGAACTGGGTTAATTGAAAATTGGAAATTTTTATTTGTCTTCTTTTGAAGCGGCTTCCTTTGGTTTTGTTTCGGACTGACCTTCTTTGGATTGTTCTTCTTGGCCCTCTTCTTCCTTACCCTCCTTACCAATAACCTCCGGTTCTTCAGCCAGAGCCGGTTTTTCCTCCTCCTCGGCTGGAGCTTCAAGTTTGGCTACAACTTCTTCTTTATCTGCCATGATAACGACTCCATCATTGACCTTAAGATCGGCCACCCTAATAACATCACTTATTTCTTTTAATGAAGAGACATCGGCCTCTAGATGATCAGGTAATTCTTCCGGCAGAGCCTCAACCTCAATTTCTAATAAAGGCTGAATCAGAATTCCTTCCCCACTTTCGGCCCCTGGAGCCTCGCCAACCAACTCAATTGGCACTGAAACTTGAGTTTTTTTGGCCAAATCAACCTGGCGGAAATCAACATGAAGAATTTTATCGGTCACCGGGTCAACTTGGATATCGCCAACCAAAACCGGATGAGAGGTTTTAGTCTTGCCAATGACCAAATCAATCAAACCGCTTTCGCCAGTTTTTTCAAAAACGGATAAAAAATCTTGGTAACCAAGCTGAAGAGCCTGTGATTTAATAGCTTGACCGTAGAGGTTGACCGGCAATAAACCTTCACGGCGCAAATTTTTAACCTTGCGGCCAGTAACCGTTCTTTTATCAACGACTAATTTTGGTCTTGCCATAACGAAAGTATTTTAACTAAAAAGGTTAAAGAAAGCAAATACTAATAAAATTTTTAATTCTCAATTCCCAATTTCTATTCAATTTTTAATTATCTAAATTTTTAGAACATTAAATCATTAGAAATTCAATAAGAATTAAGAATTAGAAATTTAAAATTCCTTGTCTTTTAGACAAGGTCAGGGTTCTCCCCACTCAAACTCAAACAGGCGATCCTGGTTTAAAACGTTGCGGTAGGTAATCGCCCCTGAGGCAATATCTGTTTCCGGAGAAACTATTAAAGGCAACCAATTGGCCGGATAAGAAACTAGAGTTACATCCTCATCCCAAACTGATCCCGCCTGTTTTTGAATCAAAAAAATCAGTCTTTTACGACCTTTGCTAAACTGATTCTTAATCTGATAATTGATTTCTAAAGTAACTTGAGAGTTAATTGGAACCTCAATTAAATAGCTCCAGACCGTTTTCCCCATTTCCTGATTAACAGCCAAATTAATTGCTTGTCTTTGGCCGGCATTATTTTCTAAAAAGGCTTCTTGCAAAATCGCCGAACCAGGTACATAAAGACGCCAGTAATTCTTATAGGTTCCGGCGGGCCAGCTTTGGGTTTGGGCAGTATTTTGCCAAGTCAATCTCAGAGAATGATTAACCTGGGTATCGCTTACCCCCAGTCGCTGAATCAGTCTTTTTTTAACAAAAAAATTGGCTTTATTAGCACCAATATTGGTATCAATCGCCCAAAGATAAGAGGATAAACAACTTTCCTTTTGGCAAACTGCCTCTTTAATGCCACCATCAAAACCTAGGGCCATCACTTGCCCTTCTAGTTTGGGATCAGTAAAGTACATCATTATTTCTCCTTCCAGAAAAGACTGCTGAAAAGCCGTTAATAGCGAAACCGGCAGATTATTTTCCCGTTTTAAAACCGCTAAAATCTCAAAAACCAGGCTCCCCAAGAAATCCTTCTTCTGAGTTGAACCGGGGAAAAAACCAACTTCAGAATGATATTCGGCTCGTTCAAACAAATTTTGAGCCGTAATTTTTTCCTGATAATCGGGTAAATAAATTTCGCCCAAAGCTGATAAAATTTCTTGGGCTACCCGAAGATTAATTGCCACCACGGCATCGGCATCTTGATCTAATTGTTTTTGCCAAAACCACAACACCTGACGAGCCGTAGTAGGAAAATCCGGCGACCAATTAGAGTCTCTCAAATACCAGGTTTCCTCACCTAAATATTCCTTCAGGTCTTGAGGGGGATCAACCTGGCCTTTTAACTGACCATCGGCTTCGTAAACATCTTTGACAGTAAAATCAACTAATCGACCGGAAGAAAAGTTCATCAGAGCCAAAGAACCAATAAAACCACCGGTAGGGCGCAATTCCATATTATTTTGTAAGAGCAAAATTATCTTTTGCTCATCGTGGCTTAAAAAATTAGCCAAAAAAGGTAGAGAATCTAGTGTTAGTTTGGTTGCCTCGACAATTGCTGGTAATTGACTTAGGGCTTGTTTAGCAAAACTACCCGACAGGCTTTTACCAGTAGCAGAAACATTAGTCAGTTTAAAATAGGCTCTTTGAGCGGTTTGCTCACTAGTCTCAATTAAGCTAGAAAAATTTGCCTCTTTCTCCGCTTCTGGGTTAATAACAGCGCCAAAAACCCGATTTAGTTGATAAGCAGAATCAGAAAAATAACTCAAAGCTTCAGCCGCCTCCTGACCCAAGACAGCCATTTTGACAATTTCAGAAAGGTTATTATGACCCACCAGGGGCAGCAATATAGGAGTTAACTTTTCTATTGTGTTCTTGGCCAAATAAAAATGACTCTGGGCACTTTCCGCCTGTTTCCGACAAAAAGATAGCTGGCCGGACAAGCAGGATTCTTGACTTTTATTAAGGTTAATAAACGCCCAAGCCAAATCCTTAACCAAAAAAAGAAACGGTGATAAGAAAAAAAACAAAACCAGCAAAATTAAACCAAACCGGTGCTTATTTTTACTAACCAGCTGGGGTTTTTTCGGAGAAGATTGAGATGGCAAGTTGGTTTGGGGCAAACGGCTATCCTGAAGCAACCGACTAATATTAATTTTGTGAATCAGCAGTTCACGATCTTCCTTTGGCTGATCTTGGGGAGATCGTGACAACCATAAACCCTCATTTGGGGTTTTTAAATTTCTCTTACTATCGTCTTTGGATTTTCCCAAAGAGGGGGCGACAAAAGAAGCCTTTTCCAAGTCAGAAATCTGTTCATCGGGCGTTAGTTTGTCAGGTTTATCAGCCGGTTTAATTGTAGTCTCATCAGAAACTACCCCAGCACTAGATAATAAGCGGCTAACATCGGGGCGATTCAGCCAATTCATTGTTATTTCAACTGCCTCAGAAGAAGAAAAATTCACCTTCCAACCCAGTTCTTTTCCAGATAATTCAATTTCCCTTTGGTAGTTAATCGTTGGCGAATTTTTCTGTTCATCAAATTCAATCTTGACTTGTCCGACCTGGTCAGACCATAATTTAGCAAAAGAAAAGAGGGTAATTTCCTCACCGGCAAAATAAAAAACCCGACCCTCTGATTGAGGCATAAACAGGGCCGAAGTCAAACCAGTGGTCAAATCTTTAACAAACAAGGGATAAACTAAACTGGAACCATCACCAGCCAACCTTATTCGCCGACGGAAAAAAACATCGCTTATTAATTTGGCCGTCCAAGAATCGGAGTCTAAATTCATCCGCGGACCAAAAACGCCATCGGCACAAACAAAACGACAATTAACACCCAACTCTTGAGCCTTATCAAAAACCATATCACTAAATTTCGATCCCAAAAACAACCAGCGGGCGTTTTGAAGCTGATTATTATCCAAATAATCAAACCATTTGGCGTCTAAGCAAAAAACATAATCCACTTCGCCGAAGTTGTCGGGAAGCTTTTCCACCATCTCAAAATTACGGTTGCCAACAAGATGAGCAATGTTATTCTCTTTTAGAGGGCTTGGTTGATCAAAACAAACCACTCGACAATCTTGGGCCAAGAGCGAATCGGCTAAATACGAGCCAACAGCGCCGGCGCCAGCCAAAATTACCGCTAAAGGGTTGTTAGGAGTTTGGGAAGATAACAGGCTCATTAACCTTAATGATAACAGAAAAGGATAGTCTTTTTAATTTTCAATTAACCCAATTGATCCAAAAATGACCAATTTTCAAATATTGATCTTGTCAGGGTCAATCCAGGGTAACCAACGATTCGGTAACTGAATCTAGCCATCACTATAAGGCAATTTAATCTTTGGTGTAAAATGAAATCCATGAATAAGGAAACCGCTTCTTTGGCTAAAAACACCCTCTGGCAAGCCCTAGGACGAATAGTGATGTTGGCTTGCTCTTTGGCAACTGCTCATTTCCTGACTAGGTTTTTAGGCGTTGAGGCTTGGGGAAACTACATTTTTATCACCACTGTTGTTTTAATGGTCTTTAACTTGGCCGACTTTGGCACTGGCACAATCACCGTTAAAAAGCTGGCCGGTAATCAAGTTAACTCCAAAGAAAAAAGGACTATTCTCAACCAGGCCTTGACTCTAAAGATAATCTTCTCGCTAATCACCCTGCTTCTTCTGGTCGGGCCGGTATTAACCCTAAATCAATTCGAAAACATCAGGATTATAACTTTGTTGTCTAGTTTAGTAGTCATTTTTTTAAGCCTAAGAACCCTGGCCGAAGCCTTTTTTATGGCCAACCTTGATTTTATCGCCAAAACAATTTTCGAAACCGGCGCCTCATTAATATCGGTTTTGGGCATCGCCTTAATAATCTTGGTCAGCCAGCAAATAAGTCTATCTCAGGCTTTACTTATTTGGCTGTTGTCGGCAGCCATCAGCGCCGTATCAGCAATAATTTGCCTAAAAAAGAGGACAGCCTTTTCTTTTAAACCGGTCAGGGACGGACTAAAAAGTTTTTTAAAACAATCGGCACCAGTGGGAGTCAGACAGCTAGTCTTTGCCCTTTATGATGCCGGCATTGATAGTTTTTTCTTAAAAACCATAATTGGCTCAAATGCTGTGGGTCTTTACGGCCTGTCTTACAAAATCTATACCAATCTTATACTGGGAGCGGCTTTTTTCATGAACAGTCTCTTCCCGATTATCGTCAAAAAACCTTCTCGTCATTTACCAAATACCCTAAAACAAGGAGGGCTATTTTTGCTAGGTTTCGGAGTTGTTATTAGTTTAACCATGGTTATTTTAGCGCCAGTTATTATTAATCTAATTGGCGGCGAAGCTTTTGGTCCGGCGATTGAAGTTTTGCGGATATTATCGCTGGCGCTAATTTTTGGCTATTTAAATCATTTAACCGGCTACACGATGATTGCTTTGGGAGCTCAAAAACAACTTCTTCATTTGTCTTTGCTGGCTCTGGCGATCAATTTGGCCGGCAACTGGTTGTTTATTCCCAAGTTTGGTATTAGTGGTGCCGCCTGGGTAACTGTCGCCACTGAAGGATCAATTCTGATAACCACTGGTGTTTTTTTAATCAAAAGGCTAAAATCAAACCCTGGCAAACAAATAACATGAAAATTCTAAATATTTTTACTGATGGCGGAGCCCGTGGTAATCCCGGACCGGCGGGAATCGGCGTGGTTGTTAAAGATGGCAAAAAAACTATTTTTTCCTGCTCAACCTACCTTGGTCAAACCACCAATAATGAAGCCGAGTACCACGCCCTAAAAAGAGCTTTTGAATGGCTAAATAAAAACCAGACTTTAGTTAAAAGCTTTGACCAGATTAATTGCTACCTTGACTCATTGCTGGTTGTTTCCCAAATGTCCGGCCGCTACAAGGTTAAGGCCGCCAACCTCATGGGCTTTATAACCAAAATCAAAAACACTGAAAAAATTTTACCTGTTAAAGTTGTCTATCATCATATTGGCCGAAACAAAAACCAAGAAGCCGACGCTTTAGTTAACCAAGCCCTAGATAGAGCCGCCGAATAGAAATTATCTAACACCTTCCTCTTTTCACCTTAAGGGTGTAAGACGGGGAAGTGGAAAGAGCGATAGCCATTACCACTCCCAAAAGCAAAAAATTTTGTTGTAGTGTTAGCCAATAATGATCAAAAAATCCTAAAAAAATGATCACCAAAAATAACTGGCGCCAATAACGGCCAACTAAAAACCACCACCTGGTCAGCCAATAAACAAGCCAGAATAATCCCAACAGGCCGGCTTCAGCCAAAATCAACAAAAAAAGATTATGAACCGGTTGATAAAAATTAAGACCGGCTCGAGAGAAACCTAATTGGCCCTGGGCCGGAATAAAGCTTCCCAAACCCCAACCCAAAAGTGGTCGCTCCATAAACAGCTGTCCAGCATTTCTAGTTAAAAAAAGCCGCTCACGAATTGACAATTCTTCAATTAAACCAAAGTGGCCAACAAGAAAAACAAAAACCCCAAAAAACAAGCCGGCCAAAACCAAACCCAAAAAACGATTGCTAAAATTTTTGACCAAATAGGCCAAGCCCAGCAAAAAGATTACCAGCCAAACGGCTCCTGAAAAAGTAATCACTAACACGGTCGACATCAGCGCCAAACCAAAATAAAAAAAAATCCCCAGCTTTTTGGCTAAAAACGGTTTGAAAAACCAAAAAATAATTAAAGCAATCAACATGAAACCTGCCAAACTGTTGGGGTGAGAAAAAACGGCCATCGGCCGAACGAACAAACGACCAAAGAGACTCATTTTGGCCACCCCCAAAGTGCTGGAATTAAAAAAACGCTCACCGACCCACCAAAAGATGCCCTGAACAGAACCTTGAAGCAAGAACTGGCCCCAAGCTAAAAAAACCGTTAAGGTAAGACTAAAAAACAACGGTATTAATAAACCAGGAGAGAAATTAACGGAAAAGTAACCAATTAAGAAAGCCAACTGGCACCATTTTAGAGCTCGATAACCAGACAAGGCGGGTAAAAAAGAAAACAGCAGGTTAATAGCAAAAAAAACCATTGTTCCCCCGATCAACCAAAACCAGGCCTTGTTTTCCCTAAAGGACAAAGAATGGGGCAATCTGAAAAAATCAAAAAACCAAACCAACGCCAACGCCAGCAAAATAAGATCAGTTAAGAAAATAACCGGTGATAAAAAATCAATTTTTATCCCCCAAAAGTAAGACCAGGCGGGCCAAAAGAAATAACCTAATTGGGTGGGCAAAAAAAAGAAGAACAGTCCGGCAGGAATTTTTTTTATCTTACTTAAAGTAATAGGGGTTAACACCTTCGCCTTACTATTAAAAACTCAAATCAATTCTTATTTGAGACTTATAATTAACTGACGGCCGCGACCTTCGCCCTCAGAATGGGTTTTAACATCGGAATCATCCTTAAAGAATAGGTGAACCTGGCGCCTTTCTCTGGAAGAAAGATTGGCAATGGCAATTGATTGACCGGTAGCTTTGGCTTGATCAAGAGCCCGACGAGCCATTTCTTCAACCTGAGCTTGACGTTTTTGACGATAACCGTCAACATCAATAATAATATGAAACCACTGACCGGTTTTTTTAAAAACCATTAGGCCCAAAATGGTCTGAAGAGCCGATAGGTTTTGACCATGATAACCAACCAGAAGGGCATTATCAGCCTCAGAGGACAGCTCAACCAAAATGGCGGCTTCTTCTTCGCCGGGACCAATTTTAGCCTGAGCTAAAACACCCAAATTTTCCATTAATTCCTTCAGGGTTTTATCAATAATGGTTAGAATTTTTTTATCCATGCTTCACCTGCCTTTTGCTGGCTGTCAAATCGGTATTTCTTTTAATGATATATTGTTGAACTAGGCCGGCCAAAGAAAAAACAAACCAATAGAGGGTTAGGCCAGAAGGAAAACGAAAACCAATAATAATGGTCATTAGGGGCATTAAAAAAGTCATCTGTTTCTGCATCGACACCATCATGTCATCACCCTTTGAGGGGGTTTTTTGAGCACTAACTTTGGCCCCTTTAATGGTGGGAGACGATAGCCGGGCAGTTAAAATTTGAGCCACAGCCGACAAAGCCAAAAAGACCCCAGGCAAACGACCGGCGATGACGTCAGGACTGGTTAAATCAAGATACCAAAAGGAAAAATTGATTCCCCCTGGGGGTAGAGAGATCCCAGAATAGAGCATTTTGGCCAACTGATCGATTGACTCGGGATTAAGTACTCGATTAAAAACTTGAAATAAGGCCAGCAGGATTACCAACTGGATAATGGAAGGTAAACAACCAGCGGCCGGATTAACACCCTCAGATCGATAAAGAGCCATCTGGGCCTGGGCCAACTTTTCCTTGTCACCTTCATGTTTTTTCTTTAATTTTTCTAATTTCGGCGCCAACTGTTTCATTTTTTCACCCGATTTTAAACTCGGAATCATAACCGGAATCAGAAGAATTTTAATAAGCAGGGTAATAACAATTATCCCCCAGCCTAAAGAACCAAAAATATTAGTGAATATAACTAGCAAATTAGCTAATGGCTGGATAAAAATTGTTTCGAACATAATTAAAAACTCAAAACTTAAAGTTCAAAGCTCAAAACCAAAACTAAAAACCTTTAAGCCAAAAATTTTTTGACATTTATGCTTTGATTTTGAGTTTAAAAGACCCTTTTTGGGGGTTTTTAAGGTAAATCCACTCCTCCCTTACTAAAAGGATGGCAGCGAAAAACACGCCCCAATCCCATCAAACTGCCCTGTAGTATACCATGATCGCAAATTGCCTGATAACAGTATTCCGAACAAGAAGGAATAAATCGGCAGGGTCGACCCCAAAGGGCCGGCAGAGCCTGATAACAACGAATAATTTTAAGAATCAGCTTTTTCATCTTCGGTCAACAAGCCAACTTTATTAAAAGAGTCTCGAACCACCTCAGACAAAACTTCTTTGCCTTGGTCCAAAGCGGCTCTCTTAACTAAAAAAACCGCCCAAAAACCACTCTTTAAATCAGTCATAATTTCACGAACCGATCCGGCAATTAAGCGTTTGGTTTTGTTTCTAATAGTGGCCTTTTTACTGACTCTTTTAGAGAGAACAAAAGCAAATTGACTGGCGGTTCTTCGCCCGGAAAGATAAACCAAAGTAAAAAACGGTGTTTGAAAGTAACGTCCGCCGCCCTTAACTTGCTCAATCCTTTTTTTAGGCAATCGGTGCTTCTTAGTTAGCATAGCCATAGCGCTTCTTTTCCTTAAAAAGGGGTTTTTAAGAAGAAACTGTTAATTTGCTCCGTCCCTTTTTCCGTCGTCTCTTTAAGGTTTTCCGGCCAGAAACACTGCTGATTCTCTTTAAAAAACCATGTTTTCTAACTCGACGCTTCTTTTTCGGCTGGTAAGTTCTTTTTGTCGCCATACCTTTTTCCAGTTTATACCACAGTTAAGGCTAAGACACAAGCAGGGTTCCTTCTAAAAACGACTTGCCCGACGAGCAAAGCTGGAAAAGTTCCCTCTTTTAATTGCCTGACGAATATCTTTCATCAGAGAGGCATAAAAGGTTAAATTGTGAATCGTTGCCAAGCGGAAAGCTAGGGGTTGGCCAACGGAAAAAAGATGTCTTAAATAGGCTCGAGAATAATTTTGACAGGCCAAGCAAGAACAACCAGCCTCAATCGGTCTAAAATCGGCGGCAAATTCTTTTTTGCGAAGATTAAGTCGTCCTTGACGAGTAAAAAGGCTGGCATGACGAGCATTACGAGTGGGAATAACGCAATCAAACAAATCAACCCCCTCAGAAA
Source organism: Candidatus Shapirobacteria bacterium (assembly GCA_028695445.1). GTDB lineage: Bacteria > Patescibacteriota > Microgenomatia > 0-14-0-10-38-17 > 0-14-0-10-38-17 > JAQVFF01. The sequence continues at coordinate 65,836 of JAQVIV010000001.1, forward strand.
CAGCTCTTAAAATTTCTTTCGGATAGCCAATTCCCAGCATATAGCGAGGTTTATCTTCGGGTAGGTGAGCCACTGAGTGGCCAATAACCTCATGAAGCTTGGTTTTCTCTAAGCCAACCGCCACGCCGCCAAGAGCATAACCATCAAAACCAATGGCTACCGTTTCTTTAGCGCTTTTGGCTAGCAAATCAGGAAATATACCGCCCTGAACGATGCCAAAAAGCAGTCGGTCTTTCGTGGTATTTAATTTTAAAAACTGCGCCTTGGAACGAGCCGCCCAACGAACGGTTAAGGGCACTGATCGCTCAAAATAAGTTCGAGGCGCCGTAGCCGGAACGCTTTCATCCAAGGTCAACAAAATATCTGATCCCATTTGATACTGCATCCTAATCGACTCCTCTGGGGTTAACACTTTTCTGGCCCCATCAAGATGAGAATTAAAAAAAGCGCCTCTTTCCCTAATCTTGCCCCCCAACCTGCCTTTATGAATTAATGAATACACTTGAAAACCGCCCGAATCAGTCACGATTGGCCCCGGCCAATTCATAAACTTATGCAAACCTCCAGCCTGAGAAATTATTTCAGACCCTGGCCGTAACCATAAATGATAAAGATTACCCAAAACAATTTGAATACCGGTAGCGGCCACCTCCTGGGCAGTTAAATGTTTTACCGAAGCTAGGGTGGCGTCAGGAATAAAAGCCGGGGTATCAATCTTACCGCAAGCAGTGCTTAAACAGCCCGCTCTGGCCCTAGACTTACTATCTTTTCCCAGGATAGAAAAATAAAAAATCGGCCCAGGTACCGGAGTTTTTTGTTCCATTTTAACGGACTTCGTCCGACCATTACCACACTTCATTCTCAATTTAAAAATCAATAATTTTGTCTTTGTAAAATAAGAAGGAACATCACTGGCTTTTCGAAGATTTACTTTCCTGAAGAACTGACCTTTTTAACAAATTTTCAATTCCGGTTAATTTATTAATTCCGCCTCGATAGTCAAAGGGAGAATTTTGACAAATTGCCCAAACATGACCTCTAAGCATCGTCTTTAGGGTTTTTTGCCAGCCGCCAGCCGCCGTTCCTTTGGCCTCGGTAGTTAAAAACCCGACCTGCTCTTCCAAAAGAGAACGTCTCTCTTCAAGCGGATAATTCTCTCTTGAGGAGGAACTGTTTCTTTCCGATTGAGTCTTGGCCGCCCAATCTAAGGCTATCACCGCCTGATCCAAAAAATCAGAGCCAATTTCTTCTTCTCTGGCTTCCATTTCCAGCAGTCGGACATAGGCGCTGGCCAATAATTCCTCCGTCGGTCGGGGGTTGTTGGGCAATAAAAAACCACCCGGCCGAGACAAGGCCTGACCATTTTTCGTTTGGGGTCGGAAAAACTCTTGAGCCTGATAAAGCTCCCAGGCACCAGTAAAAATATCCTTGCCTTTAATCATAGCCTGTATTATACCCTTATTATATCTTAAAAATCACACTTATCCTCTTGAAGTGGCCAAGGCAATAATCTATTATTAGAAAATGCCAGTGTTTGAATCAAAAGAAAAAAGCCCAAAGCCAAAAATCTTCAACCCAAAAAGAAGGTGGCCCATTAACCCAGTAATCTTTTTGGCTGTTATTATTACTGCTTTGGTTTTGGGCGGCCTAGGGGGCTATTATTTCCAAACCAAAAACCAATTCCAGCAATCGGCTATTTTAGGCGAAGAAAGCAATCCCTACTTAGTCTTTACCAGTGAAATTTATGACAAAATTAAAGAAAACCACTGGAAAAAAATCAGCGATGAAGATTTGGTCTCTCTATTCTTTCTGGCGACTGAAAAACTAACTGGCCAACCCCAAAACCCCAAAGAAAAAAACCGCCAAAGCCTGTTAGTTTCCTTAAGAGAAATCTTAAAACAAATTGATGATCAGGAAACAAAAGAAGAATTTATCATCCAGCTTAATAATTTAGTTTTAAATAATCTAGAGCCGTTTGGACGCAGTCATCTTTATAGTCAAGCCGAAGAACAAGAGCTAAACGACATTGTTCGCAACGTAGCCGACCAAGATCACTACCAGATGTTGGGAATCGACCAAAAAGCCTCTCAAGAAAAGATTGCCCAGGTCTATCAAAGCCAGATTCAAGAACTGGCCCAAGACAACACTCCCCAGGCCCAAGAAAAACTTGACCAAATTAATCGAGCCTATGAAATATTAAAAGACGAAGAAGCCCGCCAGATTTACGATGTTTCAGGAATAGAGCCAACCATGAGTTATCGGTTAATCAATAACAGTATTTTTCATATTCATTTAAAAAAATTCTCTCCTACCACGTTCGATGAATTACAAAGAATAACCCAAAAAGTCCAAGACCAGCCCGGAGTTGATACTCTGATTTTTGATCTTCGTGATAATATCGGTGGCGCCATTGATGGTCTACCCTATTTTCTCGGCCCCTTTATCGGTCAGGATCAATATGCTTACCAATTTTTTCACCAAGACGAAAAGAGCGATTACAAAACTCGAACCGGCTGGCTGCCCAGTCTAGTTCAATATAAAAAAGTGGTAATTTTAATTAATGAAAATTCCCAAAGCTCGGCCGAAGTGATGGCTTCAGTTTTAAAAAAATATAATGTTGGTGTCTTGGTGGGCAACACTACCCGCGGTTGGGGAACAGTAGAAAAAGTCTTCAAGCTCGACAACCAAATTAACCAAAACCAAACCTATTCCGCCTTTCTTGTTCATAGCCTCACTCTAAGAGAAGATGGTCAGCCTATCGAAGGCTTGGGGGTTGATCCCCACGTTTTTATTGCCCAAAATAATTGGCAAAAAGAACTCTACTCTTATCTGCCCGACCAAAATATTATCGGCGTGGTAGCTAATTTATTTTCTGAGGATAAAAATAGTTTAATTAACGAGTCTCAAGGCCAAGAGGCAGCCGAAAAATCCCAACCAGAAACAACACAGTAAGAAACTAAATTAAAACTCTCCTGGTGATTGGAGCCAAACCAACCAAAAGGTCGTAAGGGATGGTTTTGGCCAGAGCCGATAAGCTAACCAGGTTGTTTTTGGCCTCCTGATTATCATCAATTACCACCACTTCCTGACCAACCGCTGGGTTTTTAACATCAGACAAGTCAATCATGGCAATATTCATGCAAATATCGCCCACCAAAGGACAATATTGATCACCAACCAGAACTTTTCCCCGACCAGATAAGCGCCGATCAAGGCCATCATAATAGCCAATCGGCAAAACCCCCATCGTCATCTTCTTGGGGGCCCGAAACTGGCCGTTGTAACTGACAATCTCGCCCCGGCTAACCGACTTAATCTGAGCAGTGTGGGTTATCAATTTCAGAGCCGGCCTAACAGCCGACGGGGCCGATCGAGAAGGAAAATAACCATAAAAGCCTAAACCTAATCGAATCAAATTAAACTCCGAATCTTTAACCGCCAAACCACCGGCGGTGGCAGCAATATGCTTCCAGGCAAAAGAAAAACCTGCCCGTTCAAACTGTTTAATAATTTTTTTAAAAAGTGTTACTTGCTTTTGGGTAAAGTTATCATTGCTATTGGCACAGGCCAAGTGAGAATAAATCCCGACTATTTGGCTTTCCAGATGACGATCTTTTAAAAAAGTAATAAAGCGATTAACCTGGTTGGGTTTAATACCTAAGCGGTTCATGCCGGTGTCGATTTTAAGATGAAGCTTGGTTCGGGGCTGATAACGACCCAGGACCAGGGCCGTTTCTTGGTCAAAAACCGGTAAATGAAATTTTAACTTTTTTGGGTTTTTAAAATTCTCCGGCAAGGTATAACCAATCACCAAAATTGGTTTTCCCACTCCCGCTTTTTCTAGCTTCCAGGCCTCATACAAACTATCCACAGCTACGAAAGGAGCGGCAGAAAGCTTACGATCAACGAAGCGGCCAATCAACTCTAAACCATGACCATAGGCATTACTTTTCAAAACCGGGGCAATACCGGCCTGAGGATTTTCTTTTTGCCAAAAAGAAAAATTATCAATAAGAGCCTTAGAGTCAACAATAATTAGGTTTAGGGTCTGGTAAGAGTGGCGAAACAGTTTGAACATTTTTGTCAATAATTAAATTATATCAATAGTGATCATGGTCGTTATCAAATCATGAAAAACCTTGAAATTTTGGTCTAATTTTGTTTATAATAAAGACTGAGAAGAGGGGCCAACTAAAATGAGCATCGAAAAAGAAAGAGTCTTGCCTTTGGGAGAGCTTTTATCCCAGGAAACGCAAAGGGCCTTAATTGACTGGACAATAAGGCGAAGAGAGGCCCTAGAAAAAGCAAAAACCAAAAGCGGCGGCCGTCCTCGACCCCAAAGAGAAAAAAAACAAATCTATCAAACCAATTCTACTGATCGAGGCAGATTTATTACCCAAAGAATCGCTCACCTTTTACCCGAAGAGGGTTTTTCCCAAGTTTTTGGTAATCACGTCAATAGTTTCCTTCAAGGACGGATTGTTTCCGAACAATTAAATTATCTCGCCCAGAATTTGGAAAGCCTAAATCAAGAACAGGTGGATTTGGCATTTCGCTTTTACCAAATTCGGCGCAAATTTGGCCAAAACCCTGAACAGGCCGATTTAATCAGAGAACAAATCAGTCAATTTAACTTAAAACACGTTAGTCAAGTCCCCGAAAGTGGTTTTCTACCAGGATTTTTGGCTACTATCAGCAACCTATATCCTGATCCCAAGGCTTTAAAAAAATAATTTAGCAGTCGCTTTTCTCTTTGTCTGTTTACTAAAAAACCCAACTTATTGTAAAATAACCCTATGGCCAAAAAAACTATTTACAATCAGGAAAAGCAGAAATCAACCCAAGTCAAAAAAATTTTTCGTTCCGAAAAAAACCGTATTTTGGGAGGAGTAGCCGGAGGTATCGGTGAATATTTTAGTGTCGATCCGGTTTTGGTAAGAATTTTGTTTGTTTTGCTGGGTCTATCCGGCGGCGGAGTGATTCTCTACCTTATTCTTTGGTTAATCATCCCCGACCAACTATCAAATCATTCAAACAACGAAGAAAATTTAAAAAAAAACGCTCAGGAAATTAAGGCTCAGGCTCAAAAATACGTCCAAAATACTCAAAAAATTTCTCGAAAAAAAGAAACCAGGTTGTGGTTTGGCCTTGCTCTAATTTTCCTTGGAGCCTATTTTGTTTTACTAAACTTTGGCATTCTTTCCCGATTGTTTGAATTTTCCAGGCTTTGGCCATTGGCATTAGTGGCTCTGGGATTGGCTCTTCTTTTCCGCCCTTAAAGATATGAAAAAAGTTGTTTGGCCATTAATTCTTATTAGTCTGGGATTGCTGTTTTTGCTTAATAACCTTGGCTTGCTTTCCTGGTCCGCCTGGAATATCCTTTGGCGTTTCTGGCCCATTTTTTTGATCTTGTCTGGACTGGAATTAGTTTTAGGCGACTCATCTTGGAGCAAAGTTATTTTAGCCACTGTTTGTCTGATAACCCTGGAAGCGGCGCTATTTTTTACTATTATTTGGCCTAAACCAGAATCTGTTTTTAAACAGTCATTTCGGGATCGAGCCGTTTTTTGGTCTCAAAAGATTTTTCCCAAAAATAAGGAACAAGAGTTTGTTATTACAAATGAATCATACCCCAGCATTGACCAAAGAATCCTAAAGGTAAATGTCGGTTTGGGCCGGCTAACCATAGCCGACCAAGAGGAAAACCCTAATCTCTTTTACCTTAGAACCCAATATCAAGACCCCTTCGGAGTTCCTAGGGTAACCAGCGACCTGGGGAGCGATAAAAATATTACCATCAGCTTCGATAATCGCCACAACGGCCTTACTATCCCCAGCCGCCTGACAAACCAAATTAACTACCAAATAATTTTAGGCCAGGTAAACTTGCCTACAAGGCTTTATTTAAAAATGGGGGCCGGTCAAGCTGATATTGGCCTTAACCAAATAATTACCAGAATTATTTCTCTGGAAACCGGGGCCGGTCAAATTTCCTTAAGATTATCCGAATCGGCTCTGCCTGAAGAAAAATTAGCCATTAACTTGGGAGCCGGCAAAATCAAAATCAGTCTGCCTCAAAATAGTCAAATTAACCTTGATTATAATATTGGAGCCGGAAAAATTGTTGTCAACCAAGACGAGATTGGCGGCTTGAACCAAACAGGCCGAATATCGGTCGGTCAAAACGAGGATTTGCCTATTAATATTGAAGCCAGAATTGGCGCCGGCAGCCTAATTGTTGACTACCAATAACCCTCCCTAAAAACAAAAACCCGACTCTCTTTGTCCCCAAAAAACTTCTTAAAACAAAGGCATAGTTAGTGTTATAATCAAGTTTAGTGTCTAGCCAAAAACGGGTTTTTTCCGGCATCCAGCCTTCGGGCAATCTTCATTTAGGCAACTATATCGGCGCTATTAGTCAATGGGTGAATATGCAGGACCAATATGATTGTTTTTTCTGCATTGTTGATTTGCACGCCATCACTGTTTCCCAAGATCCCCAAAAACTTCTTGCCAAAATCAAGGAGCTGGCCGCTCTTTATCTGGCTTGCGGCCTAGACCCGAAAAAATCAACTATCTTCGTTCAATCACACAACCCAGATCATGCCAGTTTAACCTGGATCCTTGATTGTTTAACTTCAATGGGCCAGTTGGAAAGAATGACCCAATACAAAACCAAATCAGATCAAGCCGGCGCCAGCGTCGGTCTTTTTAATTATCCTATTCTGATGGCGGCCGACATTCTTCTCTACCAAACTGATCTCGTCCCAGTCGGCCAAGATCAAAAACAACACGTTGAACTAACCAGAGACCTGGCCCAAAAATTTAATTCCTGTTTTGGTCCCGTTTTTAAAATACCAAAACCAAAAATGCTCTCGGTGGGCGCCAAAATCATGTCTTTACAAAACCCCAAGCAAAAAATGAGCAAATCGTCTTTGGACAAAAGAGGCACCATTGATTTACTAGATTCTCCTCAAACAATTAAAAACAAAATTATGGCCGCTGTTACCGACTCTGGCCAAGAGATAATTGCCAGCCCCAACAAGCCAGGCATTAGTAATTTACTCGCTATTTACTCCATCACCACCGGTCTTGAAATTAACCAAATAGAAAAGCGCTATCAGGATAAAAACTACGGTCAGTTTAAGTCTGACCTTGCTCAAGAAGTGGTTAAGTTTCTAACTCCAATTCAAGATCGGTATCGGACCATTTGTCAAAACCAAAAGGGGCTGGCTAAAATCCTGACAGAGGGTAAACAAAAAGCTAAAGAGGTTTCCCAAAAGACCCTTGATCAGGTTTATCAAAAAACAGGCCTGCGATAAGCTAGGGGGCATTGCCCAAGGGCAACGGGATCAAAAACCCAGACCAAATACTCTGGTGATTTCCACCGTTCTCAAAAAAGCCTTAATTCATTAATCACCTCTTGTGGCAAAGATAACTTTTACCATTTGCTCCCCTTAAGACAAAATTATTATTATGAAAATCGTTAAAATTAAGCACCAAAATCAAAAAAAAATTATTGAAAAAGCAGTTTGTGTTCTCAAAGAGGGCGGATTGGTTATTTATCCGACCGAGACTTGCTACGGGGCGGGAGTTGATGCGACTAACCCGGAGGCAGTTGACAAGCTTTGGCACTATAAAAAAGAGCGAGGCAATAAACCCGTCCTGGTAGCCGTTGCCGACCAGGCCATGGCCCAAAAATACGCCCATCTCACCCCTCCGGCAAAAAAAATCTTTCGCCAATACCTGCCCGGACCGGTGTCGTTAGTAATTAATGGCCGAGGGCTAGTCGACTCCAGGATTGAATCTTCCTTAGGCACCCTAGGAATTCGGGTTCCCAACCATCAACTAATTTTAGCCTTAATTAAAAAGCTTAATCGACCCCTTACCTCCACTTCGGCCAATGTTTCCGGACAACCCAATCCCTATTCTATCGACGAAATTCTAAAACAGACCAACCAAAACCTAATCGATCTTATTATTGACCAGGGGACGCTTCCTTCCAGACCCCCCTCAACCCTGGTTGATATGACCGGAAATAAAATCAAAATCTTACGCCAGGGACAAATAATAATCAAACCGGGTTCTTGAAAGAACCTCTTTTCTGTAAGGATTCTCCTTTCTGAAGCTAAATGGAGTCTTCGTGAAAAGTCGGCTAACGATTAGAGCATACTTAAAAAAAACACTTTAAGAAGGCGTTGTCGATGTGGTCAGCTAGAACAAATTCTTGAGAGAAGCCCTTTTTCCTGTTATAATAAATTTGTATGGTTGCCTATAACCAGTATCTAGAAGTTCTGGTTGATAAAGAGCAAAATACCAAAACCAACCCCAAGCCCCTTTTTTTAACCGTTTATTTCCCTAATCAAAACCAACCCAAAAGCAGATTAAAAAAAGAGCTCAAATCATTTATTCTAACCGCCCTAAAAAAGAATAAAAAAGAAAATCTAATCCCAAGCGGAAAAATTATCGTCGAGCAAATTTATCAGGCAATCGATAGTTTAGAGTCTCTGTCTCGAGGATTGGCTTTTTTTATTAAATTTAGCCCCACCACTAAAAACAACAGAAAAGTTCTGCCGACCAAAAGGGAGAATTTTATCTTTATTCCTCTGGAAAGAGTCCCTCAAAAAGAAGTTTTTTTGGGCACCAGGTTTGATCTTGACCAATTGGTTTGGCTAGCCGATAAGGGAATTGATGGCTTAATTTTTCAAATCAATCAAAAAGAGGCCAATATTTATGTCTATGACGATCACCGTCTTTTCCCGGTTGCCAATCAACAAAATCCCTTTGTTAGCGATAAAGAAAAACAATATCTAGAACAATTTTCACCTATCAATTTCCAAGGAATCTTTCACGGTACTGGTGAAGACGGTGTCGCCAAAAGAGAAAAAGAAGAAAACAAGTTATTTTTAAAAAAACTACAAACTTTCGTTAAGGATCAGGTTAATCCAACCGAATCATTTGACTATTTAGTCATCAACTGGTCAACAAACTTTGTCAAACTAAACACCAATTTTCCTAAAGAAATGACCGCTTTTTTCCCTAAAACCGAAACTATTTTAATTGATAAAAATATTACTAATCAGAAACAGCTAGAAGAGTTGGTGATTGAAAAAACAGACCAACACAAAAAGGCAATAATTGAAAAACAATTAAAAGAAGCTCAAGAAAGGTTTGACCGCTACTCAGAGGCTTGGCAGGAAATTTTAACAGCCGCTAACGAAGATCGGATCCAAAAACTTTTTATTAAACCTGTTATTAATAAAGAAGGCTACGTTACTCCAGATAGCCGAATTTATAATTATCCCGCTAAAAATTCTCGGCTAGTTAAAAATATCGCCCCCTGGCTTGTCCGCGAGGTTTTGGCCGCTGGCGGCGACATTATCATCCTGGATCCTCAAATTAACAATGATTTTCCTAAAATAGCCGCTTTATTACGATATTAAAATGAAATTTATTATCAGTGGCGATAATTGGCCGATTAACCAAAAAATCAAAGACTTAACCGATAAACATATCGGCCAAAAAATTGATAAATATCTTAAAAGTTTTGACCAAGGATTAAAAACGGCTCGACTAAAAATCACTAAAGGGCCCCGCTGGGGATTTGGGGCTAGCCTAAAAATTAGGCTACCCAAAAGAGAAATCTTTGCCAAAAGCCAGGCCAAAAATCTTCTCAAGGCTCTAACCATAATTAGAAACCAGGCAATAAGGCAAATTAAAGAATACAAGGAGAAAATTAAAGCAAGAACTTAGTAGGCAACAACCAGCCCTTTGTCTTGATCCCAACACTGGCCAGCAAAACCAGAGGGAAAATTAAATTCGGTTAACTCTTGACAAACAGGCAAACCTTGGCCATCATGAACTAAAATCCAGTCTCCCCCCGCCTCTTTCTGATGGGCCAACCACGGCCAAACCCGCTCATCGCCAGAAAAAGTGGCTATCCCTTGAGCAAAATTACCTTCAATTTTCAAAACCACTAAATTAATCCGATCCTGAGATTGGTTATGATTTTTTAATAAGGCATCTTTTATTGCCGTTTCGTCAATTTCGTCTTTTGGGGTCGATGATGGCGTCGAGGTTAGCAGAGCAGGAATCAGGCTTTGCCCTTGGCGGTCAAACCACCAAAAAAGACCCAAAATAACAAAAACCAAGATAAACAGGGCAACCAAAGTCCCATTTTCTTTCAACATTCAACTTCGATTGTAACATAAAAAAAATAACCCTAGGTTGTTAATTGGCCGCAAGCGTCTTGCAAGGATAAACCCAAAGAACGACGCTTAGTCACACCAATTCCCGCTCTCAACAACTGGTTCTTAAAAAAATCTGTCCGCCTTGGGCTTGAGGGCTTAAAAGTCAGACCGGCAGCAGGATGAAAGCTAATCAAATTGACATGATACAGGTAAGCCTCGTTTCCTTGGGATCGTATCAGAGAAATAAGAGCTGAGGCGTGTTGGGTGCTGTCATTAACACCGGAAAGCAAGATATAAGACAAAAAAACTTTCCGGCGATTAGTTCGAATGTGATAATTCAAGATAGGAAAAATTTTTTTTAAAGGAAATTTCTTTTCGATCGGCATTAATAACCGCCTTTGTTTGGGAAAGGAAGAATTAAGCGATAAGGCAATGTTGACTGAAGGAAAAACATCAATTAGTCGTTTAAGATTGGGTAGAATGCCAACAGTGGAAATATTGGTTCTCCTTGGGCTGATATTAAAAAAACGCTTGTCGGTAATCACCTCCAAGACCTCAAATAGATTATCATTGAGCAGGGGTTCTCCCATACCCATAAAAGAAACCGTATCCACCCCCTCCTCTTTAAGATAAAAAAAGAGCAACTGATCAAGAATTTCATCAGTGGTTAGGTTGCGCACCAGTCCCATTTTCCCAGTGGCACAAAAAACACAGCCTAAAGGACAACCCGCCTGAGAAGAAAGACAAGCCGACTGCCAATTTCGATAAGTCATTGAAACCGCTTCAATCCGATTGTTATCAGGCAAGGAAAAAAGAACTTTTTTGGCTTGAGAAGAAAAATCTTTCCTAATCGCCTTGATCGATAACCAAGGACCAAACTCTTCTGCCAATTCCCGCCTTAACTCTAAGGGCAAAAAAAACATTTTGGCAAAATTAATCTCTTTTTGACTAAAAATGCTTTCGCTAATTTGCCTTAGGCGATAATCCGGTTGACCGACCCGATTTAAAAATAAAGCCAATCGCTGGTATTTATTCATTTTTGAGGGTTTACTAATTACTCTTTCGAAGCAGTCTTGACGGGTTTATTTTTTAAGCCCCGTCTTAGAAGAAGATCAATCTTTTTTTTCACCCAATCCGGTTCTTGACCCAAAACAAGGGCCGCTTCTTCACAAACCCGACCGATCAAGGAGTCAAAGATTCTTTTTTGACTGACAGTAAATTCCTTGTTTTCTCCTTTCCGGGAAAAATAAAGATCTTTGGCCAAATCAACCATAGCAGAAAAATCATTTAAAGAAGTAATTTTTTTAGTCTGGTCAAAATTAATCATGCCAGAGGGAGTAGAATAAAAGGAAAACTGCTCCAAACCCTCTTTAAGCGCCTTCCTAGATAACGGCCGACGAATATTGGTTTGGGACAAACTCTCTTCAGGAATAGTACAAACCAAGTCTTGATTATTATTTTTCCGATAAAAAGGGCGAAAGTAAATTAATCTCTTTTTTCCTTGAAGAGTCTTGGTTTGGCTAATCTTAAAAATGCGATAAACCCGACCAAAATCAATAATTTTATCGCCAATTTTTAAAGTTCCCAAATCATCTCCAGTCATAACTATCAACCCCTTTACCAATATGTATAGTATATCATGAGTTGACCTTGACATTTTGGCAGTCAATGCTTTAACCTGCTAATAATCAAGCTAAAAAAGTCGTTTATCGAGAGGGACGATCAGCTAAATATCTTTACACCACTTCCATTCCTTGTCCGGTTTTGTCAGAAAAGGCTCGAGCGGACGTTGAAAACGGAGTGGTTACCGTTACCACTCCTAAAGCCCCTGAGGCCAAACCGCAAAAAGTTAAGGTTACCAGCAAAAAATAAACTCCCCAATGAGTCGGTAACCACCTCTTACCCCCGCCTCCAAGAGGTGGGGGTACCATCTTTTAAGATTTTTATTAAGAAGAAAGTTTTTTACTAGCTTTTTCCAACTTCCGGGCTGTCTTTTCCTTTAAATCAGTCCTTAATCTAACAATCTCCCGTTTTAAGCGAGTAACTTCATCTTCACCACTACTAATAGCCTGGTTAATTTTTTTTCGGGCTTTTTCCCGTGTCTCTTCGTTTAAAAAAACTGCTGCTGCTGCTCCGGCTAGAACCCCCATCAGCACCCCCGCTAAAAAGCCGCCGCCATCACGATTATTATTAGTCATATTGTCACCCCCCCTTAAAAAAGTCTTAAAAGTAATTTTAACAACCCAGTTCTTATACCGACACCAGCCTCATCGACAAACCGGCGCCAAGATCTGGCCGCTTTCTGAAGGGTAGCCAGGATCATTATTAGCTTGATGCCAACGACAAGAATTAAGAAAGTCAGCAAAATAAAGAAAGCCGCCCCGGAATAATAAAACAGTTCATTTGCCATCATAAGTTTTTTCTCCCAAAAAAGTTCTTCACCCCCTTAAAAACCCTCTCTCTAATTAAAACGAAAAAAATTAATCATTGCAAGTCCCAACCTTTCTTTAAAAAGACAAAAACATTTGAGCTTTTTTCTGAATTCTTAAACCAGTCAAGTTACTAAAACTAAAAATCCGCCTTTGATTCCTTAGGGCAATAATTTTTCTTGCTGATCTTGGCCCCAGACCCGGCACCCGCAACAGGTGCCAATAATCGGCCCGATTAACATTAATTGGAAAACAATCCTGATTCTGCTTGACCCAGGCGTTTTTAGGATCCTGATCAAGGGCTAGAAAACCAGTTTTCCCATAAGGAATTTCCCCAGGAGTAAAACGGTAAAAGCGCAGTAAAAAGTCTGCTTGATAGAGGCGATGTTCTCGAACCGGAGAGACCAAACGACGATGAGAAAAAGGGGTCTTGGCTACCGGCCGAAAAGCCGAATAAAAAACCCTGCTTAAATTGAATTGTCGATAAAGCCGACTGGAAACACCAATGATTTCCTGATCGGTTTCCTGGTCGGCACCAACAACAAATTGACTGGTCAAGCTAGTTGTTTTTTGCCAACGACACTTTTGGTCGTCAATAGCTTTTTTAATTAATTTTAGGGTAGGAAAAAAGCTCTGATTAAGATTCTTGTCTGGTGAAAGTCTGGCCAGCCAGGTCTGGTTGGGAGCCTCAATATTAACAGAAACCCGATTGGCCAGTTTTACTGCGGCTTTAATTGCTCCCTCTGAAGAGTCCGGCATAATTTTAAGATGAATATAGCCTTGATAGTGATATTTTCTGCGCAAGATTTGGGCAGTATCTATCATTGGAGCCAGAGTTTGATCGGCCGAACCGACCAAACCCGAAGACAAAAATAGACCTTCGACCAGGCGTCGAGAATGGACCAAGATAAAACTCCTGGCCATTTCTTCGGCACTCATCCTAACCCGCCGATAATCACGATCCTTTCTAAAAGCGCAGTATCGACAATTATTAAGGCAGGCATTAGTCTGCAAAATTTTAAATAATCGACAAATTCGACCCGAGCCAACAGAAGCCCGATAGACTCCGGGAATATTGGTCGAACCGCCAAAATCCTTTGGCCCGCAAGTATCATACTGGGCGCTAGCACCAAGAATGCTAATTCTTTGAAAAAGATCCATGATGAAACCATCATACCCGAAGAAAAACCGAAAAGTCAAGAAAAGATTAAATAAAAAACATCATTCCCAAACCGGCCAGAAAGAAGATAATCGACGACCAATGACCGTTTTTTTGATGGTTAATTTCCGGCAGTAAATCAACTGAAGCAAGATAAAGAAAACCCCCGGCGGCAAAAGGCAAAATTATTGCCTCCAGGCCGGTTAAATAACTAATAGCCAAATAGCCAAAAATCCCTCCTAAGACAGCCAAGAGCGCCGTAGCAAAGTTAGCTAACAAAGCCTTCTTTGTTCCGAAGCCGGCAAAGATTAAAACAGCAAAATCGCCGATTTCTTGAGGAATTTCATGAAGAATGATAGCCAAGGTGGTGGTCCAGCCCAAAGCGGAACTTTCCCAAAAAGACCCGGCAATAATTACCCCGTCTAGGAAGTTGTGCAAACCATCACCAATTAAATTTAAGTAGCCGAAAGGGCGGCGACAGTCAATGTCATGACAATGATGAGAGAAAAAAAGCTTTTCCAGCAAGAAAAAGATAGTAAAAGATAAAGCGGTCAAGGAGAAAACCCTTCGAACTGGAAACAAGGCTATCGCCTCGGGAAGAAGATGAAAAAAAACTTGACCCATTAATGATCCGGCCGCTAAAGCGACTAGTAACGACAAAGTTTTTTTCAAAAACTGTTTGTTAAAACTCAAGAAAACAAGACCCGACAAGGCCACGAAGCTAACAAAAACTGAAGCTAAAATCGTTGACGCCAGCATTAACAAGTAATATAAAAAATATTTTCACTTTAAAATTAGCGCCCAAATTTTATTTTGGGCGCTAACTTAATAGATTGGTCTGCTTAAAAACAGCAAACTATCTAGACTGTTGAGGTTTGGCAAAATCAACCTTAATCGTTCTCCCGTCAAAATCCTTACCGTTAAATAGAGAAACTGCTTTCTGAGCTTGTTCTTCTTCGGCAAATTCAACAAAGCCAAAACCTTTTGAGCGACCGGTGGCACGATCGGTAATAACAACGCTATCAACGACTTCACCAGCCTCAGCAAAAAAATCCTTTAGTTGATCACGAGTAGCAGAATAGCTGAGATTGCCAACATACAATTTTTTAACCATTATTAATCACCTCCTAGAGTTGGAATATATTATGTGTCAATATCAAAAGAAGTAAAAAAAATAAACCGATGTTTTGCGAAGTTTGGGCACGGAAATGAATAATGAAATAGGTATGAACAAAAACAGTTCTTAAAAGCCAGAACTAAACTAACCTTTATTATAACAGGTTGGGGACAAAAGTAAATAGCTCCAAACCAAAGGCTTCCTTTTTTAAAAGGAAAATGAAGACCTGCCCCCTTTCTTGATATACTAAAAAAAGAAAATATGTTAAACAAAGGAATCACCCGCCCTCTTTGGAGCTTGTTGTTAGCAAGCCTTTTTCTTTTTTGCCCCGCCTCAGCTAAAGCCAAATCTTACTCCATTACCCGGGTCGACATCCAAGCAAGCGTCAATTCCGACGGCTCAATGACGGTTGAAGAAAAAAGACTGTTTGATTTTAGCGGCGACTTTACTTTTGCTTTTCAAGAAATTAATAAAACTGCTTCCGAAAGAGAAGAAGCCTATTTTTTAACAGATTTTAAGATATGTGAACCGATGAATTGTTACCGTCGATTAGAGGAGGACCAAAAAAGCCAGGCCGATTCTGATCGGCCGCCAAACACTTTCTACGTCGAGAACCGAGAAAAAACCTACTTCATCAAATGGTTTTATCGGGCCGAAGATCAGGAAAAAGAGTTTTTACTTTCCTATCAGGTTGAAAACGCCGCCACTCTCCACCAAGACACTGCCGAACTCTATTGGCAGTTGATTGGTGATAACTGGGAAATTCCCCAGGCCAATATTAACGCCCAAATTATCTTCTCAACCAGCCTAGATAATCAAACCTTAACCGCCTGGGGACATGGTCCACTGGCTGGGGTGGTGGCAATTCCTAAAAATAATTTAGTCACCTACCAGGTTGATTATGTTAGGCCGGGAACCTTTGTCGAAACCCGAATTCTGGCACCAAAAGAAATTTTTAACCAAGGCGCCAAGGGCAACAAAACCGAAGCAGAAATCAGACAAGAAGAGGAGAGTTTCATCAACCAAACCATTAGAAAACAAAAGGCTTCATCGGCTCTTAATTCCCTAATCGACATCTTGACCGGGCTGATTCCTATTGCCGGTCTGATTATTTTTATCAAGAAGGCAATTGTTTTTTGGCGCTATCAAAAAGATCAAAAATTACCCCAAATTAGCTCATCTGACCGGCTTTGGGAAGCGCCCAGCAACATTGCCCCGGCCCAAATTGAATCATTATTGGCCAAAAATAAAGTTTTAACCCCAAAATCCTTCACCGCCACCATTCTTTGCCTAATCCATAAGCGCCTTTTAAGATTGGAAAGAAGCTCCCAAAAACACGGTTTTTTTAAAAAAGACTATTTTTATTTCTTAGTTGGGGAAACCAAAAACAAGCAAGAACTTGACCCTCTTCAAGAACAAGTTTTCAACTATTTGAATCGAATCGGTTTTACTACTATAAAAGACGGTCATCGGTTAATTGATAAGGCTTTAAAATTAACTGAAATTGCTAATTGGCCAAAAAAAAATCATACCGCCGCCTCTTACAGTTATCAGTTTTTTAAAAGACTAAAGGAAACCGCCTTTATCCAAAACCTTAATCAGGGGTTCTTTGATAAAAAAGCTCATGAAATCAAAAAAAATTACAAACCGATAATCGCAGTTGTTATTCTTTTTTTTCTTCAAGCCCTCCTAAACATCTTTAATAACCAATTAACAAAAACAGGTGTCTTTGGCTTTATTGTCTTGATGTTTGTGCTCTTGGCTATGATCATCATGGAAAATCGTGGCGAAAAGCTAACTGGTCAAGGACGCCAAGAGGCCGCTTCTTGGCTGGCTTTCAAAAAGCACTTGGAGGAATATGGCCAAACCAAACATGATCCAATCGACTCTTTGGTAATTTGGGAGAAATATTTAATTTATGGTACCGCCTTGGGCGTGTCAATTAAAACCTTAAGTCAACTGCCAGTCAACTTCCCCAAAGAAGACCGGAGCTTGGCTCATGTCTATTGGGGAGCAACCACTGGGAGCAACCTCTCTCAATTCAGCCACAGCTTTGCCTCCCTAGGTTCAGCTCTAAACAGTTTTAGTACTCAAGCCGCCTCTGGTTTTGGCGCTTCGGGAACCGGATCTTCAGGGGGATTTTCCGGAGGCGGCGGGGGTGGAGGCGGCGGAGGTGGAGGCGGCGCCGGATAACCTAGTTTTTACCACCAGGTTCTTTCCACTCTTGACAACAACCCCGGGAAAGAAGTATTATATTTCTTATACCCCCTATGGGGGGGTATAAGATTACCATTATTCCCAAACCCTAATGAAACACAACAATAAAGACATTGACAAAAGGATAAATTATGTTTTGGGGCACCTGGAAGGAATTAAAAAGATGATTCACCAAAACAAATACTGTATTGACATCATCCAGCAAAACCGAGCGGTAATAGCCGCTTTGAAAAAAATTAATAAAATAATCTTAGAAAACCATTTAAACACCTGTGTTACCCAGGCGATCAGAAGCAAAAACCAGCAAGAAGCTTATAAAAAAATTGAGGAAATTCTGCTTCTTTTTGAAGATTCCGAAAATGACCGTTAACAACTTAAAAAAAGAAAAACCGGGTTTTTTTTCAGCAATAGTATCAGGGTTAATTCCCCATACTTTCTGTATCATGTTCATTATTTTTTCCGCTCTGGGAGTTACCGCAATAACCGCCCTGATAAAACCATTATTATTGTCTGCCTACTTTTTTCACTTTCTCATTTTTCTTTCCTTTCTGCTTGCCACCGTTTCTGCAACTATCTATCTTAAAAGGAGCCGGTTTTTGTCCTGGCAGGGAATTAAAAAAAAATGGCGCTATCTTAGTCTCCTTTATGCTATCACCATCATCACTAACCTGTTATTTTTCCTAGTCATTTTTCCCAAAACCGCTAACCTCAATTTGGAAACTAGAAGTCAGGCTCTGGGAGAAACCAGTAATTTATCTTCGATCACAATTGCCGTTCAAATTCCCTGCTCCGGCCACGCCCCTTTAATTATTGATGAGCTTAAAAAAGAGGAAGGGATTAAAAATATCACCTTTCACTTCCCTAACTTATTTAAAATTCAATTTTCCCCCCAGCAAACCAATCAGGAAAAAATTTTAACACTGCCCATCTTTGATAGCTTCCCAGCTAAGCCACAATGAAAAAAATCACCTTAACAATTTTGGGCATGAGCTGTGTTTCTTGTGCCCAAACAATCGAAGCTCAACTTCAAAAACTTCCCGGAGTCATTAAAGTTAATGTTAATTTCGCCACTGGTCAGCTTTGGGCTCAAACCAAAAATTCAGTTTCTAAAAATGATTTGATTGAGAAAGTTCGTGATCTTGGTTATGAAATTGAAGAAAAAAAACCAAAAAAGGAACAATTCGACCAATCAGTCAAAAAGGCTAAGAATCAAGCTCTTACTGCTCTGTTCTTTGGTCTTCTTCTCATGGGTATTATGTTAGGAAAACATTTTCTAAACCAAGAGCTTTTCCATCAAATGAATAATTTACCAATAGTTGTTGAAGCCCTTTTAACTTTTTTTGTTGTTTATGTTTTGGGTTGGTCAATTCACCGTTCCGGTTTAGGGGCAATAAAAAAACTTCATCCCAACATGGATACCCTTATTTCTTTGGGGTCATCGGCCGCTTTTTGGTTTGGAGTCGGTGCTTTCTTCTGGGAAATCCCCATCTTTTTTGAGGTTGCTGCCTTTATCATTTCTTTCCAGCTAATCGGCCGCTATTTAGAAGTTAAGGCCCGGGGACGAACCTCTTGGGCCATAAAAGAACTGGCTTCTTTAAAACCCAAAACCGCCCGAATTCTCAAAAATGATCAAGAAATAATCACTACTCTTAATAATTTAACCATTGGTGATATTGTCTTAATCAAACCAGGGGAGATGATCCCTGCCGACGGACAGGTGACAGCAGGAGAATCAACAGTTGATGAATCAATTGCCACCGGCGAATCTTTACCGGTCACTAAAACCATTGGCAGTAGAGTTCTTCAGTCGACCATCAATCAAAATGGCTGGTTAAAAGTTAAAATTGATAAAATCGGTCCAGAAACTTTTTTATCACAAATTATCACCCTTATCGAGGAGGCCCAAGGCAATAAAATCCCCATCCAGAAATTGGCCGACCAAGCAACCGCCCGCTTCGTCCCTATTATTTTGATAATTGCTCTGATCACACTGGTTTCTTGGTCCTTCCTGGGCCAATGGCCAAAAGGACTATTGTCTGCTATCACCGTACTGATAATTGCCTGTCCTTGTGCTTTGGGATTAGCCACCCCCACGGCCCTAACAGTTGGTATTGGCGAAGGGGCTAAAAAAGCAGTTTTAATCCGGCGCAGTGAAGCAATCGAAAAGTTGAATAAACTCAAAATAGTTGTTTTAGATAAAACCGGCACTATCACCCAAGGAAAGTTAACCATTACCAATATCGAAACTATTGCCGCCAACCGGAAAAGGTTTCTGGCTATCGCCGCCAGCTTAGAAAATCACTCAGAACATCCAATTGCCAAACCAATTATTCAACAAGCCAAAAGGGAAAAAATAAAACTTCTGCCTGTTAATAATTTTTTAGCTCTACCCGGCAAGGGAATCAGGGGAAAAATTGACCAAGAAGAGTTTTTTCTTGGCACTAAAAAATTTTTGATGGAAAATAAAATCGACCTTTCAAAAGTTAAGGAAAAGTTAATTAACCTGGAGAAAGAGGGCAAGACAATCGTCCTGATTGGGGGAAAACAAAAACTACTTGGTTTTCTAGCCTTGGCTGATAGACCAAAAAAGGGGATCGTCAAAACTGTCGACAACTTAAATAAAATGGGCTTTGAAACTATTATGTTGACCGGTGATCATCACCGAGCCGCTCAGGCGGTGGCCGATCAAGTAAAAATAAGCAAGGTAATTGCTGAGGTTTTACCAAAGGATAAAGTTAAAATTATCAAGCGGTTACAAAAAAAGGGCCAGGGCGTTGCCATGGTCGGCGATGGCATTAACGATGCTCCTGCTTTAACTCAAGCCGACGTCGGTATCGCGATTGGATCGGGGGCCGATATTGCAGCCGAGGCTGGTGACATTGTCCTCTCTACTGATAATCCTGAAGCGATTGTTTGGGCAATAAAACTTAGTCAAAAAACCCTGAAGGTTATTAAACAAAATCTTTTCTGGGCTTTTCTTTATAACACCCTGGCGATACCGGCTGCAGCGCTGGGGCTTCTGGCCACTCCGGCCGGCCCCATTATTGGTGCTGGGGCCATGAGTCTTAGTTCCTTGTCGGTTGTTATTAACTCCTTAAAAATAAAGGGTTTTCTTCCTAAAAAAGCCACGAAAAAATCGTGGCTTTTTAACAAAAATATTTAAGATTTTACTTCTTAAATATTAAATTTGTCAGCAAATTGACCGATTAAAGGCAATGGCTTTTTTTTACCATTTAAGACATTGACTATCCCCATCACTGCTAAGGCAAGGCAGGTTAAACCACCTACAAAAGCAATAAGCCAGCCCAAAAGAGGAATGACACCTACCATGCCAACGGCAATAGCGGCGACTAAAAGAACCAAACCCTGTTTGGCGTGAAACTTAACAAACTCATCTTCTTTGGCAGTTAAAAGAGGTACTAGAACCAAAATACCAATATAGCTTAAAAGGGCAATAACCCTGTTATCGTCAAGCTTTTTAGTTGTTTCTGGCATATCTTAATTATCACCCCCTTAAGGTTTAAGTTAACAACAGAATATCATAAAAACATTCTTCCCGCCAGACCGACTGATTAAGTTTTTTTATTAGAAAAATCCCTTGACTTTTACTAAAACTATTAATATAATGAATATATATTCATAATAATTTATTGGTGAGGGGGTGAAAAAAATGCCAGGATTTGATGGAACTGGACCAAAAGGACTAGGTCCTAAAACTGGTCGAGGTTTTGGTCCTTGCGGACTGGGTCTGGGCTGGAGAAAAAGATTTGGTACTGGAAGGGGTTTGGGCCGCTATTTTAATTGGGCTTGGCCGCAAAATCAGGCCGATCAGAAACAGGCCTTAACCGAATATAAAAAGGCCTTGGAGGAAGAGCTAGAAGATGTCGGAAAAGAAGAAAAAGAGTTAGAAGAATAATCTTCCTTGGCTAGAAAAAGCGCTCTTTTTTAAACCCAGAAAAGGGCGCTTGGTATAATATATTGTAATTAATAATTATGCCTCGACCAAAAAATCACCGCCGAATCCATTTTACTCCTGGAGTAGTTTACTTTAAGCCTCGAGGAATTCCTTTACGCAACCTAGAAGAGATCGTCCTTCTCCCAGAAGAGATAGAGGCCTTAAGGCTTTATGAAATCGCCGGCCTTGACCAAACCAGGGCAGGCCAAAAAATGGCCATTTCCCAACCAACATTTGCCCGTATTTTAAGCAAAGCTCGAAAAAAAACTGCTCAGGCGTTAATCACCGGTAAAGCCATTAAAATTATTACCAATAAATAATTTGTTTTTACTCCTCTTAATGGTGGTGTCCTTCCTCGTATTTATCAGCTTCGGCTTTATTTTTGTGAACTGTGCCGTCAGGATGATTGGGCGGAGAATAAATAGTGTAAAGTTTTAGTTTTTCTGAAATAGACAGGTTAATAATGTTGTGCTCTGCCCCGGCTGGAACAATAACAGCATCGCCATCACCAACCATAATTTCTTCACCTTCAATAATAATCTTGCCCTCACCGGCTTCAAAGCGGAAAAACTGGTCAACATTATCATGAACCTCTTGACCAATTTCTTCACCGGGACCAATGGCCATTAAAACTAGTTGAGCATGATCACCGGTAAATAAAACTCGACGAAAGTCCTCGTTTTCTAAAGTTGCTTCTTCAATATTGTCTTGATAAAACTTCATCATTCTTCACCTCCTTCTTTTTCAAACTAAAAATGATAGCAAACAAAGAATACCTTATTAGTAGACTCTCTTTAATCCTTCACCAAGAGCCAGCCTTAATAAATCCTGAAAGATAACCGGGTCAAGGGTATAAACAATAGCCAAAGAGGTAATTAAAACTACTACCGCCAACCAGCGAGTATAAACCCCATGAGTACGGACAAACAAAATTACTGACAGCACCGCCATTACCGTTGGACCAACCACTCTAATATCACCCAAGGGAACCAGATAACCACCGATATATTGCTGATCGGTTTCCAAAAACTTGGCTAAATTAAAGTCAACATTAAATAAAACTAAAAATATTTCGGCCACCAAAACTGTTACCAATAAAATTGAGGCCGCTTTAGTAGATTTTCCCTCAGTCCGATAGGCTTCGTAAATGGCAGTTGGCAAAAGAAAAATTACTATTATTAGGGGTAAAGATTGCCATAAGCCCAAAACGATACCCAACAAGGCTAAAATTGTACAGGCAGTGCAAATATGAGGAGCAAACTTGGTTGGTTTAGCCATTTTTTAAAAAAAAATTTAAACTCGTCTTTTCCCTCGTCTTTCTTCTTGTTTCAAAAACTGTTCAAATTTTCCGGGGCTTCTCTGGGCTCCGTTAACGCCAATTCGACCGTCGCATTGGGTCACATCTTCATCAATTAATTCTCTGATGTCACCAATATAAAGATCATTTTGGGGGTCATAATCGGCAGGACGGTTCTTTTTGCCAAATTCAGCCATGGTAGCCATGTCAACCTCACGAGGGTCTCTTGACAATTCACCAGGCATATCCATTTTTGTCAAATATTCTTCCCAATCTCTTGACGAATCTGTTTTGGGAGGAGCCGGTTTTTTTCCTTTAGGAGGCAGGCTTTCGTTCTCGCTCATAAAATGATTATAACAAAAAAATTACTGGCAAAAAAGACAGCAATTTCCGTTGTTGTCAAAAAACAAAAACTTGCCATTTAACGGGCCATTATTTATACTGTTATTTACTAGTATTCTGCCAAACTTGTCGATATTTAAAGTTCTTAAACTAACAAAAAGTTCTTCCTCTAAAGACAAAAACTTCTTTTTCTGCCGTCATGAAGGCGCCGCCTACCTAACAATCAGGAGTAAAAAAACCAATCGAGTCCTGCAGGTTTTAAAAAGTAATGATGGTTTTGATTTTAAAAAAAACCGGTCCAAAAGTTTATTTGCCAAAACTTATCCTAAAATAAAGGAAAAAAAAGCCGCTTTTTTAAACCAACGTTACCATCACTTGCTAGCCCCGGGCAGTGAATACATTAACCCCCAAACTTTAACAATCGAAAACGCTTTTGCCACTAGTGAAGGACTTCTTATCTTTTTCCACTATCAAAACTCCAAAAATAACCAAGTCGAAATCGGCGTCGTTGCCTTCACCAAAGAAGAGAATCCCAGTCTTCTTTGGCGCAATAGCGAACCGGTTTGGCAAATTAAAACATATCAAAAAATCAATGAAAACGACCGGCCTCTTTTTATCGATTTATTGAAAATTCGAGGACGGTACTTGGCTTATTGGTTAATTAACGAGGCGATTTGGGCAATAGTTTATCCTGATTACCGAATCAATGAACAAATTAAAATCAGAAAAAGTTATCAGCTGGCCAAATCCGATCACAATCCACTTATTTGCCCTGAACCTAAAAACGATTGGGAAGCTTTTAACACCTTTAATCCAGCCGCCATATATGAAGCCGGGAAGGTTCATATTTTTTACCGAGCTCAGGGCTTTGACTATGTTTCCTCGATCGGTTACGCCACCAGCAGTAACGGCATCAAAGTTGATGAAAGGCTTTCTTGGCCAATTTTTATCCCCACCCAACCTTTTGAAAGCACTAAAAAACCGGGCCAGCTAAGCACCGCTTATGCTTCTGGAGGCTGTGGCGGTTGTGAAGATCCTCGGGTTACCCGAGTTGAAGACCGAATTTATATGACCTACGTGGCCTTCGATGGCGTGACTGAACCAAGAATCGCCCTAACTTCAATTGCCTTAAAAGATTTCTTAAACCGAAACTGGCTTTGGAAAAAACCGGTTTTAATTTCGCCACCGGGAGTGGTTGACAAAAGCGCCTGTATTTTACCGGAAAAAATCAACGGCCAATACGTTGTCTTTCATCGCGTCTTTCCCGATATTTTAATTGATTTTGTCGATTCGCTTGATTTTTCTGACGGAAAATACCTAAAAGGTCAATACCGAATTAAACCTCGCTACCCAATGTGGTGGGACAGTCGAAAAATTGGCGCCGGCGCTCCACCCCTAAAAACCAGGGACGGCTGGCTGTTGATTTATCAGGCCGTTGACGACAAGGAGGGATATCGTTATAAGGTCGGGGCCATGCTTTTGGATCTAGATAATCCGACCAAAGTTCTTTACCGCTCCCGCCAGCCAATTATCGAACCCGACCAGTGGTACGATAACGATGGTTTCAAAGCCGGGGTGGTTTATCCTTGCGGAGCAGTTATTATTGAAAA
The DNA here is from genome assembly GCA_028695445.1 of Candidatus Shapirobacteria bacterium. Lineage (GTDB taxonomy): Bacteria > Patescibacteriota > Microgenomatia > 0-14-0-10-38-17 > 0-14-0-10-38-17 > JAQVFF01. The sequence continues at coordinate 90,152 of JAQVIV010000001.1, forward strand.
CACTCTTTTCGTCTATTATGGCGGTGCCGATTCTTACGTTTGCGTCGCTACCGCTAATTTAGAAAGCTTTTTGCACCAGCTAAAGACTACCGGTAATGCTAAACTGGAAAATGCTGTTATTAAAACAAAATCAAAACCTGCCAAAAACAAATGATTAACCTAAAAGTTGTTCGCTATTCCCAAAACCCGATCCTTTCTCCCGATCCCAAAAATGACTTTGAAAAAAGAGGGGCTTTTAACCCAACCATCATTAAAAACGGCCAATACCACCTCTTATATCGGGCGATGTCGGCCAAAAAAAACCATCATGGCCAAGAAATGTCTGTTTCCACCATCGCCTCTGCTATCAGCAAAAACGGTGTCGATTTTGTAAAAAATGGCCCTCTAATTAAACCAGAAAAAGAATGGGAAAAATACGGTTGCGAAGACCCGCGAATCACCAAAATAGAAAACAAATATTTTATTTTTTATACCGCCTTGTCTTGCTATCCGCCGAAACCCGAGGGGATTAGGGTTGGTCTGGCAATTAGTAAAGATTTAAAAACCATTCAATCAAGGCATTTGGTAACCCATTTCAACGCTAAAGCTATGGCTCTTTTCCCGGAAAAAGTTAATGGCCGATACGCCGCTCTCTTAACAGCCGATACCGATCAGCCACCGGCTCGAATCGGTTTAGCTTACTTTAACCAATTATCCGATATTTGGTCGCCGGGGTTTTGGAACAAATGGTACAAGTGTCTTGATCACTACCGCCACTCTATTAATTTGCGCCGCTTAAATTCCGACCAAGTCGAAGTCGGTGCCGTACCAATTAAAACCAAACACGGCTGGCTCCTAATTTATGCTCACATCCAAAATTACTACACTCCGGAAAAAAGATTATTCGGCGTCGAGGCCGCCCTGCTGGATAAAAACGATCCCAAAAAAATCATTGCCCGAACCGATGGACCAATAATGACCCCAAAAACAAAATATGAAAAAAAAGGCGCGGTCGACAATGTTATTTTCCCCTCAGGAGCCATAATTGAGGGCAAAAACCTGCGGCTCTATTATGGCGCCGCCGACAACCACTGTGCTTTTGCCCAAATAAACACCAAAAAATTATTTGAATCTATGTTCAAAAACCCCGTTAAGGAGACCTTTTTGGCAACCAAATATCATCACAATCCCATTCTTACTCCTCGAGAAGAAAATTTCTGGGAAACCAGTTCCGTTTTTAACCCAGCCGCAATTTACGAACAAGACAAGTTTTATTTGGTTTACCGGGCTCAATCACCCGATCACACCTCAACACTTGGCCTGGCCGAAAGCGATGACGGCTTTCATTTCAGGCGTTTTGACGAACCAATCTACACTCCTAGAGCCGACTTTGAACAAAAAAAAGAACCGGGTCGTCTTTCCGGTTGCGAAGATCCCAGAATCACTAAAATGGGGGACCATTTTTATATGTTTTATACTGCCTATAACGGCATTGATCATCCCCGAGTGGCGATGTCATCAATTGCCGTTGATGACTTTATTAATCATCGTTTTTCTTGGTCTAACCCGATCGCTATTTCCGAATTTGGCGTTCATAACAAAAACAGCTGTCTTTTACCAGAAAAAATCAACAACCAGTATGTTATCTTGCATCGCACTGGCGGGCGGGATATCGCCATCGACTACATTGACGATCTGGAAGATTTAAAAAAAGAGGCTAATTGGCTCAAAAAGGAGCAGGCAATTTATCCTCGACCCAATGGCTGGGACGGAGAAAAAATCGGTATTGCTGGTCCTCCGATAAAAATCAATTCTGGCTGGTTGCTTTTATACCATGGTGTCTCTGATATTGACCACCAGTACCGGGTCGGGATGATGATCTTAGATCAGGATAACCCGAGCCAAGTTCTTTACCGAAGCAGATACCCTATCATCAAGCCAACTGAAAAGTATGAACAAGAGGGTGATGTCCCCAACGTTATTTTCCCCTGCGGAGCTATCTTAGTAAAAAACACTCTCTTTGTTTACTATGGCGGCGGCGATAAGGTCATTGGTATGGCTACCGCCCAAATAGACGAATTATTGACCCAAATTATCATTTGATCAAAAAAGGGTCGCCGCTTATTGGCAAACCGTAATTATTTCTTTATAAAGATCAACCGCCCTTTCTAGCTCTTTTATTTTAATAAACTCGTTTTGAGAATGAGCCCATTTTATCTCCCCAGGGCCCAAAACTAACCCCTTTTTAAAAAATGATAACTCGGTCGCATAGGGAACCGTTATTCCTGGTCCTAAAAAAGCTAAATTTTTAGGGATTGCTAATTTTATCGGCGGCAAAATTAGTCCTGGCTCAACCGATAAATCCAAGCCGGTTAAAATTTGTTTAAATTTTGCCGGATAATTGGCTTGTTTGTCTTGGGGAAAAATTCGGAAATTATATAAAGCCTGAGCTTGATCGGGGATAACATTTTCAGCTGCTCCACCGGATATTTTTACCAAACTCAGCAGGGAACCCTTTTGGGGCAAAAAGTTGGCTAGTTTAGCCAAACCGGCCAATAGTTTTTCAATAGCATTAACCCCTTGGTTCGGAGTGGAAGTATGGGCCGCCTTTCCCTCGGCTTTAACTGTTATCGTGCCAATGCCGAAATGGCCATTAACCGGTTTTAGTCCGGTTGGCTCGCCAACAAC
>JAQVIV010000001.1:92918-102142 GCA_028695445.1 Candidatus Shapirobacteria bacterium
CAACAACTTGTTTTTCAATTTGATCAAAAGCAAAACTACCTAAAAAGCGATAAACAAATTGACATAAAGCCAACTCATCTTCACTAGGAGAGGGAATATTAATTAAATCAACTAATAGGTCAACGACCGACCTCCTTGTTTTAACCATAACTTAAAAACCCTCTTTGGGTAAACTATCAAATCTAAATGTCTCCCAGTGTTTAACCCTGAGTGATATCGTCAATCAACCAGTCTCCATTAACTTTGGAGAGCATAAAAACACGCTCCACATCTCCTCCTGAATATCTCAACTCAACAGTGACTTGAGCCAAAACTTCCTCCTCATCATTGAGAAGGTCCTCTTGATACTCGACGGCCAATACTTCATAACCCATATCGGGTAAATCTTGAACACCGACCAATAAAGGTAAAACAATCTTGCCTTCTTCATCAGTCATCGCCGAAGTCCTAGCTCCCTGACTTAGTAAAGAGACCGCGGCTCCATAGGCCAATTCATCTGATTCCGGTGGAGCTGAAGCAATAAAATTGCTAAGAAATTGTTCGACTGTGTTTTCAGGGCCAATAGCCGTTTCTTCTCCAACCGGCTCCACTGGTTCAGCTGGCTCCTGAAGCAATGAATCCTCAATTCCAACTTCCGGCGCCTCAACAGTATTTTGGCTAAAAGCCAACCAGCCCGCTGCTACCAGTAGCACCAAAACAACTATGGCTATAATTGTATTCTTGTTTATTTTTATCACCTCCTTTTGTCTAAAACTACCAATCTCAAACCGCCAGAAATCCTATTACCTTATTTTACTAAAACAAACATCCTCAAAACAAGACGTTGACATTAACAAGTGTTTATGAGATGAATATTTTATACAAACAAATGGCTGCCCTCAAGAAAATTATTTTTTCTTGTCTTTCTTTTAATTTTTCTTCTAAAGAAACGTTGACCAGTCGGGTCTATTTTGGTCCGTTAAAGGTGGTGAGAAAATAATGCCTGCTAAGAAAAAACCGGTTAAAAGAACTGCTAAAAAAACAGTTAAGAAAGCAACCAAAAAAAGAGCTTGTAAAAAATAGTCTCTTTGGTCGTTGCTTTTTTACCGATAAACAAGCGCCAGATTAACTGGCGCTTTTTTATTGTGCCTATTCCTCCTCTGACAACTTTTTGAGTTGTTCAATTTGCTCTTTCGATAACTGGCCCTGATCCAGGGTCTGATCTAAATCAAAAAAGTCTACTTCCTCAGGAGGAGAGAATTGATCATCGGTTACCACCACCGGCAAACAACGATACTCAATGTCCAAACCGGCAAAAGCGGTCACATTCTCATTATCTTCTTCCTCGGCGGATTCGATATCAAAAGCCATCTTCATGCCTTGGACTTTACCCTCCTGCCAAAGATAAACCTGGCCACCAGTAACAATAATCTCTGTTACTTGACCATCTTGGGAAACTTTTCCTCGATAGTTCTTCCCCTTAACCAAACCCTCATATTCGACACCATCAACCTCATAAACGCACCTCATCGGCACTTCTTTGGCAATAATGTCTCTTAGAGTGCCAATCAGCGTTTCCTCTTGAGGCTGGCTAACAGCCGCAGGTTTTTTACCCTCATCGACAGTCACCACTGCCGAGTTTTGTTTGGTAATCGCCCAAAAAAGGCCAGCGATTGCAAAAACACCAGCGGCAAGAATTAAAATAATTGATTTTTTCACTTTATTTCACCCCCTTTTCAAAAGAAACCTCATTTTTTTAACCAACCAAAAACCATTCCCTACAGTGTTATTTAATCACTTAAGAAAAGTTTCGAGTTAATTTTGATGATTCTATCATCTGCTAAAATCGGACTGCCCCGACCATCTCGGTTGCTGGTCGCAAAATATAAAAAATTATCTGGTCCCAAGACCGCTTCTCTGATTCGGCCAAACTCTTCCTGAAGGTGAACCCGTAATTCTCCTGTTGCAATTAAAAATTGATATAGGGCCTGACCGCGCAAACCAGCAAAAAAAATACTATCCTGGTAAAAAAGAGCTCCAGACGGAGCCCAAGTTATATCCGGACCAGAATGAATAACCGGACTAATCATGGCCTCTTCTTCTTCATCGCCCTCGATTATCGGCCAGCCATAATTGCCACCAGCTTGAATTAAGTTAAGCTCGTCAAGCCCCGATAAAGGCCCCGAGCGGCCATGTTCAGTTGCCCAAAGCCGACCCTGATCATCCCAAACCAACCCCTGAGGATTACGATGGCCATAAGAATAAACTAAATTCCCAAAAGGATTATCCTGAGGCGCACCACCTTCATCGGTTAGCCGCAAAATTTTTCCGGCCAAACTATTAATGTCTTGAGATAATAAAGCTTTTCCAGTATCGCCAGTGGCGATATACAAATAGCCATCAGGGCCAAACTTGATCCGACCGCCATTATGATTTGCGGCGCCAGGAATTTTGGCCACTATTACTTGTTCATCTTCCAATCGATCACCTCGATAAACCATCCTAGACACCTGGTTAAGCAATTGATCAGAGCCATCACGATAGGTGTAGTAAAGGTAAACATAACCATTATCACTAAAGTTGGGGTGAGGGGCAATCCCCAACAGGCCCCCTTCACCCACAGCGACCACATTAGGCAAGGCTAGTACCGGCTCTGGTCTTAAACCTTGCCCATTAACCAGCCTTACCCGGCCCGGCCTTTCCGTTACCAAAAGGTCTCCATTTGGCAAAAAAGCTATCCCCCAGGGAACAGTTAATTCTTCAGCCACAACCGTAATCTTGGCCTCTTCCCCAACGGTGTCAAGATCATTTTTCTGGCGCCGGTTTTGAACCGCAGGCGAGGATGGCTCGGCAGACCAAAATTGACTAGTTAAAAATAAAACGCCGACGATAAAAATAAATAATAACAAGGAAATCAAAAAGAAAAGCGTTTTTTTATTTAAAATGGCCAATTTCATTAAAAAATTAAAAACTTAACCTGATGACAAGGGTCTAGTCAAAACAACACCGGCCGAAACCAAAATTGTGGCCGCCAATAGGGTCGAGGTCGTTTGACCGCCAACGATCAACCCCTTGATAATTCTTAAAATTAAAGTGTGAGATAAATAAATTAAATACGAGTACCGACCGATAAATTGTAGCGGCCGCCAACTCAGTATTCTGGGCCCAAGAAGGGAGGGGCCATAAATTAAGCCTAAACTGATAATTCCGGCCGAATAAAAAAGCACCGGTAGTCTAGTAAAGCTGGTGGCATAAATAACATCACCGGTGAAAGCAATTAGCCGCCAGCTATCATAAATCGCCCAAGTCAAACCACCAAGCACCATAACCCCAAACAAAGACCTTATTCTCTTGTTGACACAAGCGGCCGCCAGATTAACTTGAGCCAAAAAATAACCAAGCAGAAAATAAAACAGCCAATTGCCTAGCAGACGATACTGCAATTGATCGTCTTGCCAAAAACTGCCAAAACTAATGATTCCATTTCTGGGCAATAGGCGAATCAAGCCAAACCAAAACATCTGAACCAGACCAGCTCCAATCAGAAGCCAAAAAAGACGGTGGCGGTTTTTAATCACCGGCAAACAAAGAAAAAATAAATATAACTGGAAAATGAGCGGCACAAAGTAAAGGTGGTAATCGACCTCCCCGAACAATATCCCGGGCCAAATATTCACCCCATCCTGATACCAGGTGTTGCTAACCCTAAAAGCGGCCGCCAAAATCAAAGACCAAATTAAATAAGAAGGCAAAAGCCTCTTAGCCCGATCAAATAAAAAACCTTTAATAGAAAGCGTCTGAGCTTGATATTTGCGCGCCAAGCCAAAACCGGAAAGAGCCAAAAAAAGAGGGACACTAAAACGACAAAGCTGATTTAGAATAATAAAAACTAACCGAGAGTCTTCTAGGGTATAAATAGTCTTGGGAAACAAAGAAGATAAAAGATGTAAAAAAACTACCGCCAAAATTGCTATTGCTTTAGCAAAACGGCTAAATTCTTTTTCCAACCTTGACGCCTGACCGGCATTTACCATAACAGTTTGTAATTTTAGCCAAACATTAATAGTTCCGGTTTAAACAAAAGCAATAAACCGATCACCAACATTAACAAACCACCAATTAAATGAGAGTAGCGGGCATACTTAGTTTGAATCCCGGTTGCCCTAAGGGTAATCATGGCGGCAAAAAAAACAAATAAATCATCAATCATGAAAATAACCACGTAAAAAAGAAGATAAAGATAATATTGCCAGGTTGGTAAGTTGGCCAAAGCCAAAACCTGAGTGTAAACAGCCGGAAGGCCGGCCGAACAAACCAATTCGACCGCATTAACGGCAACCGCCAGCAATATTATTCCCAGCAAGGCTAAGAAAAACTGCTTTTTTTGGGTAACAGCTCTTATTTTCTGAAAAATTTTTTGCCTCTTTTTATTGCCGGTTACCGGACAGGCCCCTCCCCGATTAACCCAAAAATCTCTTAAATAGTATCCACCGGCCGCCAAGGCTATCAATCCAATCAAAATTCGAACCCAGGCTACCCAACCCAAAAAAAGAAATAGGTTCAACCAAGCCGAAAGGAACAAAAAATAAATTACCCCGCTGGTAATAATAAAAGCGGCTCCCAAAATCCACATTCGCTTTTTGTCTTTCATACCCAACAATAAGCTGATTAGAAAAATTAAAGTCCACATGGCACAAGGGTTAAAGCCGTCTAAAAGAGCCACCACAAAGGTTAATAGGGGAAGGGAAAGGCTGGCAAGCTCCAGATCACCAAAAATTGGTATCCTTATGGCGTCGGCCCCTTTTATTTGGGCTGGCTCATTTTGATTTGACTGCTCAACAGACAATAAATTACCAACTAAGTCCTCATGATCATTCTCTATGGCCAAACCAATTATTTCCTCAATTCTCCGACCGCTAGTTTCATCGCTCTCATAGCCGATAATATAATCTTGACCAATAATGGTAAACGGGACTCCGGAAATATTTATCCCCAGCGCCTTTCCGGCTCTTTCTAATAAAATTGAATTAGCCCGATCAGAAGTTACCTCATAGGTCTTAATCGTTAATCTAGGATATTGATCTTTTAGGTTGTTAAGGAAAACCTTTTCCTTCTCGCAATGAGGACAGCCATAAGACCAAAATAAATGAAGAGCAACCTTCTCTTGAGCCTCGACTTGGCCTGAAGCAAAAAGAGAAAAAATTAAGAAAAAAATAACCGCCGCTTTTACTAAAAAATTTTTTCTTGTCATTCTCATTTAATAAAAAAAACCGTTTTTTAATCCTTGCAAGGCTATATTTTAACACAAAAAGCGGGGTCTATTTTATCCGATTAAGGGCCGAAGACCTTCCTTTGGGAAAGAGAGTTAAAAATTTCCTCCATTTCTTTCTTAGCCGGCAAATCGGTGGTCATAATTGGTTTTAAGGCAGATAAAGCAGAAAAAATTTTCTGATCATAAGTAATTTTTCCCAAAAAATTCTTTCCGGCAAAATCAATTACCTTATCGGCATAGGTCGGATTAAGGTCCCACTTATTAACTACCACCCCAAAGGAAAGACCGAAATGATCAACCACCCCCAAGACCCGTTTTAAATCAGCAAAACCTGATGGGGTCGGTTCGGTAACCAAAATAGCAAAATCGGTTTCTTTTAAAACGGCGATAATAGGACAACCGGTACCGGCTGGGGCATCAATTACCATTGTCTGATAAGAAAATTGATCAGCAACAATCAGAGCCTCATCCACCACCTTGCCGGAACCGGTTTGGCCAGGGAGAAGCTGGGCTGAAACAAGAGGAAAACCAAAAACATCATTTTTAATTCGAACTTCGGCCCCAACAACGGGCCTCATCTTAATTGCTCCTACCGGACAAACTTCCTCACAGGCCCCACATCCTTCACAAATAAATTTATTTAAATTTGGCCGGCCATTTTCCATGATTATAGCTCCAAAAGCACAAATTTGGGCGCACTTCCCACAACCAGTGCATTTGCCCAAATCGAAAACCGGTTTTTCAAAAACAGAAATTTTTCTCTTCTTATCCCACCGCTCGTCTTGACCTAACCATAAATGAAGATTGGGAGCATCAACATCGCCATCAACGGCAACAATTCTCTTATTTTTAACCAAATAAAAACATAAAGAAGAGGCCAGCATTGATTTGCCGACTCCGCCCTTACCGGAAACAACCGCAATTTTCATTGAAATTAAATTAAAAAATATTTACTTTAGCCAATTCCCCTTGCGAATAAGCCCTGGCTAATTCTTTAGAATAAGGCAATTCATGCTCTATAGACACCTTTTGGTTTTGGGCAATTTTGGCAACTGGTTCTTTTACTCCTAAATCAGCCTGGTTAAGAATAATTTTAGGCTTTACCTTAAGAAGAGACAACAACTCTAAGATTAATTTTAAATCATGAGCCCCCAAAGGGGTTGGCTCAGTTACCGCATAAGCTAAATCCACCCCTATTAGAGCTCTAATAACGCCGCAATGCAGACCCACCGCCGTATCAACCAATAAATAATCGGCCCCAATTTTCTGGGCTAACTCTTGGGATATTCTTTTAGTTTGGCTAACAATTGGCCCCGATTCTTCTACCACTCCTACCGAACGACCGGTCACTAGATAGAAGTTGTCTGCTATTTTATTTTGGAAAACCTCACCAATGGTTTTCTTTTCAACTTCAATCGCCTGATAAGGGCAAAGGTGCCAACAAAGGCCGCAACCGGAACAAAGCTCTGCCAAAAAAATCGGGTATTGGCCGGGAGCCTGAAAAATAGCCTTAGAGCGGCACTTATCAACACAAAGACCGCACTCCTGCCCGTCCGGCAGGCGGGTTCGGCACTTTTCCTTTATTAGTTTGGGAAATTGGGCCTTAACCTTATCAATCGATTTGGTTAATTTTTGACCCAAAAGAAGATAGTCGTTGGGACATTCAATATCGCAATCAGCCAAAACCACTCGTTTACCTTCTGCTCTTAATTTATTGGCCAAAAGAATGGCGATTGTTGATTTGCCGACTCCGCCCTTACCGCCAGTAATAGCAATTGTTTTAAGGTTAGTCATTTAATTTTTTTCTTGAGTTGGTTCAAGCAGTTGATTTGCTTCTCCCTTCAAAAATAAATTAATCGCCTCTTTTGCCGTCTTGGCTTTTTTTATCTGGTAAATATCAACCAAATTATCTCGCAGGATATGAAAAGAAATCTCGCCAACTTGATTAGCAAGTAAAATTTGGCTTTTTTGATCGGCGATCAACTTTGCCGATGCCAAACCGGCCCGAACTTTTTTATCTTTAAATTTATTATCAATAAAGTAAAAACCTTTAACCTGATCTTTTTTCAAGTTTACAAATAAGAAATATTCGGCCCGACCAAAGCGGCTGTCAAGACTCGAGGCCAAATCTTTTTTGTCTTTGACTGGAATAACTAAATGGCGAAAATCACTTCTGAACGGCTCAATATGAACCGCCAAAGAATCAATATTGGAAACCGCCTTTTTAACCCTTTTTTCAATTTTATCGGCAATTTCATGAGCTCGATTTACATCGATAAATTTCCTTACCCCAACCTTAACTTGACCAAAAACATAAGGACCTGATTTTCTTAATTTTAAATCCCAAAACTCTTCCACACCAGGAGATTCTTTAATCGCTTGGGCAATCTTTTCTTCCACTTCCTTGCCCGGGCTAACGTCCATTAGCGATAAAACAGCCTCTTTTCCTGAAGACAAACCAATTTCTAAAATTAATAAAGAAATCCCCATGGTAATTATCCCCTCAAGATAGGGAATTTGATAATAAGCCGCCAAGGTGCCGATTAAAACCGCGCTGGAAGAAAAAATGTGGGTGCGATTTTCCTTGCCCATGGCAATTAAACTTTGGGCGCCAATCTCTTCGCCAACTCGAACTTCATAGTTACCAAAGAAAAATAAAAACAGAGCGTCAACCAAAGAAACGCCCATTGCCAAAAGGAGAATAGAAACTTGAGACGGATGAGTAAGGCTGGAAAGTCCTTGGGTAAACATTTCCCAAAAACCATAAATAATTAAAGCCGAAATTATTAAGGTACCGATGTTTTCCGCCTTGTAATAACCATAAGAAAAACGCTTAGTGGCTTTTTTTTGGGCAATTCTTAAACCCAGCCAAGAAGTAATAATAGAAAGCAAGTCGGAAGCGCTATGAATAGCGTCAGTTATAAGAACCAGGCTTCCGGAAGCAAGGCCAATAATCGCCTTGGCTATGGCTAAAAATCCTTCTAGCCAAATAGCCAAACCAGCTAATTTTTCCCCTTTAGCTAAACCGGTTTTTTTCTTGTTGTTATTAACCATGCCTGCCTCCTCTTTACCAATCTCGTCCTGAGCCTGTCGAAGAACCTCGACCCATTCCTGTTGCCTTCTCGATTTTTTTTAACTTTCCCTCTTTATACAATTCAAGGGCTTCGGCAATACTAACAGAAAACTTTTCCGGCGGGAGAGAATAAATTTTAATTCCCGATGAACCTAAAACATTAACCGCGTTGGGGCCAAAATTAACTCCCAAAACGGCCCCCACCTTTTTATTTGCCACCATTTGGGCCGCTGAAACACCGGCTCCATGAGAAGCCCTGCCGGCAGTATTTTCCAAAACCTCAAACTGGTTAGTTTTATCGTCAACCAACAAAAAATAAGGACAACGACCAAAACGAATATCAATCGGGCTTTCCCAATTTTGTCCTGACGAACAAATTGCAATTTTCATAACATTAGCGTTTTCTAACCATTGGGCTTCCGCATTTGGGACATTTTGCCTGATAACAGGGAAGACCGGCCTGGTGGGCCGCCTCATGCTGACAATCGGGATTAGTACAAACGCAAATTCCTCCCGGACCAGCAGCAAATGGTCCTCCCTGCCTGCCGGCAGGCAGGCCATTGCGACCTCGTCCACCACCTTGACCTTGACCTCGACCAAATCCAGCCATAATTACCTCACCCCCTTTAATTTTAATTGCAAAACCACAAACTAGCGCCTGAGCAACTTTTTTATGAGCTTTAACCAAAATTCTTTGTAGGGTTGATTGGGAAATATCCATCTGCTTAGCCGCCGTAATTTGTTCTTGGCCGGATAAATCCACCAACCGCAAGGCTTCTAGCTCATCTAAATTTAGGTTTACCTCTTTTAAAGAGGATAGGGCAACCCCCCGAGGTTTAAAGTAAGTCGTTTGGGGAGAAAAACTAATTTGACGAGATTTTTGTTTCCTGGGCATAAGTT
>JAQVIV010000007.1:0-10159 GCA_028695445.1 Candidatus Shapirobacteria bacterium
ATGGAAGGCAATAATATTTTTTATATTGCCGATTATATTCGTCGGCCCAGTCTTATCTTGCTGGCGGCAATTTTTATTTTATTAGTTTTAGTTGTTGGGGGAATTAAAGGCTTTTTTTCTTTAATTGGTTTAGCGCTATCGTTTTTAGTGGTTAGCTTTTTAATTTTACCAGCTATTAATCAAGGCAAGGATCCGGTTTTGGTTAGCGTGTTGGCTTCAATCTTAATGGTACCCTTATTGTTTTATTCGGCTCATGGATTTGGGCGAAAAACTACCATTGCCGCCGTTTCAACGATACTTTCTTTGACTTTAACTGGGTTTTTGGCCCAAGTTTTTGTTAGGAGGGCCAACATCTCCGGTTTATCTTCAGAAGAAATTGGTTTTTTATCACTTTCTCACCAAGGATTAATTAATCCCCAGGGATTAGTTTTGGCCGGCATTATTATTGGCGCCTTGGGAGTATTGGATGATATTACTATTTCCCAAAGCGCCATAGTTGAAAAGCTTAAAGATATTAATCCAAAAATTAAATCTCGAAAGCTGTTTCGGGAGAGTCTATCGGTTGGCAAAGATCATATCGCCTCTATGGTTAATACCTTGATGTTGGTTTACGCTGGAGCTTCTTTGCCGTTGTTATTATTATTTATTAATAGCGCTCAAAAGCTGTCGTTGGTGATTAATTATGAAATCATTGCCGAGGAAATAATTAGAATTTTGGTTGGCAGTATTGGCCTAATAGCGGCGGTGCCAATTACTACTTTTTTGGCAGTTAATTTTATTAGAAACAAGAGCCAATGATAGAGGTTGTTAAACGATCCGGAGAAAGGGAGTTTTTTTCTGAAGACAAAGTGCGGCGATCTCTGGCCAGGTCCGGAGTTCCAAAGACAACAGAAGAAAAGATTGTTAAAAAATTGGGTAAAAAACTTTACTCGGGAATAACCACGGAAGAGATTTACCGTTTAGTTTTTACTTGGTTAAAGCAAGAAAAAACGCTTTTGGCTTCCCAATATAATTTAAAACAAGCCATTATTGATTTGGGGCCGACCGGTTATCCTTTTGAGCTTTTTTTAGCCAGGTTGTTAGAAGCTTTTGGTTTTCAAACCGCCACTTCCCAAGTTTTAACCGGTAAATGCGTTGATCATGAGGTTGATATTATTGCTAAAACAGGCTCTTTTGACTATTTGGCTCAGTCTGAAAAATCGGCCTGCTATTTGATTGAGTGTAAGTTCCATGGCCGTCCCGGCATTAAGGTGGTTTTAAAAACCGCTCTTTATGTTTGGGGGCGATTTTATGATTTAAAAGAAACAAGCCTAACTGTTTTTGATGGGCCGGATTATTTTACTCAAGGATTGCTGGCAACCAATTCTCGGATAACCTCGGAGGCAATTAAATACTGTCAATGTGTTGGTTTGGCTGTTTTGTCTTGGGATTATCCTCAGGGCAGGGCTTTGCCGGACCTGATTAACAAGAGCCGCAAGCACCCCCTAACTTGCCTGCCAGGTTTATCGGCTCCCGATAAGCAAATTTTGTTGAAAGAAGGCTTGGTTTTTTGTCAGGACCTATTAGCCGACTCGGGGTGGCACAGGTTGATTGGTCGCAAAAGCAAGAAGATTCTTGTTCAGGCCAAAGAAATGGTTAGTCAAGAGTGAAAATGTTAAAATGAAATTATGAGGGAAAAAATAATTAGCGCCCTAAAGGAAATTACCGATCCGGAAATAGATATCAGCGTTTGGGATTTAGGCTTAATTTATGATGTTGCCGTCAAAGGCGGAGAAGCGGTGATTAAGATGACTCTAACTGCCCCGGGCTGTCCGTTTATGGAGCAATTAACCGATCAGGTAAAAGAAAAGACTGCTCAGTTGGAAGGAATAAAAAAGGTTAAAGTGGATTTGGTTTTTGACCCTCCTTGGAGTCCGGAAAAAATGAGTGAAGAAGGAAGAAAAAAATTAGGAATATGATTTTTAAATTATTCTAATGAAATCCCAAAAACACCAAATTCCAATTTTAAATCTTAAATTGCAATCAAAAATTGAATAGAAATTAGGAATTAGAATTTAGTAATTTTTTAATTGGAGTGTTGACTTTTTTTATTAACTTTAAAACCTATTCTGAGGCGACAGGAGAGAAGGCTTTGCGTTTGGCCAAAATTTGCCATCGGGTTGCTCAAGATAAAAATGTAAAAATTATTCCTCTTGTTCAGGCGGTAGATTTATTTCGGGTCGGCCGGGCGGTTGGAGGGTCAGTTTGGACTCAGCATGTCGATTGGCAAAAACCAGGCCAAGCCACAGGCTGGGTTAATTTAGAGGCGATTATGGCCTCCGGTGCTTCCGGAACCCTGCTTAACCACTCAGAACATTGTTTGCCTCCGGGAACAATAAAACAAGTTATCAAAAGAGCCAAAGATCTTGATGATAATTTTAGGATAATGGTTTGCGGGGGAACTTTAGGTCAATTAAAAAAGCTTGTTTTTACTAAGCCTGATTATTTGGCCTATGAAATAAAGGAATTAATTGGTGGTAAAGATTCTATTACCAAAGTTTCTCCCGGTTCAGTTCGCAAAGCGATTATTATTGCCAAAGAGAAAAACATTCCTCTTATTGTTGGGGCTGGGGTTAATAGTCAAGAAGACGTTTTGTTGGCTAAAAAAATGGGCGCCAGAGGAGTCCTGATCTCCTCAGCGATGGTTTTGGCTTCCAATCCGGAGAAAAAGTTAAGAGAATTGGCATCTGGTATTTAAAAAAAATAGAATTTATAAATAACACTGGTCTGATAGGTCTTATTGGACCAATATTTAATTAAAAATTAGGATTTGGAAATTGGTAATTCCTTAGAATAATTAGATTAATTAGAATAATTAATATGTTGGTTTATCTTGCTTCCGACCATCGTGGGTTTGTCTTAAAAGAAAAACTTAAACCATGGTTGGAGAAGCAGGGTTTTTGGTTCAAGGATTTTGGCAATTTGGTTTTTGATGTCAACGATGATTATCCTGATTTTGCTCGAAAATTGGCCGAAACACTAAGCCGTAATCCAAAAAATCGAGGCCTTGTTATTTGCGGTTCGGGCATTGGGGTTGATATTGTCGCCAATCGTTTTAACAGGGTGCGCTGTGGGCTTGGTTTTAATCAAAAGCAGGTTGCTCATGGCCGGAGTTTTGATGATATCAATTGTTTGGCCCTGCCAGCTGATTTTGTTAGTGTTAGTCAGGTTAAAAAAATAGTTAGAACTTTTTTAGAAACCGAGTTTTCTGGCCAAAAAAAATACCGGCGGCGATTGAAAAAAATAGCAGAGGCCAAAAAAACAATTTAACAAGGTAAAAATTCAGCAATTATTGTTCTTTTTAATTTTTTTTGAGACTTTTGATTGTCCTAGTGTTGACACATAGAAGATGAAAACATTAAGCTCTTTGTCTCCCTCAAGTTTTAATGGTTTGCGAGTATTGGTGCGGGTGGATTACAATGTTTCTTTAAAAGAGGGCCGGAACGGTTTGGTGGTTGCTGACGATGAACGAATTAGGCTGTCTTTACCCACTCTGCAGTTTTTACTTGAAGCCGGAGCCAGAGTAATTTTACTCTCTCACCTTGGTCGGCCCAAGAAAGAATTTGATCCCCAATTTTCTCTTTTGCCAATAGCTCAAAAATTAAACGAACTAGCCTTTGGGTTAATCGGCTATAAAAAAAAGGTTCTTTTTTCTCCGAGAACAATTGGTGATTTGGCTAAGAACAGGGCAAAAGAATTAGAAAAAGGCCAGATGCTCTTATTGGAGAATTTACGCTTTTATTCAGGAGAGGAAGAAAATAAGCTAATTTTTACCAAGAGGCTAGCAAAATTGGGCAATTTTTATATTAATGATGCTTTTTCAGCTTCTCATCGAGGACATGCTTCAATAGTGGGTTTGCCCAGCCTTTTACCTTCAGCGGCCGGTTTAACCCTGGAAAAAGAGGTTGATAGTTTGACCCGATTAACCAATAATCCAGATCGACCTTTAGTTTTAGTGGTCGGTGGTATTAAAGAGGATAAGCTGGAATTTGCTAGCCAAATGCTTGACTGGGCCGATCAAATTTTATTGGGAGGGCTATTGCCCGAAAAATTGGCCGCCTATCCGGAAATGTTAAAAAATAAGAAGGTTTTTCCCGGTCGACTTGCGGCTAATAGACAAGATTTAGATGAAAAGACAATAGCAGATTTTCAAGAAAAAATTGTTCGAGCCAAAACAGTGGTTTTGGCTGGCCCCGTAGGCAACATCAATGAGGATCACTACCAGGGAACTAGGGTTCTGTTTGAGGCCGCTATCGCCTCAGGGGGTTTTGTTGTTGCCGGCGGCGGCGATACTCAAGCGGCATTGACGAGACTGGGGCTTGTTGATAGTATGGATTATATTGCTTCGGGTGGAGGAGCAATGTTGGATTTTTTGGCTAAAAGGACTTTGCCGGGAATAGAAGCCCTAAAATAATTTTTAATTTAAAATTCTTAATTCTTATTGAATTTTTAATGATTTAATGTTTTAAGCATTTAGACAATAAAAGTTGAATAGAAATTAGAAATTGAGAATTAGAAATTTTAATAGGTTATGTTAAATCTTGCTATTACTGGTTTTGGCCGAATTGGCAGAATCACCCTAAGGACAATTAGAAAAAATTATGTTAAGAAGGCTAGAGTAGTGGCGATTAATACCTCCGGATCGATGGATGCGGCTGGCTGGGCCCATCTTTTTAAATATGACAGTGTTTATGGCACTTGGCCGGAAGACATTTTGGTTTTACCCCCCAAGCAATCGGCCGAAATTGGCCGGATTAAGATTGGCAAAGATCAGTACCCGGTTTTGGCTCAAAAGGATCCTGCTAAAATTGCCTGGAGGGATTATAAAGTTGATACGGTTTTAGAGTGTACCGGAGCTTTTTTGAATAAGAAGGCTGAAAATCATTTTTTAGGAGGGGCTAAAAAAGTTGTTTTATCAGCGCCGCCAAAAGACAGCTCGATTCCCACTTTTGTTTTGGGGGTAAATGACAAGCAATACCAGAAACAAAAGTTGGTTTCTAACGCCTCTTGTACTACTAATTGTGTTGCTCCCATTGTCAAGGTGATCGATCAGGCGATTGGTTTTCAGGAGGCTTTGATGACTACGATTCACGCTTATACTGCCAGCCAACAAGTAGTGGATGGATCTGATAAAGATTTAAGACGAGCTCGGGCGGCGGCAGTAAACTTGGTGCCTACCGGCACCGGGGCGGCTAAATCGGTAGAGGCAGTTTATCCGGAAATTGCTGGTCGGTTTGCGGCGACAGCAATTCGGGCGCCCATTATTTGCGGTTCTTATTCGACCTTTATTTTTAAAACTAATCGGGCCACTTCGGTTGATGAGGTTAATCAAATATTAGAAAGTCAAGCCGCTAAAAAGCTGGCGGGAATTTTGGCCATTTCTTATGATCCGCTAGTTTCTTCTGACATTGTTGGTATTTCAGCTTCGGCAGTAGTTGATGCCGCCTCAACAAAAGTGGTTAGTGATGATTTGCTCTATCTTTCCGCTTGGTATGACAACGAGTGGGCTTACTCCTGCCGCTTAGCTGAATTGGCGATTAAAATTGGTCGTTAATTTTGTCTTTTTAATTTTTTTATGATTATTCCCACGATTTTAACGGCCGATATCGACCAGGTTGAAAAAAAACTTTCTTTTTTAAAAGGCCAGGCTGATCGGGTTCAGATTGATATTATTGATGGTAAATTTGCTAAAAATAAGACCGTTATGCCCGGCGACCTGCTGGGTGTAATGGAAAAAGAAGTTTTTAGACTGGATTTCCATTTAATGGTTGAAGACCCGGTTGTTTTCTTAGAAAGCCAAGACTGGCCGGGAGAAACGAATTTAATTACGGCCCAGATTGAAACCCTGCCTTCTCAAATTGAGTTTGTCCGTCAGGCTAGAGAAAGAGGTTTTTTGGTTGGTTTGGCAGTTGATTTGGCAACAGCAATAGCCAGGCTTGATCCGCAGGCTTTAGACCTGACTGATCAGGTTTTATTATTGGGGGTCGAGGCGGGATTTTCTGGTCAGGAAATTGATCCGCAAGTGTTGTCTAAAATAAAAAACCTCTTATCTTGGAGACAAAAAGAACGGTGGTTGTTTAAAATTGGTGTTGACGGTGGAGTGGATAGGGAAAGTCTGGCATTTTGTCGTAAAATGGGAGCAGAAGAATTTTTTATTGGCAGTGCGATTTGGGAAAGCAAAGATCCGATCGGGATGATAAAGAGTCTAGAGGAGATAGCAAATAGTAACGAATAAATTCAAGGCGCAAAAGTCAAAATTCAAAGTTTTAATATAGGTCCTATAAGACTGATATGACTAATAAATCTAAAAAAATAACGATTTTTGGTTATTCGGAAGCCAAGCCGGGCGATCCGCTTTACCAGGCGGCTTTTGAGACCAGTAAATTATTGGCTGAGGCCGGTTTTACCATTGTTAATGGCGCCGGTCCGGGAGTAATGAGAGCCGCGACCCAAGGGGCTCATGCCGGTGGCGGCAAGGCCATTGGCGCCACCTTTGATTCTGAGGGGATGACTTTTTTTGAAGGTCATGATCCGGAAAACAAAGTTGATGAAATTTTAGTTTTAAAAACCTATGTTGAGCGGACCATGAAGCTAATCGAGTTAGGAGAAACCTATGTGATTTTTAATGGCGGTACTGGTACTTTATCGGAGTTTGCCATGACCTGGGGTTTGGCTAGACTTTATTTTGGCAATCATAAACCGATGGTTTTTTATGGTCATTTTTGGTATGAAGTAATTGAGGTTTTGGCAAAAAATATGCTTATTCGGGAAAAGGAAAAACAAGTCTATCGGATTGTTAATAGTCCTGGCGAGACCCTTCAGGCGGTAAAGGAGCTTGCTTTAGGATTAAAATAATTTTTCTTGGCTAATAGCAAAAAAGCTTTTAGGGTAAGAAAAATCTAGCTTGAGCCGGGAGAATGTTCTTTTCCGTTGATCGGGAATTTTTAGATACCCTTCTCTTAGGGTTAGATCGTAAATGTTTTTGGTTACCAAAACATCATTTTCGCAATATTCTTTTAGTTTTTTCAAACTTTCCGGATCGCCTTGGTAATAATATTTGACGGCATTAAGACCAACATCAATCTTTTTTTGTTTTAGATTGATTTGGGCTAAGTCGTTTAAGCTAATTCGTTTGCCAAGAGCCAGCCTGATTTTTTCCAAAATATCAAAATGGGGAAGAGAGGATAGGGGAATTTTGGTATAAGCCTGGAGAACCGGAACATCAAATTTTGAGGAATTGAAACCAACGATTCGATCGGCCCAAGATAAAATTGGCCATAACTTATTTAAGTTTTCTTCCCAGAAACTGAACATTTGACCGCTTTTTTCTTTCAGGTTTTGATTTAGGGTCCGCTGATAGCAAGAGACGATTGATACCCTCAAATCGCCAGGATTATGACCGGCAATATCGGCAAAAAGCTTTTGGGTTTCCAGGTCAAAAATAACCTCGTTAATAGTCATAAAAAAGCTAAAGTCTATTTCTATTTTAGCCTATTCTATGGTATATTAAGAACTAATGTCGAACCTTCCCATTCCTAAATTAGAAGAAAAGGCAACAAGACTTCGTCGACAGGTTCTCCAAATGATTCACCAGGCTGGTTCTGGGCATTTGGGCGGCTCTCTTTCTTCTTTAGATATTTTGGTAGCCCTCTTTTTTGGCGGCGTTATTCGCTATAACTGTCAGGACCACAATGACCCTCGTCGAGATCGCTTTATTTTATCAAATGGCCATGTTTGCCCGGCCTATTATGCCGTATTGGCCGAGTGCGGCCTTTTTGATAAAGAAGAACTTGATTCTTTAAGAGATTTGGGCTCTCCCCTCCAGGGCCATCCAAGCAAGACGTTTTTACCATTGCTTGATTCTTCTAGCGGGTCTTTGGGCCAGGGTTTGGGAGTGGCGGTTGGCCGAGCTTTGTCGGCGGCAATCAAAGGAGAACATCACAATATTTATTGTCTAACCTCTGACGGAGAACATGATGAAGGTTCAACTTGGGAGGCAATTTTGACGGCCAGCCATTATAGGTTGGGGAACTTAATCAATATTATTGACCGTAATGGTATGCAAATTGGCGGCGAAACAGAGTCGGTTTTGGCCCTGGAGCCTTTAGCGGAAAAATATAAAACTTTTGGCTGGGAAGTGTTTATCATTAGCGGTCATGACTATAGCGAACTGCTTCAGACCCTTTGTCAAGCCAAGGACTCTCACCGAACCCCTAGCGTTATTATTGCTCAGACCATTTTAGGGCGAGGCGTTTCTTTTATGGAAAATAAGAAACGGTTTCATTCTGGTGTCTTGTCCGAGGAAGAATATCGGCAAGCCATGAAGGAGCTAGGAGGCAGTTGATAGATAAAGACGAGTTAATATTTTAAAGTCGAAATAATAAACATTGTTTTAATCATTAGAAATTAAGAATTAAAAATTAGAAATTTTAAGGGTATGGTCAAACTAAAATCACAACGGGATGCGTATGGGGAAGCGTTGTTGGCGCTGGCCCAAAAAGATGAACGGGTTTTAGTTCTAAGTCCGGATCTGGGCTCCTCGACCAGAGTAGAAAAGCTGGCTTCAAAATTAGGGGAAGACCGGTTTTTCAATTTGGGCGTGGCTGAACAAAATGCCGTTAGTATTGCCGCCGGCCTTGCCCTAGAGGGGTTTGTTCCGTTTTTATCTTCTTTTGCTGTTTTTATTCCAGGGCGAGCCTTTGATCAGATTAGGGTTTCTGTTTGCCAGAACAGGGCCAATGTTAAACTGGTTGGATCTCACCTGGGTTTTTCTAATGCCGGCGATGGGGCTAGCGCCCAATCAATAGAGGATTTGGCCCTAATGCGGGTTTTGCCCGAAATGGTGGTTTTGTCTCCGGCCGATGCCGACCAGGCTCGTTCGGCGGTTTTTGCCGCCGCCAAGCATCAGGGCCCGGTTTATATTAGAATTAGCCGTGATAAAACTGCTCCGGTTGACCAGGGAGAAGATTTTGTTATTGGTAGAGCCGAAGTGTTACGCTTGGGTAAAAAGGCCACCATTATCGCCACCGGTCCGATTATTTCTCGTCTTTTGAATTGGGTGACCGATCTTGATGTTGAGCTGATCAATTGTGCAACAATAAAACCGCTTGACGAGAAAACAATTATTAGTTCGGCTAAAAAAACTGGTCGGGTGATTACAATAGAAGAGCATTCTATTATTGGTGGTTTGGGATCGGCGGTGGCAGAGGCCCTGTCTACTGTTTACCCGGTGCCAGTAAAGAGAATCGGAATCCCTGATTGCTTTGGCCAGTCAGCTAGAAAACCAGAAGATCTTTACCAAAAATACGGTTTGACTAAAAATAAACTAAAAAAAGAGATCATGCAGTTTTTAGAAAAATAGCAGTTTTTAATTTATGGATAAAAATAACTTGTCGGCAATTAGCAAAAAGGGGCGGTTTTTGATTTTAGCCTATGACCATGGCATGGAGCATGGGATAGCAAATTTTGATAAAGACAATATCAACCCGGAAAAAATTTTGGCCTTGGCCAATAGCGGCTATTTTACCGGCATTGCCCTGCAAAAAGGCATTGCTGAACGATACTATCAACCTGACAGACACAAGGTGCCGTTAATTATTAAGCTCAATGGGAAAACTAATCTTTTAGAGGAAGAGCCTTATTCTCCTCAACTGTGCCAGGTTGACGAAGCGGTTAGCCTAGGAGCGAAGGCGGTTGGTTATACGGTTTATGTTGGCAGTCGACACGAGAAGAAAATGATGAGCCAGTTTGCCAAAATTGGCCGGGAAGCCGATCAGGCCGGTATTCCTTTAATTGGCTGGATGTATCCTCGAGGCCAAGCGGTTAAGGGGAAAGAGTACAGTCGGGAAATTTTATCTTATGCGGCCAGGTTAGCCTTAGAGATGGGGGCAGAGGTGGCTAAACTGCCCTATTCTGGTGATCCGGAAAGTTTTTCTTGGGTAATCAGGGCCGCTGGCCGGGTTAAGGTTACCGTTCAGGGTGGGCCAAGAACCAACCAAAAAGACTTTTTTGGGTTAACCAAAGAAATAATGGCATCCGGCGCCGATGGGCTAATTGTTGGTCGCAATGTTTGGCAAGCCGATGACCCGATCAAAATAGCTAAGAGGTTGAACGAGATCGT
>JAQVIV010000007.1:10259-22986 GCA_028695445.1 Candidatus Shapirobacteria bacterium
GATATTATCACCGTTGGTTCGGCCACTGTTGATGTTTTCTTGCGTTCTGATGCTTTTGTTGTCAATGATCGTGGTCAAGAATCATTGATTTTGTCGGGAGGAAAGATTGAGATTAGTCAAAGAGAAATGGCGGTGGGTGGCGGCGGAACCAACACTGCCGCCGGATTTTCTCGTTTAGGACTGAATTGTGCCTGTGTATCTCGTTTTGGAACCGATTGGACGGGGAATTGGTTAAAGGAAAGCCTGAAAAGAGAAACTTTTGATCAACGTTACCTAAGACAGATGGAGGGTGAGGAAACCGATTTTTCTACAATTTTGTTGTCACCCACGGGAGAAAGGATAATCCTTACTTTCAGGGGCAAAACCAGAGTCGATGAGGACATTTTTCCCTTTGACGCCCTCCCTCAGGCTCGATGGTTGTATTTGGCTTCTCTTGAGGGGAATGTTGATTTATTAGCAGAAATAGTTGACAGGGCCAAGGGTCTTAAAGTATCAATTGTTTTGAACCCGGGTAATTTAGAATTACAGCATCAGGAAAAACTTGCCAAAATTTTTCCTAAAGTAAAAACTTTAGTTCTCAACGAAGAGGAAGCGAAGCTTTTTTGGGGGAAAGATTATCTTAAAAAATTAAAAAACGCCGGTCCGGAAATTGTGGTGGTTACTTGCGGTAAAGATGGGGCCTATTATTACCAAAATGGCGAGGTTTTTCGGGAAGCGGCTCTTGGGGGGGAAGTGGTTGATGCTACCGGGGCCGGGGATGCCTTCTCTGTTGGGCTGGTAGCTGGTTTAATATGGGGACAATCTTTGCCCTGGTCGGTTCAGGCCGGCATGGCGGAGTCGCTGTCAGTGATTGGCCAAATTGGCCCCAAGGCTGGTTTGCTAACCAAGGAGGAGCTAGAGAAGAAATTGGAAGAGACTAGTAATCGGTAAATAGTAATAACTAAAAGTTCCAAATTGCAAATGTCAATTTCCCTTAGTATCGGTCTGACAAGTCTTATTGGGCCGATATTTTAAAAATTGAAAATTTAATAGAGTATGTTTACCGAAAAAGAAGTTCTGAAAAAAAAACTTAGCAGCAAAAAAAAAGAAGACAAACAAGAAGAATCTTCCGGTCGGGTGGTTCTTGTTCTCTTAATTGTTTCTACCGGGTTGACCCTGGCTTTTTATTTATCAAGTTTTTTACCTGCCTTTTGGCAGAAAATAACCGCCCCTAAAGTAATCAGGCTAAATAGTGGTCAAAAAGAAGTTTCTCCCGTTGTCTTTGAATCTGCGCCAACGCCAACTCCTTGGCAAAAAAATCTAGAAGAAGAGTTGGTGGGGCTGATTAGTCAGCAAGATGGCCTTTACGGCATTTATTTATATGAAATTAATAGCCAGAGGTTTCTTGGCGTTAACCACCAGGAAAGTTTCTCAGCCGCTTCGTTAATGAAATTACCAGTTGTTATTGCCGCTTATCAAGAAGCGGAAAGAAAGCAGTTTGACCTAACAGCCCAGTATCATTTAAGAGAGGAAGATAAACTATCCGGAAACGGGAGTGTTCATCTTCAGCCGGAAGGAACAGTTTATACTTATCGGGCCCTGATAAAACTGGCGATTGAACAGTCAGACAATACCGCTATTAGTGTTATCGCCAAAGCCATAGAGGAAGAAAAAATCCAAAAAAACATTGACCGGCTGGGCTTGACAAAAACAGACTATGTTTTAAGAAAAACAACCCCGGAAGATATTGGCCAATTATTACTGGCTCTTCACCAGGGAAAAGCATTAACTTCGGCCCACAGTCAGGAGATTATTGGCTTTTTGACTAATAGCATTTTTAATGACCAAATTCCGGCTTTTTTGCCCGATAATTTAGTTATTGCTCATAAAATTGGCTTAGATGAAAATCTGCTTCATGATGCCGCTATTATTTTTGTTGATGATGGTGATTTTATTCTAGTGATTATGAGCCAGGGCGACCCTGAAGATCGGGCCCAAACGGTTTTAGAAGAGATTACCAAGATGGTTTGGGAAGCTGTTAGAAACAGTAATTAATAAATAGCCATTTAACTATTTAATTAATCTGTTTTCTTAAATATTTGGCTGAGTCTTCTGGGGAAATAGTGGAAATTTCGATACCGGCTCCTAATTCAAAACCGGCCCAAATTTGGGTTTTGGGCATGATTTGCCAATGCCAGTGATAATAGTGGTGATTTTGATTATCGCAGGGGGCAGAATTAAGGAAAAAGTTGTAATCGGGATTATTTAGGCCTTTTCTTAGGGCTCCAAGAGCTATTTTAAAAGCCTCGGCCAAACCAATTAATTGTTTATTGTTAGCCTGATCAAAGCAGGCCTGGTGTTTTTTGGGATAAATTTGTAGAGTAAAGGCGCTTTTAGGGGCAAAAGGAGTAAAGACAATAAAATGCTCATTTTCCCAAACAAGACGATTCGGATTTTTTTGGTTATCGGCAATGATAAGACAGTGGGGGCATTGGCCCTGCTTCTGCCAAAAGCGCTTGGTCCCGATTAGATTATTCTCGATATTAGCATCAATCGTTGGCATGGCAATAATTTGCGAATGAGGATGGGTGATTGACGCTCCAGCCTCCAGCCCTTGATTATGAAAAATAGCCACGTATTGATTGTGGGGTTGTCGGGCAAGAAAGCGATATCTTTTTTGATAAACAGTAAAAATTTCTTGGATTGAAGTGATGGTCATTTGATCGATGGTGAGAGAGTGGCTATTAGTAATAACTAATTCATGGTAACCGGTGGCAGTCATTGTTTGATAAGGGCCGCACCTTTTCTTCTCGACTTTTCCAGCAGGAATGAAGGCGGGATATTTATTAGCTACAACAGCAATGGTCCAGTCATCATACTGGTCGGGAGTAATTTTTTGGTTATTAGACCAGGCTAATATCGGCACCTCCTTTTTTAGGATTTGGCAAAAGACACAATCCTTCTCGGGATTGTTTTGTTGGGCTTTTTTAGAAGGAAAGGAAGAAAGGTGTTTTTTAATAAAACTGTCTGGTCTTTGAGCTCGATTACTGGCGATTACCACCCACTCGCCGGTGACTAGATCTTGTCTTAGCTGAGGTTGATTTTGCTGGTCGGTCACAAAAACATTATAGCACTCCTGGGTTGGGGAAATTTCTTGAAAATTAGCTTCGAAAAACAATTATTAGCCCTTAACTGCTGATATAATATAGGTTAATGACGAATTTGAGGGGACAGGTGGTAAGTTTTTTTCTTAATTTTTTTATTTTCCTGGGTCGGCCGTTTTTGCTTCTTATAAAACTTTTGCTTCAAGTTTTCTTAAAATTATTTTTTTTCGGAAAATTAGTAATTAAAGCCAGTCTTTGGAGTTTTAAATGGGGATTGGTTGGGCTTAAAAAATTTTGGACCGCTTTTTTTAAGCAGGCAATCAGATTAAAAAGAGCGGTATTTGCTAAAAAGGATTTGGCTCTTTTTAATCACCCTAAGGTTAGGGGTCTGTCCCTTAGGATTAGCCCAAAACTTTTATTTTGTTTGCTTTTACTGTTGTTGATTGTCTATTTTGGCTGGCTGGTTTTTAAAGATCTTCCTCAACCGCAAAAGCTAATAACAAGAGACATTAAGCAAACAACCATGATTTATGATCGCAATGGCAACTTGCTTTATAAAATTTTTCGTCATCAGAATAGAACCCTCATTCCCCTGGAAGAGGTGCCTCAGGTGGTTAAAGAAGCAACGATTGCCATTGAAGATGGGGGTTTTTATCAGCACCGCGGTATTTCTTTTTCTGGCATTGCCCGATCCTTTTGGCGCCTAATCGCCTATGGCAGAGTAGAAGGAGGATCAACAATCACCCAGCAATTAGTTAAAAATGCCCTCTTGTCTTCAGAAAGAACAATGATGAGAAAAGTAAAGGAGATTGTTTTGGCCCTGATGGTCGAAGCCCGTTTTTCCAAAGAGGAGATTTTACAGATGTACTTGAATGAGGTTGGTTATGGCGGAGCCGCCTATGGCATTGAGGAGGCCAGTCAATATTATTTTGGCAGATCAGTCCGAAGCCTGAATTTGTCGGAGGCATCGTTTTTGGCCGGATTACCGGCTTCTCCTACCACCTATTCTCCTTTTGGCGCTTGGCCGCAGTTGGCCAAAACCCGCCAAAACGAAGTTTTGACTCAGATGGAGAAAAAGGGTTTCATTAGTTCTGAAGCGGCTCAGAGAGCCCGAAATGCGGAGTTGAGATTAAGAAATATTAATCAGGACATCTTGGCCCCCCATTTTGTAATGCAGGTTAAGCAGGAGTTGGTCAATACTTTTGGTGATCGTTTTGTTGAAGAAGGCGGACTGCGAGTTACTACCACTCTTGATTTGGCCACTCAGCAATTATCAGAACGAGTAGTTAGGGAAGAGCTTGATAAATTAGTTTCTTTTGAGGTGACCAATGGCGCTGTTTTGGTTAATAATCCTAAAACCGGGGAGATCTTGGCTATGGTCGGTTCTCGGGATTATTTTGATTTAGAAAATAGCGGTAATTTTAATGTCACCACGGCGCCAAGACAGCCGGGGTCGACGATTAAGGTTGTTAACTATGCTCTAGCCCTTCAGAATGGCTACACCCTAGCTAGTCAAATTTTAGATGCTCCCGTTAGTTTCCAGATTTCTGGTCAGCCCCCTTACCGGCCGAATAATTATGATAATCGTTTTCATGGTTTGATGACCTTAAGAACAGCTTTGGCCTGTTCATATAATGTGCCGGCGGTTAAGGTCTTGGCAACATTGGGTGTTGACCGCATGGTTCAATTGGGTCGGCAAATGGGTATTGGGGGTTGGACAGACAGCCATCAATTCGGTTTGTCATTAACTTTGGGCGGAGGGGAAGTAACCATGATGGAACTGGCTACGGTTTATGGGGTTTTGGCTAATGGCGGAATCAAAATTCCTTCGCAAACAATTATTGAGATCAGGGATCATAAGGGAAAATTAATTTGGGTAAACCCTTGCCTTGAGGAAGTTAAAACCGACTCATACGCCTTCGCTATCCAGACCAAGGTGAACCGTGATTCTTGCGGTGAGATGGCGGTTTCACCTCAGGTGGCCTGGTTATTAACTAGTGTTTTGTCCGATAATCAGGCTCGGAGTCCTGTTTTTGGCGCTAATTCGGTGATTAATATTCCCGGGTATCAGGTGGCAGTTAAAACCGGCACCACCAATAACCTTCGAGACAATTGGACGATTGGTTATAGCCCAGATTTACTTGTGGCCGCTTGGGTGGGTAATAACGATAATTCGCCGATGGCGCAAATTGCCTCGGGGGTGACTGGTGCCTCGCCGATTTGGCGTCGGATAATGGAGGCGTTACTGATTCAAGAGGATTCAAAGGAGTTTTTAGTTCCTGAAGGAATAGTTAGTCGGCAGATTTGTCTTTCTTGGGATGAAGAAAAACAAATCTGTCAGCAAAGTAGGGAAGAGTATTTTATTGCCGATGAAGAAAAGGTGAGCGGTTTTGGCCAAATGATTGAAACCGACAGTAGAGAAAAACTTCTTCCCGCCCGGCAAGATTCGAGATGAGAAAAAATTTAAATCCGGAACTTATTTTGTTTCTAATCACTTTCCCTATAGTGGATAGCGGATTGAATCGGGTTTTTCCGAGTTGGGGCAATCAAGACAAAAAATAGCTCCCAAGGGATCACGAAGAATGGTTTTTTCTTGGTGTTCAACGTTTTCCACCTCTTCACCGGGTTTGACCAGCGTTCCAGTATCCCTATTAATAAGAACGGTTTCTTGTCTATTTCCCTCAACCGGTGGTAAATAACCTTTGATAAAATATTCAAATCTGGTTTGACAGCCGGATTCCCCTGGTAAATTGCCCGACAAGGAACAAACTGAGGCGCCAATGACATTTTCTGGTTTGGAAGGCCATTCCTCGGGTAATTCATCTTTATTAAAAACAAAGGTGATAACTTTATTCCAGATAGAAGAAGCCCCAACTGCCCCCGAAGAAACACTTCTCATTGGAGTGTTGTCGTTATTCCCAATCCAAACAGCCACCAATCGGGAAGGATTATAGCCGATGGTCCAATTGTCTCGAAGGTTATTGGTGGTGCCGGTTTTAACCGAGACTTCAGGATGTTCCTTAACAACCAGGTAGGAATAAGGTCCAAAAACGGCGCTTCGGGCGCCATTATCAAGCAAGATATGGGAAGTAATGTAGGCGGCTTCTTTACCGATAACTCGCTGGCCAATTTGGCCAAGAGTTTTTCGATTATCGAGAATGATTTGTCCATCCTTGTCGGTAACTTCTAAAATAGTTACCAGGTTTTTTTTGACACCCAAATTTGCCAAAACGCCAAAAGCGGTAGCCATATCAGTCATTTTTACTTCACCACCTCCCAGGGTTAGCGACAGACCGTAGTTTTTGGGATTGGTGAAAGTAGTAATGCCGAAGTCCTTAGCCTCTTCAATAAAAACATCCAAGCCATTAAGAGCCAAAACTTTAACGGCGGGGATATTGTAAGAATTACCCAAAGCAAAGCGGGCCTGGACAATACCATTAAAGCTATTGTTATAGTTGCTGGGACAGTAGGATTTGAGACCGGCTTGGGTAAAACAGGTGGGAGCATCAATTAAGGGCGTAGCGGCGGTAATTTTTCCCTTATCAAGAGCGATAGCATAATTGATTGGCTTGATTGAAGAACCGGGTTGTCTTAGGGCGTTGGTGGTGACGTTGAAGTTGCCGCCAAGCTCGTTATCAAAATAGTCCCGAGAGCCGACCATGGCCAAGATCTCCCCGGTTTTAGGATTAGTAACCAGAACAGCGCCATTAGTAACATTGTATTGGAGACTTTTATCGATTTCTTCTTTAACAATGTTTTGGGCTTCTTCTTGGATTTCCCAATCAAGGGAGGTAATTACTTTTAGACCACCTTGTTCAACCTGTTTTTGGCCGAATATATTAACTAGCTGTTCTTTAACATACATGACAAAATGGGGGGCCGAAATTGGCTCTTTAATGGTGGCGTATTTTAACTCTTCTTCTTTAGCCTGATCGGCTTCCTTTTCAGAGATAAAACCAGCTTCTACCATTCGTCCCAAGACCAGCGCCTGGCGGTCTTTAGCCAGCTGTGGCCAAGCACCAAAAGGAGAATAAGTGGTGGGAGAAGCCGGCAATCCGGCCAAAAGCGAAGCTTCGGCCAGATTAAGCTCGGAAGCTGATTTGTCAAAATATCTTCGGGCGGCGGCTTCAATGCCCCAAGCGGTGCCGCCGTATGGGGTTTGATTAAAGTACATTTCCAAAATTTCATCCTTGGTGTAGATAATCTCGGTGGCCACTGTCAGCAGGGCTTCTCTTACTTTTCTGGTCAGAGTTCTTTCGGGGGTTAAGAGAGCGTTTTTAACTAGTTGCTGAGTAATTGTTGAACCACCTTGAAGACTGCGTCCAAAAACGGTTTTATAAAAGGCTCTGGCAATGCCCCGGAGAGAGAAACCGTAGTGGTGGTAAAAATCTTGATCTTCGATTGCCAGAGTGGCTTCTTTAATGTGATCCGGCAGTTGGTCAAGCCTAACAGGCAGACGATTTTTGTCAACATAAATTTCATAAAGCAATTTACCGTTACGATCGTGAATAGAAGTGGAAAAAGAGGTTTCTTGTGATAACTTTTTTGGGGAAGGGAGATCTTTTAAAATTATCAAGTAAAAGACGGCCCCTAAAAGCACCAAAACCATCACCAAACCAACAGAAAGACTTTTTCTGGAGATTGTTTTGGGTTTTTTGGTTAGTTTTTTTTGGTTTTTTGATTGACTCTTCCTTTTTTTTCTAAAGAGCCGGAAAGGGAACATTTTTTTGCTAATTAAGGATTTTTTTTTAACCATGATGTTTTCTTAAGGAAAGATAAAAAGAAGCCGATGGTTCAATTTTTACCAAACAATCTTTTCTTAAGTTTGGTAATTCTCCAAGTAAGAACCACCGCCAAAACAGTAATAATGAGGGCAAAGATAAGTTCCGATAATATTCCCGACATTTCTCCCAAAAATCTCTTAATATAAACATCAACCAACTCCTGGATTACTCCTCGCCAAGCCAGAGCCGCCAGCAAGCCAAAAGCAGAGGTGATGAGGGTAGACAATTCGTTAATAAAAGTCTTTTGGAATTCATCGAGCTCTTCTTGGAGCTTATTTTTAATTTCATGGGGTTCATCAAGGTGTTCTGGCAGGAAAGGAACCCTGAAACGAGCCTCGTTGTCTGTTTTTTTAGCGGTAGTTTTCTTATTGGGGGTCTTTTTGGTCATAACGCCTATTATTATACTATAATTAAATACAGCTGAAAGTTAGAGATCAATTAAAAGTCCAAAATTAAAAATTCAAAGCAAAAAATCCTAAAAAATAGGTTTTTAGTCTAACTTTCGGTTTTTAACTTTCAACTTTTAATTTTGAATTGTTATATGTTCTATCCTAAATTTACCATTTCACCAAAGATTTTGGTTAATATTGGCCATGCGGAAGCGGCTCGAGCAGTAATTGATCGGGCTCCTTTAATTCCTTCTTTTGAAAAAAGTTTTCAAGAAGATGCGGTTTTAAGAACGGTTCATTTTGGCACCCGTATCGAGGGTAACGAGCTGTCTTTGTCACAGGCGGCTCAAGTTATGGCTGGACAGGATGTTTTGGCGGGCCGCCGTGACGTTCAGGAGGTAATTAACTATCGTAATGTTGTTGACTTTATTGAGAATTTAATTGATGAGAAAAAGTCTAGAAAAAATAAGGAGATTTTTTATCAAGAGGAGGACTTAAAGAAGATCCATCAACTGGTAACGAAGAGAATTTTAGAGAAAGAGAAGTCGGGTCAATATCGAAAGACTCAGGTTGTAGTTCGATCTCTTTCGGGAGCGGTAGTTTTTCGAGCTCCGCCGGCAGTAGAAGCGCCCTATTTAGTCAGCTCCTTTTTTAAATTTTTAAATTCTGGAGAGGGTCGAGAGCTACATCCGGTTTTACGGGCCGGGATTGCTCATTATATTTTGGTGGCGATCCATCCTTTTGTTGAAGGCAATGGCCGGACTTCCAGAGCCTTTGCCAACTTAATTTTGTTTGCCGAGGGCTATGATATCAGACGTTTGTTCTCTTTAGAAGAATTTTTCGATAAAAACTTGGGCGATTATTACGGTTTTTTGAAAAGAACCTCAGATCAATCTCGTGACTTGGAAAAAAGAGATTTAACCGAATGGCTAGAGTTTTTTTCTCGGGCCTTAGCGGTCGAATTGGGACGGATAAAAGAAGAGATTGAGCGTTTATCGGTTGATGGTCGATTAAGGAAGCGATTGGGAGGTAAACAAATTGCCTTATCAAATCGCCAGGTTAAGCTGATGGAATACATTAATGCTCATGGTGGTGTCGATATGGCCGCCGCTCGATCGATTTTGTCAATGATTTCAGAAGATACTATTTTGAGAGAATTGCAGGATTTAAGAGAAAAAAAGGTGGTTAGAAAAGTGGGCAAGACCAAAGGGGCAAAATATATTCTAAGATAGCTCAAAGCCTGAAGACAATGGTTATATGGCTATATGGTTTTTTTAGACTTTTTTAAAATAAAGACATTGCCAACAATTTAACCCGCCCGCCATGCAAGCCAGCTTGCTGGCGTTGCGGGCGCGGAAATTAAGCAAGATGACAATATTTTCAAAACATTAAGTTATTAAAAATTGATTAGAAATTAAGAATTAGAAATTTTATAAGGTATGTTTTTTAAAGATCTAGCCATTTATCTGGAGAAACTGGAAAAGACCGACTCTCGTTTAGAGATTACTCAGATTTTAGCTGATCTTTTTCGACAGGCGTCTGAAGGGGAAATTGATAAACTTTGCTATTTAATTTTGGGATATTTGGCTCCACCCTATAAGGGAATAGAGTTTTCTTTGGCTGACAAGATGATGATTAGGGTTTTATCGGCCTCTTTTGTTTTCCCCGCAAAAGAGGTTAGGCAAAAATACAAAACTATTGGCGATTTGGGCACTGTTGCCCAAGATCTAAAAGAAACAGGCCTAAGGCAAACCAGCAATCAGCTTTTTTCTAATTTTGGCAAAAAAACAGTTAATCTAAAAGCCGATAAGATTTTGGCCCAAAACAATCCCTTAACGGTCAGCAATATCTATGACTATCTAATGGTGGTCGCCAAGTCGGGGGGAGAGGGCAGCCAGGAGGAGAAAATTACTCTTATGTCGTCTCTGTTAAGAACTGTCGACTCTCTGTCGGTTCGTTATTTGGCTCGGATTCCCTTGGGAAGATTGCGTTTGGGTTTTTCTGAATTAACAATTTTGGATGCCTTGTCTTGGCTGGTATCGGAAGACAAACAACATAGAGACGAAATTGAGTCGGCCTATAACGTTCACGCTGATATTGGTTATATTGCCAAAACGATTAAAAGGCGCGGACTTTTTGGTTTGAAAAAAGTTGCCATTTCTTTGGGAGTGCCAATTAATTTGGCTCTTTGCCAGCGCCTTTCTGGGGCAGAAGAAATGGTTGAAAAAATGGTTGTCAAGGATGGGGCCAATGACCTGGTGGCGGTTGAGCCTAAGTTTGATGGTACCAGGCTTCAGGTTCATTTTTACCGCCAAAAAAGGAAAGCCAAAACTTGGTTATTTACCAGGAGTTTAGAAAATATTGCCGACATGTTTCCCGATATTACCAAGGGAATAGAAGAAGAAATTGGCGCCAAAAGCGTTATTTTAGATGGAGAGGTGATTGGTTATGATGCCAAAACCGGCCAATTATTGCCATTTCAAAAAACTATTCAGAGAAAAAGAAAGCATCAGATTGAAGAAGCAATTAGTAAAACCCCGCTTCGTTATTATTGCTTTGACGTTTTATACTTTAATGGTAAAAGTTTGCTCGGGACGCCTTTTAGTAAAAGACGGGAAATTCTTGAGAGGCTGATTGCTAATCGAGACGAAAAGAAGAAGATTTTTTTATCACCCCAAATTTTAACCGATGACCCTAAAAAATTGAAAAGTTATCACCAGGAACAAATTGACAAAGGCCTAGAGGGAGTGGTGGTTAAAAAGTGGCGCAGTCCCTATGACGTTGGTAAAAGAGGGTTTACCTGGGTAAAGTTTAAGCAGGAAAAGGGTAAGACTGGTGGTGGTCTTTCAGATACAATTGATGGGGTGGTTATGGGTTATTATCGAGGTCGTGGCAGACGCGCCAAATTTGGAATTGGCGCTTTTCTTTTGGGGGTTAAAAAATTATTTGATGACGATCAAATTTTGACTGTTTCTAAAATTGGCACCGGCCTAACTGATGACCAATGGCGAAAAATGCGGAATCTTTGTGACCAAGAAGCAATAGCGTCTAAGCCCAAAAACTATGAAGTTGACAAAAATCTTTTTCCCGATGTTTGGTGTCGGCCAAAAATTGTCGTTGAGATTGAAGCCGATAATGTTACTATTTCACCTTTACATAGTGCCGGTTTGGCTTTGCGCTTTCCTCGTTTAGTTCGTTTTCGATCTGATCGTCTACCGGAGCAGGCAACAACAGTAAAAGAACTTGAAGAATTAAAGGAAATACAGGAGAATAATAATTGATAGTTAAAAGTTCAAAATTAAAAGTCAAAAAAACAATTGACAATTAAAAATTTAAAGTTAAAAGTAGGGGCACTCCCATGTAAGTGCCCGAACCCGAAAGTTCAACCCATGAACCACATAGGGTTCAGGATGACAAGTTTTTTTTTCCGTCATTCTGAATCCGCCGGCTGGCGGACGAAGAATCCCGACAATTTAACAATCTAACAATAATTTCATTAAGAATTGAATAAAAATTAGAAATTAGTAATTAGAAATTTTATTAAGGTGTTTTTAAACCAATTCATTGTCTTATTTTTATTAGTCTTATTTTTTTCTTGGTCGCTTTTTTTATTGATTTTGCCCAAGAAAAGAAAGAATGTTAGTTTGGAATCGGGGCTTTTTTTATTGATGATAGCCCCGGAAACCTTTTTGGTTTTATTATTGGTTCTGGTTTCTTTTGGGGAGGCGATTTTGGGTTTGATTATGGGGATTAACCTCATTACCTTTTTGCTTATTCCCGGATTAGTGGCGCTCTTCCGAGGCCAAACAAAGATAAAAGTTAAAAATTTACGTTTAGATTTTTTATCGGTTTTCTTAGTTGCCGCCTTGCCGTTAATTTTTTTAAAAGACCTTCAGATCTCGAAAAACGAAGGGTTGGCTTTGCTATTGACTGGGGCAATATTATTTGGCTGGCGCTGGCGTTTGCCGATTTTAGCTTATCGGGTTTTAACTAAAAAAAGACCAAGAATGGGCTGGCGGGAAGTTTTGGGCCTCTTGTTAGCGGTGATTTTTTTCTTATTATCTTTGTTGGTTGTTTTTTCTTTAAGGGTTAATCTTCCTTTGTTTATTTTGGGCTTGTTGCCCCTAGCATTAATAGTCAGCCTGCCGGAAATACTAATTAACTTAGAATTGACAAAAAATA
This sequence comes from Candidatus Shapirobacteria bacterium, assembly GCA_028695445.1. Lineage (GTDB taxonomy): Bacteria > Patescibacteriota > Microgenomatia > 0-14-0-10-38-17 > 0-14-0-10-38-17 > JAQVFF01. The sequence goes on from JAQVIV010000007.1 coordinate 22,698, forward strand.
AGCCCCTGGTTTTTTTGGATGGCCTATTGATTCCTTTAGTTTTTAACACTACCTTTATTTTGGGATTAGCGGCATTTTTGTCGCCATTTAGGATTGAAAGCTTGTTTGCCTATTTTCGTTCAGTGTTGTTGTTTTTGACTGGCTTTGCCCTTTTTTATTTTTTTTCCTGGTCTAAAAAAGAAATCGACAGAAGGGAGGGGATAATTTTACTACTTTATTTCTTTTTCTCTTTAGTCATAATTTTGGCTTAAATAGTTCTTGGATCCGTAGGTCCGAAGCTACCCTACCC
>JAQVIV010000007.1:23086-29683 GCA_028695445.1 Candidatus Shapirobacteria bacterium
ATTATTATGAAGGGGGTGAAAAATGACAATCGGTGAAACAGAACGGCAAAAGGCGGTATTGGCTTACTTATTTTTTCCGGCGATCTATTTTTTAGCCTCTAAAGAATCGTCGTCTTTGGTTGTTTTTCATTCTAAGCAAGCTCTAATTTTATGTTCAGTTTTTATCGTCGGTGGGTTTTTGTTGGGACTGGTTCCCATTTTGGGTTGGTCCCTATTTTTACCCAGTTGGAATATCCTTTTCTTTTTGGGCTGGCTTTTTTTGGTTATTAAAGCCTACCAGGGAGAAGAATATAAAATTCCTTGGCTGGTAGATTTTGTTTTAGGAAAACTGGTTAAGTTGGGTAAAAAATAGTTTATTTTTATGTTTGCTTCTAGAATTGAGGCCGGTTACTTGCTGGCTCCTAAAATTTTTTCGGAAATAAAAGCGGGGATATTGTTGGCGATTCTTCGGGGTGGGGTAGTGGTGGCTAAGGGTGTCAGGAAAAAATTAGATTGGCCCTTGTCTTTAGTATTTGTCAAAAAACTCTCTGCTCCCCAAAATGAAGAGCTGGCCATTGGGGCAGTGGGAGAAGATTCCGGCTCAGCCTTTTTGAACGAGGAATTAATTTACCAATTGGGGATTAACAATGATTATCTCAATCAGGAAATAAAGTTTAGAATTGCCCAAATAAGAAGCCAAAGAAAAAAGTTTTTAACTCAATCGGCTCCCTCTTTTCGAGGAGAGAAGATTGTTATTATTGATGATGGCGCTGCCACAGGAGCAACAATAATTGCCGCGGCCAGACAGGTAAGGAAAGGGTCTCCCGATGAGGTGATTGTCGCAGTACCAGTAATTTCTCCGCAAGCTTTATTAGAGATTAAAAAAGAGGTGGATCGGGTAATTTACCTTGAAAGTCCCAAGCTGTTTTTTTCTGTTGGTCAGTTTTATCAACACTTTGATCAAGTTTCTGATGAGGAAGTGAAAAGAATATTAAAAGGTCAGGAATGATATAATTAGTCTTGTTTTCCCAATATTTTTAACTTTTCATTTTAGACTTTTAATTGTTTTTTTGGCCGTGGTGGCGGAACTGGCAGACGCGCAGGTCTCAAAAACCTGTGATGGTATCCCCATCGTGAGGGTTCGATTCCCTCCCACGGCACTTGTTTAATTTTCGCTCTTTTCAACCGGTCAATTTTTCAATGAATTATTAAATTTTCATTACAAATTAAACTATTGGTTATTCATTGGAAATTTATTTTGGGCCGTTAGCTCATTTGGTAGAGCGCACCCTTCGCATGGGTGAGGTGACCGGTTCGATTCCGGTACGGTCCACCCATGCTAAAATAGGGCTATGTTGGCAATTGTTGGTTTAGGTAATTGGGAAGAAAAATATCAAGACACCAGGCACAATATTGGCTTTTTAGTTTTAGATCAATTATTGCCCCGGGTTTCTCCTAATAGGGGTTGGCAGAAAAACTCTCGAACCGATTGCTTAGAGACAAGAGGGGAAAATTTCTTGCTAGCCAAACCCCAAAAATTCATGAATTTAAGTGGTCAGGCGGTGAAAGGGTTAGTTAATTTTTACCAGATTAATAGTATTAATTTATTACTCGTTCATGATGATTTAGATCTTTTATTTGGGGAAATAAAGATCGGCAAAGAACAGGGAGCGGCCGGTCATCATGGTGTCGAATCGGTCATTGAGGCTCTGGGAACCAATAACTTCTGGCGGGCAAGAATCGGCATTGGTCGACCAGAGGAAGGCAAAAACCCGGAACAGATAGCGGATTTTGTTTTAGATAAATTTTCGGAAAAAGAGCAGAAATTTTTAGGAGAAGTGGTTGAGAAAGCCGCCAATTTATTGGCCTTAGCGATTGAAAAAGGAGTGGATGAGATTAGGGGGAAGAGGTTGGTAATCGATAAGTCATAACAAGCACTTAGTAGCTAATAAGTTCAAAGCTCAAAGTTTATCTTAATGGCTAAACGGTTGTATGGTTAAATGGTTTTTGAAAATTGCTTAATTTTAAGAAAAACTTAACCTAGCCATCTAGCCATATAACCATTGCTTCGAACTTTTCTTTATAGATAATTTATGTCTAAACTTTCTAATGATTTCACTCCCATTAGTGACGTTTTGAAAAGGTTTGATAAAGAAGAGGACAAATATGTTTCTTACGAGTTTCAAAAGTATGGTTATGATTTGGCTAAAGATTTAGGCGATCTAAAGCACAAGTCTTTATATATTAGGCTGGCCAAGGAAGAGCCTCGACCCCGATTGGAAAGAATAAAGCACCAAGTATTAGAAACTGGCAAGGGAAGCAATTTAGGAAAATTATTTATGTGGCAGTTAAAACAAGCCCATTGGCGGGAAAAGTTGACCAAGAATCGATTACCAAAAGAATTTTATTCAAATTCTCCGTCAAGGGTGGCTAAAAACCTTTTGGGGCAAATTTTGGTTACTCAGGATCGATACCGGGTTTTGCGAGGAGGGGAAATTACTGAAACAGAGGCCTATCTTGGAGAAGAGGATTTGGCTTCTCATGCTCGCCTTGGTAATCGTGGTCGCTCAAAAATGATGTTTTCTTCTTCAGGACAAGCCTATGTTTATTTGGTTTATGGCCAACACCAAATGTTTAATGTTGTTGCCCATCAAAAAGGTGAGGCGGGAGCGGTCTTAATTCGTTCTCTAAAACCCTTGGTTGGGGGAGAAGGCAAAGTAGCGGTTGGTCCTGGCAAATTAACGTCATGGTTAAAGATTGATGGCACTCATAATGGGTTAGATCTGGTTTTATCGGAAAAAATTTGGTTAGCCAGGGGAAGGGGTTTTCCGGAAAAAGAAATAAATTCCGGTTCGAGAATTGGGGTTGATTATGGCGGAGAATGGGCAAAAAAAAAGTTTCGTTTTTGGCCTAAACACTGTCGGTATGTGAGCAAGAACAATTAACAATTGACAGTTAAAAATTAAAAATTGCTAAATTTTTTGGAAACCTGTCCGCCGACAGGCGGGTTGGGTTAATTGGAAATTGGAAATTATTTTTTTCTTGCCAAGAGAGCAGTTTTTTTGTTAAATTAATGCAAATGGGCTTTCTTGGCAAGGTTTTCAATCACCTCTATTTGCCGGCGGCGGCAATAATGGCGGCGGCTTTTTTGGTTATTAATGGCTGGTCGGTTTGGTTGGAGGCAGCTTATTTATTTTTAGGCTTCCTGTTTGGTTGGTTTTTAATATCAGCTTATCCTAAACTTGTAAAGTCTCCTCAGGTTGCTCTCATTTTGTCTTCGGGGGTTTTTAGGGCGGGTTTTTTATTGTTTTCTTTTTGGTTAGCAGTTTCTAATGAGTCTCTAATTGCTCTCGGTGTTGTTTTGGGGGCTAACATCTTTTTTATTAGAGAATTAGTTTTTGATTATCAAAAAAGGCGGACCCTTTTAAAGAAAAAACTATTTAACAATCTTGAGATCTCTGATCGTTTACTTTTAACTTACGTAATTGGCTTTGTCTTGTTAGTTGCGTTTTTGACGACCCTTGTGATATTCTGATTTTTAGAAGGAAGAATTGTTAACTTTTAATTTATTTATTAAAAATGTTTGACTTAACAGGAAAAATCGCCTTAGTAACCGGCGCTTCCCGGGGCATTGGTCAAGGGATTGCTCTTTGCTTGGCCAAACAGGGGGCAGATGTGGCGGTTAATTATCATTCTTCGGCTGACCAAGCCCAAGAGGTGGTAAAAAAGATTGAGGACTTAGGTCAAAAGTCAATTGCCGTCAGGGCCGATGTTTCCAAGAGCGATCAGGTTAAAGCGATGGTAGAGAAAACAGTTCAAGAATTTGGCCGGCTTGACATTCTGGTTAATAACGCCGGTGTTTTAAATTATAAAACTCTTGACCAGATGACCGAAGAGGATTGGGACTGGGTAATTGACACCAATCTTAAAGGCCAATTTTTGTGCGTTAAGGCTGCGGCCCCCTTAATGGAGAAAAATGGTTGGGGGAGAATTATTAATATTGCCTCGGTTGCTTCCGGTGGAGTTGGGGTTGGTTATCCGGCCTTGGCCCATTATTGTGCTTCCAAGGGTGGGGTAGTTGCTTTGACTGAGGGTTTGGCAGTTGAATTGGGTGTCAAGGGGATTACTGTTAATGCGATTGCTCCGGGAGCAGTTGAAACCGATATGGCCAAGGGAGTAACAGAAGATGAGCAGGTTAAGCAAGGGTTATTAGCCCGTTTACCGATTAAAAGAATTGGTCAACCAGAGGACATTGGTGCCGCGGCGGTTTTTTTAGCTTCCGATGAAGCCAGTTATCTCACCGGTTCGGTAATTTATGTTGATGGCGGCTGGTTGGCCGCTTAAGTTTTTGGCGGAAAAGATGGTAAAAGTGATAATTAACCAGGAAAAGTGCATTAAGTGTGGGACTTGCGCGGCGATTTACCCTGATCATTTTGAAGCTAAAAACACCCACTTCAAATCCAAGGGAATAGCGCTCGAAATTCAAGAAGCCAAAAACTTGGCCAGTGTTTGTCCAGTTGAGGCCATTGTTGTCGAAGAAAAATAATCCTCCGTTGTCAACCTTGTTCTTTTTTTTCCCTTAAATGTTAAAATCTTTTTAGATGATGGCTTATGATCTTAATTTGCTGGCACAAAAAGTGGGTTTAAAACTGGCCCAAACGGAAGGATTGCTGGTTCTTTTTGACCAAGGTATTAACAATAGACAACTTTCAACTACCACCGGTTTGGCAAAGTCTATTCTTGATGATTTCCGAGAAGAAATTAAACCATATTTATTGCCCTCATCAGAGATGACTAGCCTAAACAGCCGAGGAAGACAGTGGTTGGAAAAAATTTCTCCTCGGCCTTTTAATTGGCAAAGGCCTTTTTTTGGGGAAATTCCAAAAGATTTGGATACTATTTTTAGTCGTTATGAGAATTGGCGGAAGAGGGCAAATCGCAGATTAGACCAATTTCGGGCTACGAAGGAAACTGTTTGGCGTCGAGCCGCTTTAATGAAAGAGAGGGGTGATCTTTTGGGGCGGCGCCTGCTTTTTTTAGGAGACGCTGATTGGACCGGAGTGGCCGCGGCCTATTTGGATCAAGCGAAGAGGATTTTTATTCTCGACACTGACCAGAGCGTTCTCGATGATCTGGCAGTGATTAATCAGAAAAACAGTTTTAAGATAGAAATCTTGAAACACGACTTGGCTCGCCCTTTACCCAACCACCTTCTTAATAGCTTTGATGTTGTTTTCTCTGATCCGCCATATACCGACAATGGGGTGGGTTTATTTTTATCTCGCTCAATTGAGGCTCTTGATAAAAGACCCGCCAGCAAAATTTATTTTTGTTATGGCCAAAGCGATCGGGTTCGGGAAAAATCCTTGAAAATTCAAACCCTAATTGGCGGCCTGGGCCTACTAATAGAGGAGTGCCGGCCCGATTTTAACCGTTATCATGGGGCCGTCTCAATCGGTTCTTCCAGCGCCTTATACATTAATAGTATAACAGGGCAAACCAAATCAGCACCCGTAGGTTATTTTAAAAAATCAATTTATACTTGGCAGAAATGAAACAGAAGCTGAATGCTAAATTTTTGCGTTACCAAAAGCCAACTCTTGAACAGATAAAAAAAATTCCCCGCCAGCCAGTTTATATTATTTTGGATAATGTTTTAGATACTTATAATATTGGGGCAATTTTTCGGCTGGCTGATGCTGTGGCTGCTTGCGAGGTAATTATTTGCGGCCGCGGCCAAACTCCGCCCAACATCAAAATTCATCGGGCGGCGATTGGCACCCAAGAATGGGTGCCTTGGCGGTATCAAGAAGCGGCCAAAAAAGCCATCAGTCTTTTGAGAAAAAACCACCCCAAGATAAAGATTTTTGCCATCGAGCAGTCAGCCCAAAGCCTAGATTACCGAGAAGTTAACTATTCTTTTCCGCTGGCCTTGTTAATCGGTAATGAAAGTTATGGTGTCAGCAAGGAAATTCTAGAATTGGTTGATGGGGTTTTAGAAATACCCATGTGGGGTTTTAACATTAGTCTTAATGCCATGGTTTCTCTGGCGATTGTTTTGTGGAAAGCAATGGAAGAAAATTAAAATAATGGTTATATGGTTTAATGGCTGAATGGTTAGGTTAAGTTTTGTCAAAACTGAGCAACTCTCTAAAAGCCATTTAACCAGACAGCCATTTAGCCGTTTATTTTTTATAACTTTGAATTTTTAATTTTTAACTGTTAATTGATCTTTAACTTTTGACTTTTAATTTTGGACTGTTTTATCTTTACTTCCCTAAAGCGTCGTGTTAAAATAGTATTTGCCTTATCTTTTAAGGCATTTTCTTCTTTTGGCTCTTTGACATTTTTGACTTATTTAATAGACAATCTAATGTCTAATCTAGACATTGGCATTCGGAATGTGGTAGGAAATCCCGGTATTGTGTCGATTTTGTTGATACCACCGGGATCCGGACAGAAATAGGCTTTAGGCTTATTTCTAATCCCGGAAATTCTTTTTTTGAGAGTTTGATCCTGGCTCAGGACGAACGCTAGCGGTGTGCCTTAGGCATGCAAGTCGAGCGGTCGCCGTAAGGCGACAGCGGCAGACGGCTGAGTAACACGTAGGAACGTACC